>DYJM01000106.1 GCA_020723125.1 Acidithiobacillus ferrivorans
TTAGAAAACCTTTCCAGCCACGCGTAAATTCCAGGCATCACCAGCAGTACCAGGGGAATTTCAGCCAGCAATCCGGAAATGATGGCGATGGCCAAAGGCGCCTGCATCTGTGCCCCGGCGCCCATCCCCAAGGCCAGCGGCATGAGGGCCAAAATGGCGATAATGGCCGTCATCAGCACCGGCCGTAGCCGCGCCTTACCAGCCCGAACCAGTTCGTGAGACTCCGCAGACTGCGCTTCCGCGAAAAAGAAAATCGCCGTTTCCGTGACAATGCCAACAATCATGGTCATCCCGATCATGGCGGTAATATTGCGCTCGGTGCCGGTCAGCCACAGGCCGATAAACACACTGCCCAAAGCCAGAAGCGCCGTAGCGAGAATACTCACAACCACGGTAAAGCGCTCGTAGAGAAACAGGAGCAGCACCGTCACCAGCAGAATGGCCGCCAGCAGCACCAGCGCCAGTTCGCGCATGGACTGTTGTTGTTCGCGATACAATCCGCCATATTGCAGGTAGACCCCTCGGGGTAACTGCAGGTGGGCCAGACGGGCCTTCACCTCGCCCATCACCGTGCTCATCGCCCGCCCCTCGATACGGGCCGTCACCGCGACCATGGGTTTGAGGTTTTCGGAATTCAGTTCTGCCTGCCCGGACTGCATACGAATTTCGGCCACCTGCCCCAGGGTCAGATAATGCCCATCGGGAGCGATTATGGGGAGTTGTCGCAGGCGGTGAATTTCACTCCAGAGTGCATGGGGCGCTCGAACCCGGACCCCGATCATTTCCTGGCCTTGGGGTATTCGACTGACCACGCGGCCCTCCATCAAGGTTTGCAACTGGCTGCTGACCTGACCGGGAGTCATTCCCGCCAGGGCGGCCTTCACCGGATCCACATGAATATCAACGGCGTCACCGGCAATGGTAATCCCGTCAAACACCTCGACAACACCCGGCACCTGCCGGATTTGTCCAGCCACTTGCCTAGCCAATTTTTGCAACGTGTGGGGATCCGCACCGAAGAGCTTGATTTCGACAGGCTGAGGGACAGCGGTTAAATCACCGATAAGATCTTCCATCAGTTGCCCCGTTTGCACCCGCAACCCCGGAACCTGATTATGAATCTGTGCGCGAACGGCCTGCATCACCTGCCAGATGGTGTGCTGTCGCTGCGCCTTCAGGCGGATGAAAAAGTCTCCGGTGTTCGCTTCGGTGATGCCTCCGCCCAACTGCAGACCCGTGCGCCGTGAATAACTGGCCACATCCCGATTCTGGGCGAGAATCTGCTGTACCTGATCCAGCAGTCGATCCGTTTCCGCCAGAGAAGTACCAGGAGCAGCAGTATAATCCAGCACGAAGCCTCCCTCGTCCATCGCGGGCATGAAACCGCTGCCCACCTGGGTGTAGGACCATCCTCCCAACAGCAGAAAGACCATCACAATCAAAGATAAAAACAATGGTCGCCGCAACAGTTTTTCCAGATAATGCCCATACATGCGGCTGAACCAGGCCAAAAAACGGCCCTGATGTTCGGCCTGCCTGGCATCCCGGGGTCTCAGGAGCAGATCGGCGAGGAGGGGCACCGCCAGATAAGCCACCAGAAAGGACACCAGCAGGGCCGCTGCAATGGAAATGGCCAATGCCTGAAAAAAAGCACCGGTAACCCCGGATAAAAAGGCCAGCGGTATGAAAATGATGATGGTTGCTGCCGATGAGCCCGCCAGCGGTTTACTCATTTCCAGGGCAGAATGCAGCACGGACACCGGCTTACCTTCACCGGGGTTCTCGGTAATGCGGCGCATGATGTGTTCGAGCATGACCACGGCATCATCTACCACCAGGCCTACGGCTGCTGCCATACCCCCCAGCGTCATGATGTTAAAGCTCTGGTGCAACACATAAAGGATCAGCACACTGGCAAGGAGCACGCTGGGCAGCACAATGGCCACAATGAAGGTCAGCCGCAAGTTCCGCAAAAATACCAGCAGCACCAGAGCCGCCAAAGCTGCGCCGATAAAAATGGCATCCCGCACACTGGATGCAGCGGCTGTAATCAACTGACTCTGATCGTACCAGATACTCAGCTTTATCCCTGCCGGAATGCTCTTGGCATCCTTGCGCAACAGAATCCGGATAGCCTGATCAATGGCCACCGTATTGGCGCCCATCTGCTGTTTGATATTGACCAGCACAGCGTTTTTGCCATTGGCCGTCACGGTGGTCCACTGGGGTGCCGTTCCTACCCGAACCTCGGCCACATCGGCCAGGTCCACGACCCCGGCCGTACCGGTCTTCAGTACGATATGACGGATATCCTGCACATTTTTCAGGGGGCTTTCACTCAGAATCTGATAGAGGCGGTAGTGACGTTGCAAGCGACCCACGGCGGTAATGACATTGCCGTTACTCAGTGCCTGCTCCACCGCCGTCAGACGCAGCCCATAACTCTGCAAACGCATGGGATCCACCAGCACCTGATATTCCTCACGCGCCCCGCCCTGCACTTCGACCTGCGCCACACCGTGGATAGCCAGCAGCAGCGGCCGCAGGTCATATTCGGCATAGCGACGCAGGGCGACCGGATCCAGATGATCCGATGTCAGCGACAGACCCAGCACCGGAAACACCGTCGGATCCATGCGCCGCGCCGTAAACCGGGTGTCTGGCGGCAAAGCGGGCAATACCTTGTTGACTGCCGATTCCGCCTGCAACAAAGCTTCGGTCATGTTGCTGCCCCAGGCAAACTGCACAGATACATCGGCGGCACCACGCGCCGTGGTAGAACGGATGCGCTCGACACCGGGAACCGCCCGCAAGGCCTGTTCCAACGGCCGGGTGACCGCAATTTCCGTCTGTTGAATGGGCATGTTCCCGGAATTTACCGAGACTTCGATCCGTGGGAAAACCACATTGGGAAACAGGGCCACCGGCATTTTCATGGCGGCCATCAAACCCGCCAGAACCAACACCAGCAACAGGAAAAGCATGGAACGCCGATGCTGCAGTAACCAGGCACCCATCAGGATTTCCCTTCTATCCGCAAGGCCATACCGTTTTTCAGCTCATAGTTGCCGAGACTGACCACCGAATCCCCCGCGCTCAGCCCTTGCTTGACCGCAATCCAGCCATCCTGCTGCCAACCGGTTTTCACCCAGCGTTTTTGGGCTTTGCCCGCCACATCCACGAAACAATAGGATCTACCGTCTTGCTGAAGAACCGCACTTTCCGGAACCGCCACAACCTTTTGTCGATGCAGAATAATTTCCGCCTGCAGCATGGCACCCGGCATTAAATCGGGGCTTGCAGGTAAAGGGACCACCACCTGGGCCAGTCGGGTTTGCGGATCGATCTGACGATAAATCTGCCGGATTTTTCCCTGCACCGCTGCCTGCCCTCCATATACCGGGAGCAGCTGCACGGAATCTCCCACCTGTATGCGCGCCAAATCTGCTGGCTCTACTCCCAACACTACACGCAGGGCATTAGCCGTACTCAAACTGAGCAAAGGCTGGCCAGCGGGGACGAGATCACCCTGATGGACATGTACGATGGTCACCACCCCGTTGATGGGCGCAGAGACTTGTCCTTTTTGCAGTTGTTGCAGCCGCAACTGGATATCCTGCAAGGCGGCCCGCGCCCGGGCCAGAGATTGATCGGCCGCCTGCAGTTGGCTATTGGTCGCCAGTTGGCGCTGGCGCAGGCTTGCCACCCGTTGCTGGTCGGCAATGGCGAATTTCAGGGCAATTTCCGCCTGTTTCCGTTGCAGTTGATCGCTGACCGAAGCCTGTATCTGCAGCAAAGGTTGTCCTTGCCTGACCCTCTGCCCGGCAGCCACCAACACCTGATTGACCAGGGTTTCGGCTGGCAGCACGATGGTCCTGCCATCTTCCGGCGCAAACTCTACGGTACCGTAGACCCGCAGCTGATCGGCCATGGACATCATGCGCGCTGGCGTAACTTTTACCAGAGCGGAAACCTCTGCCCCGGCAGACCCCGCAAACAGCAAGCACAGGCAGCATCCCCAGGCCAGAATTTTTCCGCCCGAAAACCATGTTCTCATTTCTGACTCTCCCAATCGGCATAAGGTACGCCAACCGCCATTTCCAGAGCGGCCTGCTGGGCGGCATAGGACTCCTGCAGCGCCAGTAATTGCAGACGCTTCGCCAGGGACTGGCTGCGTATGGTTTCATAATCCAGCAAGGTCACGTCATGTTCGGCAGCCGCCTTGCGTAAGCGGTTTTCGGCTTTCTCCAGGTCCGGAACCTGTTGCTGCAGGGTCAGGATTTCCTGGGCCAGACGGTGGAGATCCGCAACCAGACGGTAAATGTCGGCGCGGGTCTGAAACAAACGAGCGCTATAGGCTGCCCGCAGTTGAGTACGGGTAGCCTCGCTTTCGGCAATGGCCCCGCGATTCCGGTTCCAGAGGGGAATATCCAGGGTCAAACTCGGACTGTAGCTTTGTATATTGGAAGTATCCGCAGCCTTTCCGAAACCGATGCTGAAACCCGGATATTGTCCCAGAATAGCCCTCCGTACCCGGGCTTCCTGCGCCTGATAACCGGCCCGCAGGGCCACCAGATCCAGGCGGTGCTGGTCGGCCAATTTCACTAATGACGCCGCATCGGGCATGCGTTTCCAAAGCTGCGGGGGCTTTATGTCGAGCGTCATTTTCGGGGGCAAACCAATAGCCTGGTTGAGCTTCTGGCGGGTATCCGTGACTTGTCGACGTAAGGCCAAAGCCCGGTCCTGACTATCCAGCCAGGCAATTTGCCGCAGTGAAGCGGTAGTGATGGTGGTATCCCCCAGACGTAAATTTTCAGCGGCGGCTTGATACAATTTCCCGGTGGTCCTGGCCGCTGCTGCCGCGACTGCTTCCTGCGCCTGCAAATAATAAAGCTGACGGGCAAGTACGCGCGTATTACCAGCTTGCATCCACTCCTGCCAAGCGACCTGATATTGCACGGATTTCTGCTGGGCGCGGGCAATATCCAGATTGGCTGAGCGGGTAAACAGACTGGCGAGGCTCCAACTCAAACCCATGCTATAGGCATTGTAATAACCGGCTGCGACATTGCTGGGCAAGTCCGCACTGAGTGACAGTTGGGGATCGGGAAGCAGTCCGGCCGCAAAAACCTGCGCCTGGGCGACCCCCAGATTGGCCCGCATGGCTCGCAACTGCGGGTTGAGCAACACCGCAATCGCCCCAAGATCCTTTCCGGAAAATGGTCCCTGCAAATCCATTGACTGGACATGGGGATGCATGCGCGCCAATGCCGCTGACATTTTCTGATGCAGATCCTGCCTGGAGGACAGATGCTCAGGTAAAGGCGCTGCCTGATAATGCGCGCATCCTGTCAGCAGTAACAAAAGGCCAACCGTGAAGGCTGACCATAATCGTAATGCCATAAATCCAATGCTCCCTGAAGGTTGAGGGCTCGTAATCGGGCTGCCTGTTAGCCACCCTTCAGTCAGTATGTCATGATGGAATTAGGCGAAACTTAGGATGAGGATTTCCAGTGTGCAGTGCGTCGTAGTCACATTGTTGCAGATTCAGATCAT
>DYJM01000107.1 GCA_020723125.1 Acidithiobacillus ferrivorans
GACGGGCGCAGGATTTCGCCAAGAACAACAACGGCTCGAAACACGCTGCAAAGCAACCCCCGGCAACTGCCGTTTTTAGGTTAAAGGGTTCTTTTTGACGAGGGCATTTTGGGCAAGGCCGGGGCGGTGCTTCTCCGACATCGCGCTCTGTTGGTTCAGAATGTCCTCGTCACAAAGCGCATTGGGATAAGGATCATGAAAAAAAATCAATTCTGGTGGCCGGATACCCTGTTTAACCGGATGTTTCTGATTATTGCCGGATTGCTTTTTCTGAGTCAGTTGGCCGTCTACTGGTTTTTTAATATTTATCAGGCCAACCCCCAGGCGGCGCATATGGCCCAGAATTGGGCGCAGGTTCTGACCCTCAGCGAGACCCTCAGTCCTGCCCAGCGGGCCGCCATTCAGCCGGTTTTGTCCCGACAGGGTTTGCAGGTGTTGCCAGCCAGCGCGATGAGCGGGCGCAATCCCCGAATTCCCCGCTTGGTCAATGCCCTGCAGCAACTCCGGCAGATGGGCTGGCCGGATGCCCTGTTGCGTTTTGATTGGCGCTCCGGGACCCTGTGGTTGCAGACCCATCCCGGTGCGGCCCTGGCTCTGGCCATGCCGATGCCACGTCCGGCAGGATTACCTCTGCCCTGGTTCAAGCTCGCTGCCATTCTGCTCTTGTCCTGGTTGGGCGCGTATTTGGTTGTCCGCCAGGTTACCCGCCCCCTGACGCGTTTGATGCAGGGCGTAGACCGCTTGCGCAGCGGGGATACCCTGGGGGATTTGCCAGAAGCCGGGCCTGCGGATTTACGGCGTCTGGCGGAAAGGTTCAATCAGACCCTGCGCGACCTGCAGCGTTTGTGGCGAGAGCGGGAAATGGTTCTGGTGGGCGTTTCCCATGATTTGCGGACGCCTCTGACGCGGATGCGTTTAAGTGCGGAGTTTCTGCCAGCTGAGGAAGAAGCCCGGCAGGAAATCATCGACAATATTCAGGAAATGGACAAAGTCATCCATCAGTTCATGGGATATGCGCGCAGTGGCGAACGCGAGCTGTTGGTGGAAACCGATATCGGGAGCTGGTTGCAGCAACTGCTGCTGCGTCAGCAGGCCGAAGTGCGCTGGCATCCTGCGCCCGGTCCTTTGCCGAAATTGGCCATCCAGGAGGTCGGTTTGGCGCGGGCTCTGCAAAATCTGATTGATAATGCCCAGGTGCACGGTGAGGGACCCGTAGATATTTATGCCGAAAAAGTCGGCCAGCAAATGCTGATCCGGGTGCGGGATCATGGTTCAGGGATTGCCGAATCCCAGCTACAAAGTGTGCGGGCCCCTTTCGCCCAGGCGGGTAAGGGCGGCGGCATTGGCCTGGGTCTGGCCATAGTCGAACGGGTCATGGCCTACCATAACGGGCAGTTGAATTTGTACAATGCCCCTGATGGCGGCCTGGTTGCCGAACTGATCCTGCCCTTGCGTCAGCCGTACTGAACCGATCCGTTCAGGGTGTCGGTTTTTGCGCCGCGCACAACTTGCGGAGATTGGCTTCGGCGGCAGGGCTGAGATCGTGCCAGGCAATATTGCCGCATTTGCCACTGAGGGGACCTTGCAGGGAGCCTTCCTGAGAAATGGTTTTTCCCACCGGAAAGTTGGCCACGGACACCGTAGATACTGTCGGTGCTGCGAGCTTTACGGCGGCGACCGCTTCAGCTGCTTTTTGGGTCTGTCGGACCGATTGCTCATGCTGCCAAAAGAAAAAAGCCAGCACGGCGATCAGCAGCACAATAATGACCACGATCAGCCAGCGCCAGCTTTGGGATGATTGCTCTTGCTTCATTGCTTCGGTCCCTCTCGGTGTTCAGCAGACTAACTGTAGCAAGGCCTCGGCTGTTTTGCCAAAGTTGCAGCAAAGCCCCCGGGCCAACTGCTGTTTTTGGCGGGAAGCATGGGGTAATGCTGGCGTAAGCGCTGGTGTTTTCGTTATAGTCGCGGGCAGAAAGGAGGTGCGGGCATGAGTGAAAAAATGTGGGGCGGGCGCTTCGCTGCGGGTACGGATAGTTTGGTGGAAGCATTCACGGCATCCATTCAGGTGGACAGCCGGTTATATGCAGAGGATATCCGTGGTTCGCAAGCCCATGCCCGCATGTTGGGGCGGGTTGGCGTGCTGACCGCCAGCGAGGTGGAAGCCATTGTCGCTGGACTGCAGCAGGTGGAGCAGGAAATTGCCGAACAGCGCCTGCCCTTTGTCGACAGCCTCGAAGATATTCACATGCATGTTGAATCCCGTTTGACGGAAATCATCGGGGACGTGGGGAAGAAGCTGCACACGGGCCGTTCCCGCAATGATCAGGTGGCCACTGACCTGCGCCTCTATACCCGCTCCTGTGTGGATGATCTGGTCGCCGCTCTGCGCCATCTGCAGGGAGTATTTGTGGACCTGGCCGAGCGCGAGGTGGAAACCATCCTGCCCGGCCTGACCCATATGCAGGTGGCGCAGCCGGTCAGCTTCGGCCACCACTGCATGGCCTATGTTGAAATGTTTCAGCGCGATGCCCAGCGTCTCCAGGACGCCCGTAAACGGGTAAATGTGCTGCCCCTGGGTGCGGCGGCTCTGGCAGGTACCACTTTCCCGATTGATCGTTGGGATGTGGCGCGGCAACTGGGTTTTGATGCCGTCGCGGAAAACAGTCTGGACGCCGTTTCCGACCGGGATTTTGTCATGGAAGTGCTGGCTGATCTGGCCATGATTGCCGTCCATTTATCGCGTTTATCCGAGGAATTGATTTTGTGGATGTCCGCACCTTTTGGCTTCATTGATCTCCCGGACAGTTTTTGTACGGGTTCCAGCATCATGCCCCAGAAGAAAAATCCGGATGTGGCGGAAATCATTCGCGGCAAAAGCGGTCGGGTGGTCGGTGATCTGGTCGCCATGCTGGTGCTGATGAAGGGCCAGCCCCTGACTTACAATCGCGACAATCAGGAAGACAAGGAAACTTTTTTTGATGCGCTGGATCAGGTGCGGGCCAGCGTCGAAATCATGAGTCGCATGTTGCCGGGCCTGCAAACCCGCCCCGCAGTCATGCGCGCCCAGGCAGAACGCGGTTATGCCACGGCTACGGATCTGGCCGATTACCTGGTGCGTAAAGGTTTGCCTTTCCGTGATGCGCATGCGGTGGTGGGTAAAGCCGTGCGTCTCGCCCAGGACCGCAATATAGGCCTGGAAGCCATGCCCTTGCCTGACTTGCAGGCCCTGTCCCCGCTTATTACCGAAGAGGTTTATCAGGTGCTGACCCTGGAAGGCTCGCTTGCGGCCCGTAATCATCTCGGCGGAACCGCACCTGATCAGGTGCGGGCGGCCATCGCCCGTGCCCGTGTGCGCCTGGCTGAGGAGCAGTCGGCATGAAATCCCTGGCCGCTGTGATCTTCGTCTGGGTATTGGTCCTCGGTCTGGCGGGCTGTGGACGGAAGACGCCACTGAGCCTGCCGCCACCCCCTCCGGCACATCCTGCCGCCCATGCGGCTGTCGCGCCGGCACCAATCAGCCTGACCAGCAGTGCCACGGGGAGTGCTGCGCGGCCATGAACCCCTTCCATTACCATCAGGGGGACTTGTACTGCGAGGATCTATCTCTCGCCACCCTCGCCCGGCATTATGGCACGCCCTGCTATGTATATTCCGAGGCAGCGCTGCGCGAGCGTTACCATTCCTTCAGTAACGCACTGGGTGACGGCACGCAGGTGTGTTATGCCGTCAAAGCCAACAGTAATCTGGCGGTGCTGCGTTTATTTGCCGAAATGGGTGCCGGTTTTGACATTGTTTCAGGCGGAGAACTTGAACGGGTGCTGCGGGCGGGAGGCGCAGCGGAGAAAATCATTTTTTCGGGCGTAGGCAAGTCTGCCGATGAAATTCGTGCCGCCCTGTCTGCCGGTATTGCCTGTCTCAATGTGGAGTCTGCTGCAGAGTTGTGGCGAATTGCCGATATTGCTGCTGATATGGGCCTGCGCGCGCCCATTGCCCTGCGGGTGAATCCGGATGTGGACCCCGGCACCCATGCGTATATTGCTACCGGCCTTAAGGAAAGCAAATTCGGGATACCCATGGATGCTGCGCGGACTCTCTACCTGGAGGCCGCAAAACATCCTGCTCTGGAGCTCAAGGGCATAGCCTGTCATATCGGGTCCCAATTACTCAATCTTGCGCCCCTCGGCGAAGCGGTGACGCGGGTGCGTGCCCTCTATGAAGACCTCTCTGCCCAGGGCCTTACCCTGGAGCATCTGGATCTCGGGGGTGGGGTGGGTATTCGTTATCACGATGAGAACCCGCCCAGTCCTGCGGATTATGCGGAGGTTCTCAACCAGGCCTTGCAGGGCTTGGCCGTCAAGAGGGCGGTAGAGCTGGGCCGGGCCCTGGTGGGGAATGCAGGAGTTCTGCTGACCCGGGTGGAATACCTCAAGGATAATGGCAGCAAGCAGTTTTGTGTGGTGGATGCTGCCATGAATGATTTGTTGCGCCCCGCTCTTTATGGGGCCTGGCACGATATTTTGCCACTCCGCCAGGATGCGGCAGCCGGGCAGGTCATGGATGTGGTTGGGCCGATCTGCGAAAGCGGCGACTTCATCGCCAAGGATCGCCCCGTTCGGGCGGAGGCCAGACAGTTGCTGGCCATTATGGGCGCCGGTGCGTACGGCTTTGCCATGAGCAGCAACTACAATACTCGGCCTCGCCCCCCCGAGGTGCTGGTCCATGGTCATCAGCATCGCCTCATTCGGCGTCGGGAAAACTGGGATGATCTGATGGGCATGGAGCTCCCCTGACCCCAATTCATTGTTCAGGGCTTGGCTGTTGATCTGCACCGTATGACTTGCCCTGCGGCCATCGCGAGTGCCCATTTTCTGCTAACATCATAGGGGTTGGTTGTTTTTTTGCGGGCGTAGCGCTTGCAGCGTTTGACGATGTTTTGGCCAACAGCCCGCACGCGAGTGAGGAGGCAGACATGGCAGCAGAAATGAAAGTATTCAGTACCGGAATTGATCCAGAAGACTGGATTCCCAGACGCTTCGCCCATCCCGGTGAAGGCAGGACCCCGTCCATTTTTTGGCAACATCTTCCCCCCAACACCAAGAGTCTGGTGTTGCTCATGGAACATCGGGAAGCGGAACCGGGTCAACGGGTACATTGGTTGCTCTACGATATTTCTCCAACGATCGAAGGGTTACCCGAGGGGGGGCCACTCCCCGATGGCATCCTCACCGGACGTAACAGTTTCGGAACCTTGGGTTACCGCCCCCCTGAGGCAGCGGCTGATCACCGGTTGCAGCATTATGATTTCCTGCTTCTGGCGACGGACAAAGCCACACTGGGTCTCGCCGAAGGGGCTGATTGGGAGGCGGTAAAGGCGAGATTGCATACGCCAGGCCATGACGCCGACCAGCTTGGCCCGCCCCCTGCAGCAGATCCCCGTGCCCGCGAAATGCACGGTTTGGGGCATGTGCTGGATCACGCCGAATTCTCGGGGCATTTCGCTTTGGATAA
>DYJM01000014.1 GCA_020723125.1 Acidithiobacillus ferrivorans
GCTGCGCGTTGTTTCACATTAAGGCTCATCCTGCTGTCAGGAGAGAACTCGCCCTGCGGGCTCAAACAGCTCTCCTGACGGGCGCAGGCTTTCGCCAAGAACAACAACGGCGCGGGCCAAAGTCGCTGCAAGCCTCCCGGCCACCCGCCCTGTTCAGGGGGGCAGTATCCGGCCTGCTCCCTCAGAAGACCCGCTTCAGGAAGCAGGCTCAGCCGGGGTTTCGCTCCCCCGCAAATTCTTGGCCAGCACCATATACATGGCAGGTACCACGAACAGCGAGAATAGCGCGCCAATGCCCAAGCCGGTGAAAATGACCAGGCCCATCTGGAAACGACTGACGGCGCCGGGTCCATTCATGAGGAGCAGGGGGAGAACCCCGAGTACCATGGCTCCGGTGGTCATCAGAATCGGACGCAGACGAATACTCGACGCCTTTTCCACCGCATCGCGTTTGCCCAAGCCCTCGTGGCGCTGGATTTCATTGGCAAACTGCACAATCAGAATACCCTGCTTGGCAATCAAACCGATCAGGGTGATCAGCCCCACCTCCGTGTAAATATTGATGGAGGCCAGGCCCAGGCTGACAAATATCAGCGCACCACTGATGGACATGGGAACGGTGATCAGCACAATCAAGGGGTCGCGGAAACTTTCAAACTGAGCCGCCAACAGCAGGTAAATCAGGATGATAGCCAGTGCAAAAGTGGTCAGCAATCCACCACTTTCCTGCATGTACTCGCGCGACTGGCTGGCGTAGTTGACTGAAAAGTCCTTGGGCATGATTTTTTCAGCCGTGCTCCGGAAGAAGTTCAGGGATTGCCCCATGCTTACCCCCGGCTTGGGAACCGCCTGAATGGTGACCGAGTTAAGCTGTTGAAACTGCGGCAGGAACTGGGGTTCGACCTTGGTTTCGATGGATACGACTGTTGACAGGGGCACCATTTGACCCGTTGCCGTGGCAATATAATATTCCTTGAGGGCCTCCGGGTCCGTACGGAACTTGTCCGGCACCTGGGGAATAACCTTGTAGCTGCGTCCCTCCATGTCAAAGCGGTTGACATAGTTGCCGCCCAGCAAAGGTTGCAGATCCTGGGCAATTTCCGCCATGGTCAAACCCAGATTGGCGGCAATATTGCGATGGATTTTCAGCACCAGTTCCGGATTGTCAATGCGCAGGTCCTTGGTCACATAGAAGAACATGCCACTCTGGTAGGCCTTGGCAATGACCTGATCGGCCACCTGATCGATTTTGTCGTAGCTGCCGGGGCTTTGCAGAACAAATTGTACCGGCAGGCCGCCCGCAGATCCTGGTAAAGGTGGCGGCAAGAAAGAGGCTACCTGCAGCCCGGGCACGCTTTGCAATTGCTGCTGCAATTTGGGCTGAATCTGCATGGCCGTAACCGAACGATCAGACCAGTTGGTCAAACGCATGCCTGCAAAAAGGCTATTGGTTCCACCACCACTGCCGACGGAAATTCCAGTGACCATGAAGGTCGCCTTTTTTTCCGGATACTCATTGAACACCTTCAAAATCTGCTTGCCGTAATGAGCCAGCCGGTCCGGGGTGATAGTCGGACCACCAGTGCCGGCAGTGAAAATAATGCCCTGATCTTCCTGTGGCGCCAGTTCCGATTTGGAAGTGGAGAACAGGAAGTAAATGCTGCCGAAAACGACTATGGCAAAGAGCATGACTACGGGAACAAAATTCAGGACACCGTGCAGAAGTCGATCATAAAAAGCTCTTAAACCGACAAAGCGCTGATCGATGAAGTGTTCAAAGCCGTGTTCCCTGGTGGGTTTCAAGACCTTGCTGGAGAGCATTGGCGACAGCGTCAAAGCCACAATCATGGAGATCAGTACCGCTGCTACCAGGGTAAAGGCAAATTCTCCAAACAGACTGCCGGTCAGTCCACCCATAAAGCCAATCGGCGCAAACACCGCAATCAAGGTGGTGGACATGACGATAATGGGACCACCCAGTTCGCGCCCGGTCAACAAGGCGGCATCAAAGGGGCTTTTACCTTCATCAATATGGCGATGCACGTTTTCCACAACGATAATGGCATCATCCACCACCAGTCCAATGGCCAGCACCACTGCCAGCAGAGTCAGCAGATTGATGGTGAAGCCCAATGACCACATGATCAGGCCCGCACCGACAATGGACAGGGGTATGGCTACAGCCGGTATGACCACCGCCCGGAATGAGCCGAGGAAGAGGAAGATAACCAGCACGACCACCGCCAGAGTGATCCCAATAGTCATCATTACTTCATCAATGGAGGCATGAATAAAGGTGCTGGCGTCATAAGGAATCGCCGCATGCATGCCGGGTGGCAGGCTCTTTTCAAGTTTTGCCAGCGAACTTTTTACCCCTGCGGCTACATCCAGAGAATTGGCAGAGGGGGATTCCTGAATGCCGATGAATGCCGCCGGTTTACCGTCAAAAAATGCCTGGGAGTCATAATTCTGGGCGCCGAGTTCAACATGGGCGACATCTTTCAGGCGAATCAGGGTGTTACCCGACTGTTTGATGACCAGGTCACGGAATTCACTGACATTGTGCAGGCTGGTAGTGGCCACAATGGTGTTTTGTACGGTTTTGCCCCGGGTCCGCCCCACGGCCGAGATGAAGTCATTGGCTGTCAAGGCTTGAGAAACCTGGGCAGCGGTCACATTGAGTGCGGCCATTTTCTGCGGGTTCAGCCAGACGCGCATGGCATAGGTATTCCCGTTGCCCGCACCAGGAGGCAAAATCTGGGCCTCACCAACACCATGTACCGAGGCCAGACGCGGTTGCGCCACGCGCAGCAAGTAATCAGTAATCTGTTGCTGGCTGAGTTGATTTCCGTAAAAAGCGATATACATCAAATCCGTTGTATCGCCCACTGTGACGTTGATCACGGGCAACTGGCTACCCTTGGGCAACTGATCAGTCACCTGCTGGACTTTGGACTGAATGTTGGCCACTGCGGCACTGGGGCTGTAATTCAGCTTCATGTACACCGTAATGGTGGAGGACCCCTCCGCACTGTTGGAGGTCATGTAGTTGATGTCCGGAGCGCTGGCAATGACCTTTTCAAGACGTGCAGTAATAAAGCCCTGCACGGTGCTGGGACTGGCACCGGGGTAAGCCGTGGTGACGGTGACGACGGTGTTGACCAGGGCCGGATATTCCCGGACGGTCATCATGGTGTAGGCATGGAGACCCAGCAGGAAAATCACCAGACTCAACGCCGTGGCGAGTACCGGGCGACGAACAAAAATATCCGTAAATTTCATGAGCTAGCCCTGCGCGCGTGACTGATGGTAACAAGGCTGCCGTTGACCAGTTTGACCTGGCCGGCAGTGACCACTATGTCGCCCTGCTTCAATCCGGAGAGTATTTCCACCATGCCGTCGCGCTGCTTGCCGGGTTTGATGACCTGTTGCACGGCGGTTTCCTGGGTTTTGCCATCCTTTTTCTCTTCATGAATGACGTAAACATAATCGCCAAAGGTGCTATAGGAAATGGCAGATACTGGCACGACAAGGACTTTTTCAGTGGTATTCCGCACCACCGTCAATTCCCCGAACAGTCCTGGCCGGAGCTGATTTTTGGGGTTATCGATGGTGGCTTGTACTTCTATCTGTCGGGTAGTGCTGTTGACGGCAGAACCCAGAGCCGTCACTTTTCCGGAAAAGGTTTGACCGGGCAGGGCGTCGGTTTGGATCTGCACCGGAGTTCCGACCTGAATATTCTGGAGATCGCTTTGCGGCAACGTGAAGTTGGCGTAGAGCGGGCTCCAGGACTGCAGGTCCACTATTTTGGTGCCGGGAGTCAGATACTGGCCCACATTCACCTGGCGGATGCCGAGATAACCACTGAAGGGCGCGCGAATGGTCAGCTTGTTCAGCGTCGCCTGAATATCCTTGATGGCAGCCTGATCCGTCTGATAGGTCGCCTGGGCTGCATCCAACTGGGCCTGGCTGGCGGCCTTGGTGGCGATTAACTCTTTGGTACGCTGCAAATTGCTGGAAGCCAGCCGCAGTTGCGCCTGGTCACTGGCCAGTTGGGCCAATTGCGTGGAGTTGTCAATCTGCAGCAGCGGCGTCCCTGCCTGTACATACTGGCCGGATCGAAAATAAATGGCGGTCACATTGCCGGCAATCTGAGGGGCGACATCTACTCCCTGCACGGCCGTCAGCGAGGCAACAGCGCGCAGATGGGGATGCCAGTGGGCAATTTTCGCAGTGGCCGCACTGACCGTAACCACTGGTGCAGGCAAATGCGCCATCGCTTCGGCAATTTTATGGTTGACGAAGGCTTTGAAGCCAAAAATTCCGCCAAAAACAATCAGCAAGCCAATAATGACAATCACAAATGCTTTTTTCATGTTTCAGTCTCCGCAGAGGATGGCTGCGATCAATAAAAAGGTTCAAGAAGGTTTAGGCGTAGTCGCTGACTTCTGATCCGGCTTGTTCCACCAGCCACCCCCCAAAGCCACGAGTAATGCGGCACTATCCTGATAACGCTGGGATTGTGCCTTGATCTCGGCAATTTTGGCGGTGTTGTACTGGACTTCAGCCGTCAGCAGGGTCAGATAATCACTGGCACCAGCGCGATAACTGGCCTGCGCCAGTTTGAGTGCTTCCCGGGAAGCGGACAGCGCTTCACGCTGGGCGGCGAGGGTCTGGGCATCGTGTTCCACCGCCCGCAAGCTGTTGGCCACCTGATCAAAAGCGTTGAGCACGGTGCTGCGGTAGTTGGCGTAAATCACATCATAGGCGGCATGGGCCTCGGCTTTCTGGGCTTCCAGCTTGCCACCTTCAAACAAAGGCTGGGACATGGACCCGACCAGGCTCCAGATGCTGCTGATGGGATCAAAAAATATGTTGGGATTGCTGGCGGCGTTGCCGAATGCGGCGGTCAGTTTGACGGTCGGATAAAACTGCGCGCGCGCTTCCCCTATCTGCGCATTTGCCGCTTTCATCTGGGCCATTACGGCGCGGATATCCGGTCTTTGCTGGAGAAGCTGCGACGGTAAGCTGACGGGCAGTTTTTCCGGCAGTTTCAGATCGCTCAGCGTAAAATTCTGGCGTTTGACATTCGCAGGAAATGCCCCAACGAGAATGGCGAGTTCATGGCGATAGACGGCCAATTGTTGTTCCAGCGGCGGCAGGGTGGCGGCTTCACTGGCCATCTGACTTTTTTGGGTCATGACGGTGCTATAGTCGACGGCACCGGCACGATACTGATTTTCGGTCAGTTCCAGCAGCTTTTTTTCGTGGGCGATGATGGCCCTGGTAGCCTGGATTTGTTCTGCGGTAGCCGCTTCATCAATGGCGGTGGTGACAATGTTGCCGGTCAGGGTCAGTTTTGCGGCTTCCAACTGCCACTGTTGGTATTTCACCAGCTCTTCGCTGTTGCGATAGACCAGACGATTAACACCAAAAATGTCCGGGTAATAAGACACCCCCAGCGAGCCGTTGATCAATCCGTAGTGGATGCCCCCGCTACCACCAAAAGTGGCGGCCGTGCTTTTGCTGCGAGTGGCCTGCAGGGTGCCAGTAACCTGCGGATAAAAAATGCTGGCATTGGCGCGCGCGGTGGCCTGGGCTTCGCGCATTTGGGCCTGGGCAGCCGCAATGGTCGGACTGTTTTTCAGCCCCACGCTGATGAGGGTATCCAGGGCTTTGGAGTGGAACAGTTTCCACCATTGTTCATGCAGCTCAGTGCCATACTGGATTTCCTGAGCTGCTCCGGCCATACCGCCGGGCGCTATGGTTTTTACCGGACTTTTACCCGCCGTATAAGGCATTTTGTCGGAAGGCGCAGGCGGCACTCGTAACTTGGGTTCAAGACTGCAGGCCGCCAGACTGCCGGCAACAGCGAGGGCCAAGAGGGCCGCAACGGGTTTGGGTAGTGGTTTGCGCACAAAAATTACCTCTCAGAGGTCTGAACCGACCGGTCAGTATAATGGCTATTATTGGCAATTCTGTCAAACTTGGGCCGGTTCAAGCTATGGAACCATGACGGGCATCCTCTACGGTCACCCCTGTCCAGTCATTCAAGCTAAATTGTGGCATGAATATAGAGGGATACAAAATGCTACAGGACACTTGATTCTTGCAGAATTTCACCCCATATTAGCTCCGCAACGTTTTTATTGGGGGAGCGAATGAATAAAAAATTTTTGGGAACAAGCATCCTGCTTGTCAGTTTAGTCACGGCACCTTTGGCATGGGCCGAACCTTCTGTGCCACAGGTGACGCAAGCCATTCAAAGTGGTCATCTGGATCAGGCGCAAAGCATGATGCAGGAAGTGCTGACCGCACATCCGAATTCCGCAGAGGCGCAATACCTGGAGGCGAGAATTCTCGCACGTCAGGGTAAATGGTCGGAAGCTGCAGCGGCCCTGCAGAAATCTGAACAACTGGCTCCGACCATGCCTTTCGTCAAGCCGGAAGTCTTGCAGAAATTCAAAAAATCCGTAAAGAGTCATAGTCAGGCCGTGACCAGGCCGACGACGGAAAAAAAGAGTTCCTGGGGTTCTGCTTTGGTCTTTTTTCTGGGTCTGATTTTGCTGATTGCGGTGATCTCCATGTTTTTACGGCGGCGCCGGCAGAATGCACAACTGATGTATCGGGGTGGGCCGACCCCGGGGCCTTTTGGCAGCATGAATGGTGGCTATGGACCCAATGGTCCGGGATATCCTGGCGGCCCGATGGGGGGAATGCCCCAACAGGGTGGTGGCTTGGGCTCTAGTCTCGCATCGGGAATTGCTACCGGAGTCGGGGTAGGTGCCGGGCTGGCTGCCGGGCAGGCGCTTGCCGGAAGTTTGTTCGGTGGTCACGATGCTGCCGGAACACAAGCTAACGCATCGGGCAATGACGATCTGGGCCTGACCGATAATTCCTGGGGTGATGACCAGTTGGCCAGTAATGATGATTTTGGTCTGGATGATGGTGGAGATAGCTGGGGTTGAGATTCTGCTAACTCGCTGACTGCCGAGGGCGGCTGGATAAGTCGCCCTTTTTGCTTCCTGGCAGGTTGGAGCCGCTGCACGGCATTTCTCCTGATTGCCGGTTTCTGATTTCAGGGTAGCGCATATCCCCGACGCCGCAACACTGCGGAAATGGTCAGCAATGGCATTCCCATCAGAGCGTTGGGGTCTGCACCTTCCATTTTTTCCAGCAGGCTGATCCCCAGACCTTCAGAACGTAAACTTCCAGCACAGTCGAGGGGCTGATCTTTTTCAATATAGCGGCGAATATCCTCCGGGCTTAGTGCGCGTAAGGTCAGATAATAGGGAACGATGAACTGCTCCACGCCGCTGGCATCCGCTATGGCAATACCATTGAGATACTCGACCTGCCGCCCTTGCATCCATTGCAGTTGCTCTTCGGCCCTGGCGGCGGATTCTGGCTTTCCCAAAACTCGACCGGCGCAACAAGCCATTTGATCAGCGCCGATAACCAATGCTTCAGGGTGGTGGACTAATACGGCCTGGGCTTTGGCCAGGGCCAGACGCGCCACCAGTTGTTCCGGGGTTTCCTCCGGAAGTGGACTTTCATCAACCTGGGAAGCCACGCAGCGAAAGGGAATCTGCAAACGCTGTAGCAATGCCCTGCGGTACGGGCTGGTGGAGGCCAGAATCAATTCAGGTAGTGACATGGAAGATTTTTGTCAGCCAGTATTGCGCTGTCCGGCGGCGATGGCGTTGATGGTGCGCAGCAGGGGATCCAGCCATATTTCCCGAAATTCCGGCGGGGCATCGTCATTGCGATAACGGCGGAGCAGGGCGAGCTGAATATGATTCAGCGGTTCCATATACACGTTACGACGCTGCAAAGAAAAAGCGAGACTGGGATTGTCGGAAAGCAGTTGCTCGGTTCCAGCCATGGCCAACATTTCTCCAAGACTCAGTTCAAACTCCTGGCGGATTTTCTGGAAAACCGACCTGGCGAGCTCCCGATCAAGCGGTAAGCCGGCATATTCTCCCGCCAGCGCCATGTCGGTTTTGGCCATAGCCATGCTGATGTTGCCCATCAGGGCGCGGAAAAAAGGCCAGTGCTGATACATGTCCTGAAGAATTTCCAGTCGTTCGGGTTTTTCCATCCGCCATTGGGCAATAGCCGAACCTAACCCGAACCAGGCCGGAAGAATATGGCGGGACTGTGCCCAGGCAAATATCCACGGAATCGCCCGAATCGAGCTCATGGAGCGGTCACTGCGCTGCCGGTGTGAGGGGCGTGAGCCAATGTTCATGTGCGCTATTTCATTCAGCGGGGTTGCTTCATAAAAATAATCCAGAAAACCCGGGGTGTTTTCCGTAAGGTCACGATAGGCCTTTTCGCCTAAATGGGTGAGTTCCGTCATGACCTTGAGATAAGCCGGGTTGTCGGGGGTAACCGGACGGACCAGACCGATGCTGGCTTTGATGAGGCCGGCGGTGCCGACAGTCAACTCATATATGGCAGTTTCCAGATTGGCATATTTGAAGGACAGGACTTCACCCTGTTCGGTGATCTTGATTTGTCCACGAACCGTGTCCGGCGGTTGCGCCAGAATGGCTTCATAGGTGGGACCACCACCGCGACCGACGCTGCCGCCACGGCCATGAAACACGCGAATTTGAATATTACGTTTGTCCGCAATGGCGGCCAGGCGCATTTGGGCCTGATACAGCGACCAACTGGACGATAAAATACCGCCGTCCTTGCAGGAATCGGAGTATCCAAGCATGACCTCCTGGGTGTTTTCCTGGCTGCTGAGGATTTCGGTGTAAACCGGGTTATCGAGCAGCGTGGAGATGACAGCATCCATACGTTCCAGATCGTGAATGGTCTCAAACAGTGGGGTGACGGCAATTTCACTGTAAAGACCCTGGCGCGACCAGCCAGCCAGCCCGAATTCCTTGGCCAGCACCAGCACTTCGAGAATATGACTGGCTTCGTGGGTCATGGAAATCACGTAATTTCCAAATCCGGAAGCACTGACCTCGCGGCGCAGCTGGGCGATACAGCGAAACATGGCGCAGGTTTCGGCAGCCAGTGGCGAGAGTTCAGGAGGCTGCTCAACCAGCGGGCCGGGACGTTTGAGGGCTTCCGTCAGGGTTATCAGTCTGGCTTCTTCAGACATTTCAAGGTAGCCGGCAAAACCCGGGACACCTGCGTACAGTTCAGAAATGGTTCGGGAATGCACGGTGGATTCCTGGCGAATATCGAGATTGGCCAGATGAAAACCGAAAGTCTGTACCAGCCAGACAATGTCCTGAATATCATGATCAGCGATGTAATCATCATTGTGACCGCGCAAGGAGTCCCGGACGAGGAGCAGGTCATCCAGAAAGGCTTCGGCTGATTTATAAGCCGGGCCAGCGGATTCATTCATGATCTGGCCGTTTTCCAGTTGCCGCAGGCGCAAATCCAGACGGGTCATCATGTAGCGCAGCTTGCGCCGATAGGGTTCACTGGGAAAGCGTTGATCTACCCACTCGGCCAGTTCGGGAAAATCATCGGCGTCGCGTTCCAGAGAGGCGAGCAGGACCGGCGAAATGCCACAAAACCGGCTGGAATGCCCCAATAGTTGATAAAGTCCGCTGAGCCGTTGCTGATATTCCTTGAGGACCTCGACGCTCTGGGTGCGCAAGGCCCAGCTGGTAATGGCGGCGGTGACGTTGGGATTGCCATCCCGATCTCCGCCAATCCATGAACCGAATCGTATAAATGCCGGAATGTCGATGTCAGCGTTGGCAAATACCCGTCGAGCAGCACGACGAGCGGCGCGATAGGTCATGGGTACGGCTTTGAACAGGCTGTCGCGAAAGAAAAATAAACCGTTCTCCACTTCATCCTGAACCTGGGGTTTATTCGTGCGGACCTCTTCGGTTTCCCAGAGGATCTGGATTTGTGCCCGCAAATTGTCGATGACTTCTTTTTCTTCTTCGTCGTTCAGGCTGGGGTCATCGAGTTTTTTGCTGACCACGAAAATGCGGCGCAGTCCATGCAGGACCGTGCGTCTTTTGGATTCGGTGGGATGTGCGGTAAAAACGGGAAGATATCTGGTCTGATCAAGCAGATACTGAATTTGTCCGGAGGTGATGCCCTGTTGCTGGAGGGAGCGGAAGGTTTCTTCAAAGGAGCCCGTCCACAACCCGTCGCCTTTTTGCAGAAGGCGACGGCGTTGCAGATGCTGGGATTCTTCTTCGGCAATGTTGGCCAGACTGAAATAGGTGTTGAAGGCGCGAATCACCAGCACCAGATCATCCTGGGGCAAGGCGTCTATGAAGCGGGCAAGCCGTTCCCGTAGGCGGGAATCTTCTTTTTTATGGAGGCGGATATAGCCTTGGCGAAGCTGTTCCACGGCGTTGAAAACCCGGGTTCCGGCCTGCTCGCGCAAGACTTCACCGAGCAGATTGCCCAGCAATTTCACACGACTACGGAGCGCCTTGTCATTGATGGCCGTTTTGTCCACTAATTGCTTCTCCTTGAATTTAGGAACCTTCCACCGTCATGACCATCTGGACGACCGGCAGATTTCGGCTCTAAGCTAATGGCAAGCAGGCTGCAGGTCAATCATTCACGGCTGGATCGCTGGCCGTAGTCACTTCAGCCCATCATGAATATGGATGAATGGGTGGACCTAATAAGCATGGCTTTCCCGTCTATTTTGAGCTAGTCTAAGTCCCATGCAGTGAAATCTGTCCCGCAGGCTTTTCACTACCCTAGAAGCGCCATGAAGCATAGTCAAGGAGATAAAAAATGGCCGGTCAACAAAAAGGACAAATTCTTCAGGATCCTTTTCTTAATATGCTGCGTAAGGAACACGTTCCCGTAGCCATCTATCTGGTCAACGGGATCAAGTTGCAGGGATTTGTCGAATCCTTCGATCAGTTCGTTGTTTTGTTGCGGAATAATGTCAGCCAAATGATTTACAAACATGCCATTTCTACGGTGGTTCCCGGTCGTGATGTACGCTTGCCTTTGCCTGAGGGCGAAGGTGAGGTGACGGCGACAGAAGAAGAGGCCTGATTCTGACCCATAGTGCAGTTGCAGTAGACGCGCCCCGTGAGCGGGTCCTTCTGGTCCATGTGATACTACATGGCGAAGTGGATCTCGACGACGGGGCCGAATTTTTTCATCTGGCTACCGACAGCGACGCGGATGTTCTGGAGTTAATCCCTGTGACCCGCAATCGCCCTGATCCGGCAACTTTTATTGGCAGTGGCAAAGTGCAGGAACTGGCCGAAAAGGTGCGGGAAACGGCAGCGGATCTGGTTTTGTTTGACCGATCGCTGAGTCCGGTGCAGGAGCGCAACCTGGAACGGGCCTTGCGGTGCCGGGTGATTGATCGGGTTGGGTTGATTCTGGATATTTTTGCCCGGCGTGCCCGTACCCATGAGGGTAAATTACAGGTCGAGCTTGCTCAATTGACCCGCCTGCGGACGCGCCTGATTCGCGGTTGGACCCACCTGGAGCGGCAACGGGGGGGCATTGGCTTGCGTGGTCCTGGTGAAACCCAGCTGGAGACAGACCGCCGCCTGATTGGCGAGCGTATTCAGTCCCTGCGGCACAAGCTGGTCAAGGTGGCTGCCCATCGGGCGACCCAGCGCCGGGCCCGCCAGCGCGCTCCGTTGCCGACCGTGGCTTTGGTGGGTTATACCAATGCGGGTAAATCCACTTTGTTCAATGCCCTGACCGAGCGCAGTAATTATGCGGCAAATCGTCTGTTTGCGACCCTGGACCCGGCTATTGGCCGTTTGCAGGTTGCCGGGCAGGATGCGGTGTTGCTTGCCGATACGGTGGGCTTCATGCGGGATTTGCCGACGGATCTGATTGCCGCATTTCGGGCCACGCTGGAAGAGGTGAATCAGGCGCAATTGCTCTTGCATGTTGTCGATGCCAGCGCAGTGGATCGTGATACGCAAATGGCTGCAGTCGAATCCGTCCTTAAAGAAATTGCAGCGGATTCTCTGCCGGTGCTGGTGGTCTTCAACAAGGTCGACATGACGGGTGAAGCGAGTGGAGGTCTGTATGATGCTTCGGGAACATTGCTTGCGGTGAATGTCAGTGCCCGGAGCGGTGCAGGTCTTGATGTGTTGCTGCAAGCCATTCTCGAACGGGTTGGTCGCTCCATTTTGCGCGTCGAGCTGCTGCTGAGTCCTGAGGAAGGCGCTTTGCGTGCCTGTTTGCATCGTCTGGCCAGTGTCATTGACGAAGATTTTGACGAGGAAGGTAAAACCCGGATGGTTTTTGATATTGATGATCTGACATGGCGTCGTCTGCGCGCGCAAATGCGTGACCATGGTTGTCAGGCGCAGGACCCGACCTCTACAATACCCGAAATAATCAAGGAAGGAGATTGGTATGCCGTGGAGTGATCCGGGCGGAAACGGAAACAATAATAACAACCCCTGGGGGCGGCGTCCCAACCCACAAAAGCCTGCTTTTGACATTCAGAAAATTACCCAGGAGCTGAAAAAACTCGGTGCTTTGCTGGGTTCCGGCAAAGGTCAGGGTTCTGGAGGTCCCAAGTGGGATCCGCGCTGGCTGCACCGTTTGCCCATTATTATTATTGGCATACTGATTTTATTCTGGATTGCATCGGGTATTTATATTGTCGGACCCAATGCGGAAGGCGTGGTGCTGCGTTTTGGCAAGGAAGTCGGCATTACCCAGCCGGGCCTTCATTATCACTTGCCCGTGCCTTTTGAAAGCGTTTCCTTACTCAGGACCGCCGAGAATCAGCGGATTGTTTTGGGTTACAGTGGCGCCGTGGACACCCTGAATCCAGGAATGATGCTGACGGCCAATGGTGACGTGGTGGATGTTCACTTTGCCGTGGATTACCGCATCAGTAATCCCAGTCATTACCTGTTTTCCAGCACCAATCCAGAGCAGTTGATTCGCTATGCGGCTTTGTCTGCCATGTGCAATGCCGTGGGGAAAAGCCAGTTGAAAGCCTTGATGCATGTGGATCAAAGCGCCATGGCCCAGCAGATCCAGCAAAGTAGCCAGAAGTTGCTGACGAGATTGCATGCTGGCGTGACGATCAACTCGGTGCAGATTCTCAGCATTCATCTTCCCAAATCGGTGCAGGCTTCCTATACCGACGTGATGACTGCCCGCGAGAATATGGCTCGATCCCGGCGTGAGGCGGAAGCCTATGCCAGCAGTATTATTCCCAAGGCCAAGGGTGAAGCAGCCACTATGCTGACAGCGGCCGAAGCCTACAAGTTGCAGGTGGTGGATCGTGCCAAGGGCGATGCTGCCCGCTTTACGGACTTGCTGCAGGCTTATCAGAAGAATCCCCAGGTAGTGAGTGAGCGTATGTATTTGCATACCATGCAGGATATTCTCGGCAGCACGCAAAAAGTCATCATGGATAGTCATGGAAAAGCGGTGATTTATTTGCATATGCCCGAAAAAACAACCGTTCCGCCCAGTGCCAGCACACGCTCGGTAGAGTCGGTCAGCGCTGCAGATCGCAGTACGGCTCCGGTCGCTACTACCGACAGTGCTGCCAGCCAACCGGTGCTGCCGGTTTCAGGAGCACACTCATGAAAAACTGGATATGGGCTGTACTGGTTGTTTTTCTCGCGGTGCTGCTGCTGGCCTCTGCCAGTTTTTACACGGTCAATCAGACACAAAATGCCTTGCTCATGCAATTTGGCAAGGAAATCAGTGTGCAGAAGGCCCCTGGTCTTTATTTGAAATGGCCGGTTTTGCAAAATGTGGAATATGTGGATAAACGCTTGCAAAATTACAGTCCGCAACCGGAGTCCTTTCTGACCCAGGACAAAAAGCCCTTACTGCTGAGTTATTTCGCTGAATGGCAGGTGGTGAATCCTGGAGTTTATTATGCGCGGCTGCATGATCAGGCGAATGCCCAGGCCCAAATTGGCGATGTTCTGCGCGCGGCCTTGCGCAGTCAGATTGCAACGATGTCCATGACAGCGCTTATCGCAGCCGGGCAGCAGGAAATTTCCGCTCCGGTTTTGCAAGCGGCAAATCACCACCTGCGCAGTCTCGGGATTCGCCTGATGGACTTGCGGATTTTGCAGGTAGGCTTGCCCCCGGAAGTGCTGCAGGCGACTTACAAACGCATGGAAGCGGAACAAACCCAGCAGGCCAATACCTACCAATCACAGGGTAAAGCTGACGCAGAGCAGATTCGCGCCAATGCTGAAAAGGAAAAAACCACCATTCTGGCGGATGCTTATCGTCAACAGGAGCAGATCAAGGGGCAGGGTGATGCCGAAGCCGCTTCCATTTACGGGGCTGCATATGGCAAGGACCCGAAATTTTTTGCCTTTTATCGCAGTCTTGAAGCATATCGTCACGCACTAAGTGATAAAACCGTGCTGGTACTCAATCCGGATTCTCCATTTTTCAAATATTTTCGGCATTCCTTGAATGAGGCGGGAAAATAATGCGCAGCGAAAACCATCCGACCTGGCTTTTGCCTAGCGGCTTCGAGGATGTTCTGCCCGCACGTACGGAGGCTCTTGAACATTGTCGACGCAGTCTTCTGGATTGCTATGCGCTGTGGGGCTACCGTCAGGTGACACCCCCTTTGGTGGAGCATCTGGAAAGTTTGCTCACCGGTAGTGGCGCCGACCTGGACCTGCAAACCTGGAAACTCTTGGATCAGGATAGTGGTCGTCTGGTAGGCCTGCGCTCGGATATGACCCCGCAGATGGCGCGCATTGACGCCCAGACTTCAGCCTCCGGAGAAATCCGCCGTCTGGCCTATGCCGGAACCGTATTGCGGGCGCGTCCTGACCTGCTGGGTGGTAGCCGGGCACCTTTTCAGGTGGGTGCTGAGTTGTTTGGCGTCGCTGGACCGGAAGGGGATCTCGAAGTGTTGTCCCTGATGGTGGAAAGTCTGCGCCACTGCCGGGTCCCCAACCTCTTGCTGGATATTGGTCATGTCAGTATTCCCCGGGCCCTGGCAGATGCGGCCGGCCTTGCCACTACCCAGCGCAATGAGTTGCTGCGGCATGTAGAACGCAAGGCCTGGCCGGATGTCCGGCACTGGCTGCAAATTCATGGCGCAGGACAAAGCCTTTGTGCTGATTTTGATGCCCTGGCCCGTTTGCAAGGGGATCATGATGTATTGAGTCGTGCGCGACAGCAGTTGGGTCATCACCCGGCCATTTGCAAGGCCCTGGATGATCTCCATTTTGTTTGGGAAGCACTGCGCCTGCGCTACCCGGATCTCGACATTCAATGCGATCTTTCGGAAATTCGTGGGCATCACTACCATACTGGTCTGCTGTTCTCTTTATTCGGGCCGCAACGTGGAGAGGCGTTGGCGCGTGGTGGTCGCTATGATGATATCGGTGCGGCATTTGGAAGGCGTCGCCCGGCAACCGGTTTCAGTCTGGACCTGAAACCTCTGCTGCGGGATCTTCCAGAATCGCGCCGGGGCCAACATATCTGGGCGCCTGCTGGCATTGATCCGGCTTTGTGGGAGGCTATTGCCGAGCAACGCCAGCAGGGGCATGTGGTGGCGCAGGACTTTCTGGCAGGTGCATTGCCGGATGCCACGCAGTTGAAAAACCGGGGTTTTGATGCATTCCTGGACTATTCCTCTGCGGGTTGGGTGCTGCGCTTCCTGAATGTAGGTTAAAACTATTTTCCATTTTATTGGCGGAGTGCTCCGTGGCAGATAAGTCAAATGTGGTCATCATCGGTACGCAGTGGGGTGATGAAGGAAAAGGCAAAATTGTGGACTGGCTCACAGAACGTTGCCAGGCGGTTGTGCGTTTTCAGGGCGGGCATAATGCCGGACATACGCTGGTGATCGGCAACCGCAAAACCGTGCTGCATCTTATTCCTTCAGGCATTTTGCGACCCGGCGTGTCCTGCTTTATTGGTAATGGCGTGGTTCTGGATCCGCTGGCGCTTTTTGCCGAGCTGGATGAATTGCTGCCCGTGATGCCCGATGCGCATGCGCGCCTTTTTGTTTCGGATGCCTGTCCGTTGATTATGCCTTATCACAAAAGCCTGGATCTGGCTCGTGAGCATGCCAAAGGAGATGCAAAAATTGGTACGACCGGTCGTGGGATTGGTCCTGCGTATGAAGATAAGGTCGCGCGTCGCGCCTTGCGGGTGGGTGATCTTTTCCACCGCGAGCGTTTTGCCGCAAAGCTGGGTGAAGCGCTGGATTACCATAATTTCGTGCTTCAGCATTATTTCAAGCAGAAAGCAGAAAATTTTGATGCCATTCTCGATCAATATCTGAGTCTGGCAGAGCGTCTGGCTCCCATGGTAGTTGATGTATCAGCACGTCTTGCTCGTCTGCAGCAAGAAGGCGCAAGAATTTTGTTTGAAGGTGCGCAGGGGACCATGCTGGATGTGGATCATGGTACTTATCCCTATGTGACTTCTTCCAATACGATTGCCGGTGCGGCATCCGCCGGGAGTGGCGTCGGGCCGGCCGAACTGGGTTATGTTCTGGGTATTACCAAGGCCTATACCACCCGCGTAGGCGCGGGTCCTTTCCCCACCGAGCTGTTCGACGAAACCGGGGTGTTTCTGGCGCAAAGAGGGGCGGAAGTAGGCGCGACCACCGGACGGCCCCGGCGTTGTGGCTGGTTTGATGCGGTGGCCTTGCGTGCTGCCTGTCGCGTCAACGGGGTGACCGGCTTGTGCATGACCAAGCTGGATGTGCTGGATGGTCTGGCGGAAATCCGGGTCGCCGTGGGTTACCGGGTTAAGGGTGTGGTGCAGGATGAACTCCCTTCCGGTGCTGAAGCACTGGCGGCCTGTGAACCGGTTTACGAGACTTTTCCCGGCTGGCAGGAATCTACTGCCGGAGTCCGTCGCTGGGAAGATTTGCCCCAGACCGCACGTCAGTATCTGGAGGCTATTGCCGAGCGTGCCGGGCGGCCTCTGGCGATCATTTCAACGGGTCCTGACCGGGAGGATACCATTCTCCTGTCCGGGGTGTTGTGAACAGCAAATATAAAAAAGGGCAGACCCTGAAGTCTGCCCTTTGCTTTTGGTACCGAGGACTGGATTCGAACCAGCACAAGCTTTCGCTCACTAGGACCTGAACCTAGCGCGTCTACCAATTCCGCCACCTCGGCGTGGACGGAATGATCTTTGATTAAGGAGTAGTTGTCAATGCCTGAAAACCAGGAGCCCGCAGCTTTGAGTGAACGTGATCCCATGTTCGAGCGGGAAAAAGAAAAATATGAACGTCCTATCGTCAGTCGGGAATACATTCTTCAGTATCTGGAAGAAGCGGGACAGCCCCTGACGCTGGAGGATTTTTTCGCAGAACTGGAAATTGCGGAAGAAGACCAGGAAGCCTTGCGCCGCCGCCTGCGTGCCATGGAAAGAGATGGTCAGTTGGTGCGCAACCGACGCGGAGCCTACGGTATTATCGAAGCCATGGAATTGATTCGGGGAAGTGTCAGCGCCCATCCCGATGGTTTTGGCTTTTTGATTCCCGAAGACGGCGGCAAGGACCTGTTTTTATCACCCCGGGAAATGCGCAAGGTTTTTCATGGCGATATTGTGCTCGGCCGGGCGGTGGGCGAGGATCGGCGTGGCCGGATTGAAGGTACGGTCGTCCGCATCCTGGAACGCGCCCTGAAGCAGATTGTGGGCCGTTATTTTGCCGATGGCGGCAGCCACTATGTGATCCCTGAAGATCGGCGGATTTCCCATGAGTTCGGGGTGGTGGAGGGGGGCGAACTGGCGCCGGTGCATGGACAGATTGTGACGCTGGATATTACCCAGTATCCGGATGGTCGCAATATGCCCCAGGGGGTTGTCGTCGAAATTCTTGGCGAACACATGGCACCCGGTATGGAAGTGGAAATTGCGGTGCGTAATTACGGCCTTCCTCATCAATGGTCGCAGGCGGTTCTGGACGAGGCTGCGCGTTTTTCCGAAGTGGTACCCGAGGAGATGAAAGCAGGTCGCCGCGATTTGCGTGATCTTCCTCTGGTGACCATTGACGGTGCCGATGCCAAAGACTTTGATGATGCGGTTTTTGCAGAAGAAATTGCCGACGGTTTTCGCCTCATTGTCGCCATTGCCGATGTGGCCAGTTATGTTCAGTCGGGCTCCGCTCTGGATAAGGAGGCGGTTGCCCGGGGTAATTCCGTGTATTTCCCGCGTCGAGTCATTCCCATGTTGCCGGAAATCCTGTCCAACGGCTTGTGCTCCCTGAATCCCCATGTGGATCGGCTGTGTATGCTTTGCGAAATGGAGATGAATGCGGCTGGTGAGGTGCAGCGTTTTCGTTTTGCCCGGGGGGTCATGCGCTCCCAGCGCCGCTTTACCTACGACGAAGTGGCCGCCATTCTTGATGGGGATGAGGCGTTGCGTACCCAGGATGCAGCTTTGGTGCCGCATCTGGAGGCTTTACACCGCCTGTATCAAAGTTTTGCCAGGGCCAGGGAGCGAAGAGGGACCATTGAGTTCGATTCCCAGGAAACGCGCATCATCTACAATGACCAGTTACGCATTGAAAAAATTGTCGCCGTTACCCGTAACGTAGCGCATCGTATCATCGAAGAGTGCATGCTCGCGGCCAATGTGTGTGCTGCCCAGTATTTCCGGATTCATGACTTGCCCATGTTGTACCGGGTGCATCCGGAGCCTTCCACAGACAAGCTGGAGGATTTGCGCCGTTTTCTGGGAGAGCTTGGGGTACCCTTGCGCTTGCCGGAGCGTCCGCGTAGTGCCGATCTGGCGAAGATCATTGAAGAAACCCGGGACCGTAGTGATTCCAGTCTGATTCAGACCGTAATTTTACGGAGCCTGTCGCAAGCATTTTACACAGTGGATACCGGAATGCATTTTGGCTTGGCTTTTCCGGCTTATACCCACTTCACCTCACCCATTCGTCGCTATCCCGATCTGGTGGTTCATCGCGGCATCCAGGCATTGCTGGATGCGGGTACTCAGGAACCCCGCTGGTTGGCTAAAAAGGAACTGCAGGAGTTGGGGCAGCATTGTTCCATGACCGAGCGCCGTGCAGATGAAGCCAGTCGTGAGGCCGTGAACTGGCTCAAATGTGAATTCATGATGGATAAAATTGGTGAAACTTTTACCGGTATTATTACTGGCGTAACCGGTTTTGGCCTGTTTGTTGCCCTGCGCGATGTATATGTGGAAGGTCTGATTCATATCAGCACCCTGGGTGAAGATTATTTCCATTTTGATGCGCAGCATTACCGTATTGTTGGTGAGCGCAGCAAGGAAACATTCCAGTTGGGTGATGCCATTGAAATCCGGGTGATGAACGTCAATCTGGATGATCGCAAAATTGACTTTGAACGAGTAGTGCCAGAAGGACAGGCTACGGGTGGTAAATCCCGTCGTCCCCGGCATTCACGCAAGGGGTCGTCCTGATTATTGCTGGAGAATCGGTAGTGTCAGGCGGTTTTCAGGGATTCTCTGATGTTTTTCGTGCCTGTTGAGAAAACAGCGCGGTTGCCACATCGCGTGGATAGGTGAAAACGGCTGAAAGCATGAGAATGGTGGCTACCAATAGCAAAATCGTAAAAATTTCAAAAGTAATGCGCAGGCCATAACCATTTCCACAATGTTGGAGTTGGCAGTAGCTTTCAGAAAAGTGGGTGGATACCCAACCAAAGGCAAAGGGTGCGGCGGCTTCAAGAATATACCGCAAGGATATTCGAATCCCTTCTGCGCGCCCCCAGAGCCGTGAGTGCATAATATCCAGGCGCGCGGCATCCAGCGTAGGATTGGTCGCTCCCAATGCGGCAGACCCCCAAAACAGCCAGATAAATTCGAGAACCTGATTGTTGGTATTCAGGGCCAGCAGAAAAAACGGAATGGTGAGCAGGAAGGCTATTCCAGTAACCCATACTCTTGCCGTAATCAGTCCTTTGCGTAATAACCAGTCGGCTATCCAACCGCTGGCGACAACTCCGCCAATACCCCCTAGTCCCGCACCAACAAAAAGGCTGCTGGCCGCCATGGTATTAATATGAAAGCGTTGAGTGAGATAAAGAATGCCGAAAGCCAGCAGTCCGGTAAAATAAAAATACCCGGCGGAGGATGCGGAAATCATTATCACATTGCTGGGAATGCTGAGAATGGTTTTAGCGGCCCGAAACCAGTGCCATTGGGTGGGGTCTTCCTGCAATATCCTTTTGCTGACCGGTTGAATGGATTTTTTGCGAATATCTTCGAGCAAATAGCGCCTGTTGGTTGTTACTTGGGCGTGGTCCTGCCTGGTAGAATTTTTTTGGGTCAGTTCTAAAGCGAGTTTCTCCATGTTGTTGCGTTGGGGTTCGCGCATGCCCTTCCACAATAAATAGGCAAGGAGGATCGCCATAATGGCCAGTACAAGAAATACCATACGCCAGTTGCTGAGGGTGTTGACGGTGCCAGCCAGAATCATGCCGATACCTGCTCCCAATAATTCTCCACCGACAATCAATCCGAAGGCTCGTCCACGCCATGAGGGTGGAAATAAATCACCCGAAAGAGAAGCAATGACTGGACCAACGGAAACTCCGGCTGCTCCAGCCAGCATTTGCATCAGCAGGAACCAGTTGTAACCAGGGCTGATTCCGCTGAGAAGCATGGCTATTGCCCACAAGACGATCAGTTTTATGAGTAAGGGAACCCGGCGTTGGCGGTCACCGAGAATACCCACGGGCAGGGCTGCTGCAGCGCCGGTGAGGATGGAGGCGGTAGACAGCAGGCCATAATCAATGTTGCCAATATGCATGCTGCTTTCCAATGCTGGCGCCACTGTACCCAGAGCGGCCAGATTGAGACTGGCGAGACCCTGAGTCAGAGCCAGCAAAATAATGGCTCGTAGTCTGGGTATGGTATTCAGCCAGTTTTTTTCCTGTTGAAGTAGTACTTCAACGAGTTTCAGGGGATTTAAATGCGCATGCAGAGGAAATAAAGGACGTTTTTTGTGAATATTCATCACAAATGATGTGCCAATTCCCGAGAGAGCTTTTCCAGTAACTGGCTCATGGCAGCGGCTTGCGCGGTGGGGTTGGAAGGGATATTGCCCTGATAAAAATGACTGCGGCCCTGGGCCTGGAGATGTCCGTCGGGCATGCGGGTGATAAACCAGTCGGCCTGCAAAAAGACCTTGCCCTCATTGCTGGGGATGAAACTCTGGACGTTGATGTTGACCAGCAGATAAGGCCCATTTGGTAGGGGGTCTCCAGGCATGAGCACGGTTTTATCCGGCAATGCACCTGCCAGATCCTGCGCCAGCACTTTTTGTGCCATTCCCCCTAGAGGCGCCGCCCAGCGGACATGTGCGGCAACATCCAGGCGATAGTTACCCTGAAGCGTGGTGAGGTAAAGACGATCAATATCGGCAGGCATCTGCACATGCGCAACGACTATGGGCAGGCCTTGGCCCTGCAAGGATTGTCTGGCCGGAACAGGAGATGGGGAGGATAGGGTCAGGTACTGGGTGGGTACGGAAGCGCAGCCAGCGAGTGCCGCCGCCATTCCCAACAAGAAAAGTTTTCTGTGCAATGTCATGGTCTTTTTCCAAAAATCAGGGCATTGGGGTGACTGTTCAAGTAATCGGTCAATTCCCGCAATGACTGGGCGGTTCGTGATAATTCATACAAAGCGCGTGGGAGCGTCGTGGATTCTGGCGCATTGGCGGCGCTTCCCTGGCTATGGAGCAGGGCATTGCCTGCCTGCAGGGCGGCATGGGCCTCCTGGCTGGCCCCTTTCAGTGATTTCAGGATGGCCGGTAATTGCTGGTTGGCCGTACGCGTTAACGCATCCAGATGGGCCATGATCTGCTGCACATGTTGCAAGGTCTCGCGGGTTTGTGGAGAGCTGCTCAAGGTCGCCAGATTCTGGCTGAGTTGATCCAGATTGGCGGCAATTTTCTGGAGAGGAAGCGCATGGATTTTGGTCAGTATGCCATTCAACTGACGAACACTGTTTTGAATGCCTGCTTCATGGACCATGGGAATGATGGGCGGCTGACCCGGCAGCAAACGGGCAGCTTTTGCATCGGGAACCAGACTGAGATCAATGACCTTGGAACCCAGCATCGGAACAGTGCTCCCCAGTTGCGCCCGTAAGCCCTGGGCAATCAGGTGGCGGAGAATCCCGTTCATTTGTGCGGAAGGCTGGGCCATGTCCCAGGCTTGCCCACCCCGGAGCGGAATCGCCTCGGGGTTGATTTTAATATCGATATCCGTCAGGAGCGCCTGGCGCCGGGTATCAAAGAACATATGCACAGCCGTGACGCTGCCCACACGCGCCCCTTCCAGCATGACTGCGGCACCGGTCTTTAAGCCTTGTGGACCTCCGGGCATGCGCATTTGATAGGCCACGGCATTTTCTGACGGCGCATTTTTAGCTGCAGCAGCACTGGCATAAAGGGGAAATTGCGCATTATTGTCCACGCTGCTGCCGGTTTTGGGGGTGGAAAAACTGATGGCCCCGCTGATTAATGCCGGAATGGCAGGTATATGCACGCCGGGGTGCTCGCCAAACAGGTTGACCGAGATATTGCCCGAACTCCAGAAACGACTGCGCGTATTGACCAGATGCCGGTTTGTTTCGGGAATGAAGGCATAAATATCGAATCCATCCCCATTTTTTTGCAAGGTTTCCCCGCGTATTTCACCGACTTGTTCACCCCGGAACAAAATAGGCGCACCGCGTGAAATATTCCCTTTTTCCGGAGCGTGCAAAATGAGGGTGATACCTTTGGATTCGCTTTTCAGTACAGGTTCTTCATCCAGTCCAATGACATGATGGAGTGTGGGGCCACTATGCGGATCAATGCCTATATAGGGACCGGCGATGATGGATTTCAGGGAGCTGAGGTTGGAAAAGCTGACTTTTTCACCGGCAATCCAGTAGCGTGTACCTTTGCCCAGATGATGCGCCATGTAATTATCAAAACGCATGGAAACTGAAATTTCTCCAAGGGATTTTGACAGCTTGACAGCGGTAACATGTCCAACCGTAACGCCCCTATATTTCACTACGGTATGGTTAGCTTTGATGCCACCCATGGTCGGAAATTGCACGGTCACTGTCGGACCCTGTTCCATATAGCTGCGTAAAGCCAACCAGGCCACAATGGCGAGGGCCGCGACAGGCACGGCCCAGATCAGACCGGGCCAGCGGGAGCGTCGTATTTGAGCGCTTGGTAAAGGATTATTCATGTGCTTCCATTAGATAAGCGGCCCAGAGTGCGCGGGGATCAAAGAATTCTGTCGCAATCATGGTCAGGATGACGACTGCGAGAAAGGCGGGAAGTGCATCGCCCACATAAACCGCCAGTAATCCGGATAAGTGCATCAAGGGCAAAAAGACCGTAACGGTAAATACATCCACATGAGACCAGCGACCAATGGTTTTTATCAGACGATAGATGGCGGTTTTCAATCTAAGCTGTTTGACCGAGTGGATCCGTACGGAAATAAAAAACCAGCTCAAAGAAAAAAGCTTCAAAAAAGGAATGACAATACTGGCCATAAAAATAATGACGGCAAAAAGCAGAAAGTGCGCATCAATCAGTTTCATGACCCCGGTCATAATGGTATAGCCCTCCATTTTTCCTATTTGGTAGTTATATTCCATGGGATAGATATAGGCGAAGGGATAGCAAAAAAATCCCGCCAGAGCAAAGGCCAGAGTGCGCATGGTTGATTGTGGTTTATAGCGCCAGACTTTTGCCGCGCAGCGTGGGCAGGCTTGTCCTTCCCGATGGGCAGCAATGGGCATTCCGCAATGGCCACAACCTATATATTCCTGGTCCAGATCCAGAGATTCCACATTAGGACCAATGCGCCGCCATATTTCCCGTCTTTCCAGAGTCGCCCGTGTGAGCATGCTGAGAAAGGCCAGTCCCACCACGCACCAGCCTCCGGTACCTACTTCGATGGGTAGAAAAGGCGCGACCCGTTCATAGCCGATGCCAAAACCAATCAGAAAAACATCCAGCATGGCCCATTGGTCCAGCCATTCCGACCAGCGAAACATCCTGCCCAGCCAGCTTGGGTGGTGCCCGGTATCCAGTTCGAGCAATACCACGGCCAGGGTGCTGAAGCGTAAAAAGGGGAGGATGAGCAATTCCAGGGCCAGAATCACCGCCACCACGGGCCAGCCTTGGGCAGCCACTCCCCAGATGCCTGACGCAAGTACACTTTGATGATGCACGCCAAATATATCAACGGACAGCAATGGTAGAAAATTGGCTGGGATCAGCAGGAACAGGGCCGATAAGGTCATGGCCATGGCCGCGTTGATGCTGCGACCGGAGGTACGCTCCAGAACATGTCCACAGCGCGGGCAGACGAGCTTGCCCCGGCCTTTAAGTGGCGGCAAACGCTGAATCAGTCCACAATCCGGACAGACTTCCACCCCATGAGGCGGGTCCAGGGTGGCATCGGGAACCCCAATCAGAGTGGTATCCAGTGACATATGCTACGGATCTCTACGTTGCGAAAGCTCGGTAATTTGGCTTCTGTAAACGAATCACCTACCCCATTCTAGCAGAAATGATGACAGATGGGTTCGTACGGCTTACGTATGGCAGGCTGTTAACGAAACCAGAGTTTATCCCAACTTTGCTGGGCAGCCAGCCCGAGTTTTTGCGGCAGGCTTTTGGGCCGCTGATAACTCAGTTGTAGTAACTTACCTTTTTTGGCAGCCTCAACAATGATCTCGTCACTGGTGGCCAGTTGGTCAACCAGCCCCAGTTGCAGGGCCTTATTACCCAGCCAGGCCTCGCCGGTGGCGACTTTTTCCAGATCAAGCTGGGGCCGGAACTGTTGTACAAAGCTGCGGAATTGGGCATGGGTCTCTTCCAATTCTTCACGCAGCTTGGCCCGACCACTGTCGGTATTTTCCCCGAACAGCGTGACGGTCCGCTTGTATTTACCAGCAGTAAACTGCTCGAAATCGATATTGCGCTCCTGTAACCAGCGATGAAAATTGGGAATTTGTGCGACAACCCCAATAGAACCGAGCAGCGCAAACGGGCTGGCTACTATCCGGTCAGCAGTCACGGCCATCATGTACCCACCACTAGCCGCTACGGTGTCCACCAATACCGTGAGATGAATTTTGGCGGCACGCAGGCGCAAAAGCTGGGCGGCTGCCAAACCATAGGTATTGACCATGCCGCCACCGCTTTCGAGACGAATGAGCACAGAATCATCAGGCTGGGCAACCTGAAGGATCGCGGTAATTTCCTCGCGCAAAGCACTCACCGCCGAAGCGCGAATGTCACCCTTGAAGTCCAGCAGATAAGTACATGTTTCGTCTTTTCGGGCTTTATGCACTTTCTTGAGGTTTTTTTGATGGGCTTTGCGGAGTTTTTTGTCCAAGCGCAGCGCTTCGATCCGGTCAGCCGCTTGTTCAAGTTGCCGGCGTAAATCCGTAACCTGAATCTGACCTGCAGCTGCGGGCTTGCGTTTGCTGAGGGCAATGGCAGCAATGCTGCCAGCAACAATCAGGATGGCGAGCACGATGGTGGCGGTTTCGGCGAGAAAAGTGAGGTAATGACTGAAGAAGTTTTCCATGGGGCGACTATATACCAGATGTATCCAGGCCCAAAGTGCTTCACGCGGGTTTACTGTGGCTTCTGGTTGAAGCTCAGGCCTTGGGGGCGTTATCATCTGCAATCTTCCTGAAAATGGATTCCGTCAATGATTCATGTGAAGTTTTTTGCCAGTGTGCGCGAGCGTGTCGGGTCGGCCGAAATGCAGCTGCCCTGTCCGCCTGGTGGATTTACGGTAGAAGAAGTGCTGACCATGGTCGAGGGGCAGGCCGGAACGGAATTCCATGATGTTCATCTGCTGGCTTCTCTGAATCAGCAGCATGTTCCCTTTACGGCGTTGGTTAAAGACGAAGATGAGGTGGCTTTTTTCCCTCCGGTAACCGGAGGTTGATGGGTGATCGTTAAAGTTCAGAAAGAAGATTTCGAGCTGTCTGCCGCCTGTGCAGAAATGGCTACGCTAAGTGGAGCCGGGGCATTGGTGACTTTTGTGGGTACGGTGCGGGATTACAGCGACGCCAGTGATATTTTATCCCTGGAAATTGAGCATTATCCGGGTATGACGGAAAAGGAGCTGGAACGAGTCAGCAAGGAAGCCGCACAAAGTTACGATATTCTCGATAGCCTCATTATTCATCGTTACGGTTTGCTGCAGCCTCAGGATAATATCGTGCTGGTGGCAGTCTGGTCCCGGCATCGGGCTGCGGCTTTTGATGCCTGTCGTTTTTTGATAGATGTTCTCAAGACCTCTGCGCCTTTCTGGAAAAAGGAAATCACTCCACAAGGATCCCGCTGGGTCACGGATTGCCCGGGTTGCCGGGCGGGAAGCCGGGAAGGACATAGCCACGCAGTTCATCCAGTCCATCCGGATCACCGGCTTCACTCCAGTTAAAAGCTGCTCAACGGCAGAAAAGTTAAGGAAACAGGTTATGCCAAGTTTTGATGTGGTTTCTGAAGTGGATATGCAGGAAGTAGATAACGCCCTGCACACGACGCAAAAAGAAATTTCCACCCGCTATGATTTCAAGGGCAGCAAGGCCTCCATTGAAAGGAAAGAAAAAGAAATCATTTTACTGGCCGAAGATGAATACAAACTGGGACAGATGATCGATTTGTTTTCAGCCCGACTGGTAAAGCGCGGGGTGGATCTGAAGGCTCTGGATGTCGGGAAAACAGCCGCTGCAGCGGGAGGCATGGAACGTCAGGTGCTTACCTTGAAAGTCGGGCTGGAAACTGAAGTGTCCAAGCGCATGATCAAGTATCTCAAGGAAGGTAAATTCAAGGCCCAGGGCAGTATTCAGGGCGATCAGTTGCGGGTGTCGGGTAAAAGCCGCGACGAACTGCAGGCCGCCATTGCTGCTCTGCGTTCTGAAGATTTTGGCTTACCCCTGCAATTTAACAACTTCCGCGACTAATCGAAAGGATTTCAGGCAATGACTAAACAGACGGCGCTGTATGATTGGCATCTGGCGCAAGGGGCGCGCATGGTGGATTTTGCCGGATGGCAGATGCCCCTGCAATATGCCTCGCAGCTCGCCGAACATAAGGCAGTGCGTGAATCAGCGGGTTTTTTTGATGTTTCCCACATGCGCCCTTTGGATATCGCGGGCAAAGATGCTCGCAGCCTGCTCCGTCATGCCCTGGCCAATGACGTGGCCAAGCTCGATGCCCATCCGGGTAAAGCCCTGTACAGCACCATGTTACAGACGGATGGCGGCATTATTGATGATCTGATTGTGTATTATCGGGGCGGCGATAGTTATCGGATAGTTCTGAATGCGGCGGGTGCCGAGGCAGATACCGCCCATTTGCAAAAGCTCAGCGACCAGCATGCCTGGCAGGTGACGCTGACGAAACGTCCTGATCTCGGTATTCTGGCCGTTCAGGGACCGGAGGCACGGGCGCGGGTGGCCGATTTGCTGCAAATGCCCGCCCTGGAGTCACTAAAGACCTTTACTGCGCTGGAACAGGATGGATTTTTTATCGGCCGGACGGGTTATACCGGCGAAGATGGCGTAGAAATCATTGCGGCAAATACCCTTTTGCCGGAATTGGCCCAGCGTTTGCTGACAGCAGGAATTGCTCCAGCAGGACTGGCTGCGCGGGACAGCCTGCGCCTGGAGGCCGGTCTGGACTTGTACGGTCAGGACATGGATACCTCGGTTTCTCCCTATGCCAGCAATCTGGGCTGGACCGTGGATTTGCGCGATTCCGATCGTGACTTTATGGGCCGCGCCGGGTTGGAAGCGGAACTGGCGCGTGGCGATGGTCCACGCCTGGTAGGTATTGCCCTGTCCGCCGGTATTCCCCGCCATGGTTATGTACTGGAGGATGCTGCAGGGGCGCCTTGCGGTGTGGTCACCAGCGGTATTTTTTCTCCGAGTCTGCAATGTGGTATAGGCCTGGCCAGAGTCACTGCCCCGGTTGTCGCAGGAAGCATTTTGCAAACAGCCATTCGCGGTGTCCGCAAACCGGCCCTGGTGGTCAAGCCGCCGTTCTGGCGCCAGGGTGCCGCTACTTTTTCCTTTACTGAGGAGTCTTGAAGGTTATGAGCAATATTCCACAATCATTGCGTTACAGTGACACCCACGAGTGGGCCGAGGATCTGGGTAATGGACGTTACCGGGTTGGGATTACCGATCATGCCCAGGCCCTGTTGGGTGATCTGGTTTATGCCGAGGCTCCCGAAGTCGGAAAAGACCTGCAGGCCGGAACGGTTTGTGGCGTTCTGGAGTCGGTCAAGGCAGCGGCGGATTTGTATGCACCCATTACGGGTAAGGTTCTGGAGCGTAATGAAGCACTGAATGACAGTCCGCAACTGCTCAACGAAGATCCTTATGGCAAAGGTTGGATAATGGTCGTTGCCGCCGAGCCCTCTGCCCATGCAGAGCTGATGGATGCAACGGCTTACGCCAAAATTGCGGAGGCCTAAGCCGAATGCCCTATATTCCCCATGATGCGGAGGAAACGGCGGCGATGTTGGCTGCTGTTGGCGTGAATAGTCTGGATGCGCTTTTTGATGAAATACCATCCGGTCTGCAGGTTCATGACATGGTGCTGCCAGAAGGCTTGTCCGAGATGGCCTTGGGCCGCGAGCTCGAAGGCCGGGCCCTGGCGAATGCACCATTATTGTGCTTTGCCGGTGGCGGTGCCTATGCGCATCATATTCCCGCCATTGTCTGGGATATTGCCGCCCGGGGCGAATTTTACTCTGCTTATACCCCCTATCAGCCGGAAGCCAGTCAGGGTACCTTGCAGGTCATTTACGAGTACCAGAGTTTCATCACCCGCCTGACGGGTCTGGAAGTCAGTAATGCCTCCTTGTACGACGGCGCCTCTGCTTTGGCAGAAGCCTGTCTGATGGCTCTGCGCATTCAAGGGAGCGAAAAAAGCATCCTGGTGCCGGAGAATCTTCTGCCCGGCTGGCGCAGGGTGCTGGATACGGTGCTGGGCATGCAGAATATCCGTCTGCAAGCAGTGCCTTATGATCCCATCAGCGGCACCTTGCAGATTCCCGGCGATGCAAGTGATGCGGCGGCCTTGATAGTTCCCCAGATTAACGCCTTTGGCTTGCTGGAATCGGTGGATATGCTGACGGACTGGGCACATGGCCAAGGATTATTAACCATTGCGGTAGTCAATCCGCTGGCCCTGGCCATGTTGAAGGCTCCCGGCGACTGGGGCGGAAAGGGTGCTGATATGGCTGTGGGTGAGGGTCAACCCTTGGGGATTCCGCTGACCGGAGGGGGGCCTTATTTTGGATTTCTTGCCTGCCGCAAAGCCCATGTCCGGCAATTGCCGGGTCGTCTGGTCGCCAAAACCGTCGATGCCCAGGGTCGTACGGGATATTGTCTGACCCTGCAGGCGCGTGAACAGCATATCCGACGGGGTAAGGCTACCAGTAATATCTGCACCAATCAGGGCTTGATGGTCACTGCGGCCACCATTCATGTGGCGACGCTCGGCAGTCATGGTCTTCAGGAAACCGCCAGCCTCTGCCATACCCGCGCCCGGCAATTACGCGAGTTATTGGCCGCACTGCCCGGGGTAAGCTTCCCCTATGCGGGTGCTTTTTTCCATGAATGGGTATTGCGTTTGCCGATGCCCGCAACGGCGGTTCGCGACGCACTGCTGGGCCATGGCCTGCTCGCGGGTATTCCTTTGCGTGAATGGGAAATGGGTGAGCCGGGTGATTTGCTGGTATGCACGACGGAATTACTGGAAGAAGCTGACCTGCTGACTTATCGGGATGCGCTGCAAAGCGTTCTGGAGGCCCAATGAATCCAGCTGTGACCGAAACCGTGAATGACAGCATTTTTGCCCATGATCATCATCTGCCGGTACCCCCATTGCCCGCTGATATACCCGAAGATTTACTGCGCAAGACGCCGCTGAATTTGCCCAATGCTTCCGAGCTGGATGTTTTGCGCCATTATACGCGCTTGTCCCAGAAAAATTTTTCCATTGATACCCAGTTTTACCCACTGGGTTCCTGTACCATGAAATATAATCCGCGTATTGCCCATGCCATGGCTTCATTACCCGGTTTTGCCCGTCTGCATCCCGATACTCCGGCCCCCGCCATGCAGGGTTTGCTGCAGGTTCTCTGGGAGCTGCAGGAATGGCTGGCGGCGGCAACGGGCATGGCGGCGGTGAGCCTGACTCCGGCGGCAGGCGCCCAGGGTGAGCTGGCTGGCGTGGCCATGATTCGCGCTTATCATCGGGCACGGGGAGATAGCAGACGCAACAAGATGCTGATTCCTGCGGCGGCCCATGGCACCAATCCAGCCAGTGCGCAAATGGCCGGATTTGAGGTCATCGAAATCCCCAACCTGCCCGATGGTGATCTGGATATGGCCGCCTTGGATGCTCACCTGGGTCCGGATGTCGCGGGAATCATGCTGACCAATCCCTCGACTTTGGGGGTTTTTGAAAGACGTATTGCAGAAATTGCCCAGCATGTGCATGCCGCCGGGGGCCTGCTTTACTATGATGGTGCCAATCTCAATGCCATTCTCGGCCGGGTTCAGCCCGGTCAGATGGGTTTTGATGTAATGCATCTGAACCTGCACAAAACCTTTGCCACTCCCCATGGTGGGGGTGGACCGGGGGCCGGTGCTGTGGCTGTGCAGGAACACCTCAAGCCTTTTTTGCCATTGCCCACGGTTTTGAAAGAGCCGCATGGAGCCTTGCGCTGGATGGGTGCCAAAGACCTCCCACAAAGTATTGGTCATTTAAGTGCACATGGTGGAAATATCGGCGTATTGCTGCGTGCCCATGCTTATCTGCGGCGACTGGGCCGTAGCGGTGTAAGTCGGGTATCCGCCTATGCTGCCCTCAATGCCAACTACCTGCTTAAAGAACTGCAGCGCCTGGGTTATCAGGCAGCTTTCCCGGAGCGTCGTGCCAGTCATGAATTTATCCTGTCAGTGAGTGATTTGCACAAAGCCTCAGGGATTCGCGCGCTGGATGTGGCAAAACGGCTGCTGGACTTTGGGATACATGCTCCGACCATTTATTTTCCACAATTGGTACCCGAATGTTTGCTCATAGAGCCGACCGAAACCGAAAGCAAGGCGACGCTGGATCGTTTTGTTGCGGTCATGGCGCAGATTCGTCGGGAAGCGCTGGAGCAGCCGGAATTGCTGCGGGAAGCCCCCCATCATTTGCCGGTGGGTCGTCTGGATGAGGCGCTGGCCGCCCGTAAGCTGGATGTATCGGCAGCACCGGAATGACAACCCATCCCCGTGAACTGTTGCGGGCAGCAGTCCAGCCAGA
>DYJM01000015.1 GCA_020723125.1 Acidithiobacillus ferrivorans
ATTTCAAAGCGTTCCACTCGCCCCGCTTGCAGCCTCTGATGTTTGGGAACTTTATTTTACAACGCAGGCATAAAAAATCCGGTATCGATATTACCGATACCGGATGTCATCAGGATGAAACTAACGCGCTATCAGAGGGCTTCCTTTTTTTCATCCAGCATCTGTTCAATACGCGGCCCGAGAATCACTTCCATGGCGAAACCCATTTTCGTACCCGGAACAACCAGGGTATTGGAACGCGACATGAAGCTTCCGGGAATCATCTGCAACAATGTCGGGAAATGCTCAACTTTGTGATCCCGAAAGCGAATGACCACCATGCTCTCATCGGGTGTGGGAATATCCCGGGCAATGAAAGGATTGGACGTATCTACCAATGGTACGCGCTGGAAGTTGATATGCGCGCGCGAAAACTGGGGAGTAATGTGATGAATATAATCCGGCATGCGACGCAAAATCGTGTCCACGATGGCTTCAGCCGAATATCCACGCTGGGCATTATCACGATGAATTTTCTGGATCCATTCGAGATTCACAACCGGCACGACACCAACCAGAAGATCCACATAATTGGCGACATTCACATCTTCGGTTTTCACCCCACCGTGCAGACCCTCATAAAAAAGCAGGTCCGTACCCGTAGGCATATCCTGCCATGGTGTAAAGGTTCCCGGGGCACTACCCCGCAGTTCCGCTTCCACATCATCATGCACATAGTAACGCATCTGGCCATGACCGGTCTCTCCGTAAGTACGGAACAGACGTTCCAGAGCCTCAAAATCATTACCTTCGGGACCAAAGTGGCTGATGGTCTTACCTTCTGCTGCCGCTTTGGCAATGGCTTCACGCATTTCCACCCGGTTATAACGGTGGAAGCTGTCTCCTTCAATGATGACCGGATTGACTTTCAGGCGCCGAAAAATGTCATGAAATGCATGTTTGACCGTAGTTGTACCCGCTCCCGAAGAACCGGTGACTGCAATAACAGGATACTTTTTAGACATGGTATGAACCTCTTATAGTGAAAAATTCCTTTACTGACCAATTTATTCCATGGCCGTCTTGAATCCAGTTTAACAAAGGTTATCAGCCGGTCAACAGAAAACGCCATTACCCACGCTTGCGAGGCATCGATAATGGCGTCGAAAGTACTTAAAGTCCAAGATTCTGCCAGATGGCCGTAGTCGCCTCGGACTGATTCAGCGTATAAAAATGCAGGCCGGGTGCGCCTTGCGCAAGTAATGTCTCACACTGCCGACTCAGCAACTCAATCCCCAACTGATATTGGGACTGCAGATCTTCCCCATAGGCTTCCATGCGGCGCCGCAAATATTGCGGCAATTCGGCTCCGCACATGGCCGAAAAACGGGAAATCTGTGCAAAATTTGTGATGGGCATGACACCCACTACAATCGGCACCTCAACACCCCGCCGTTGTAAATCATCCCGGAACTGCAAGTACGCATCGGGATTATAAAAATACTGGGTGATAACCGCATCTGCACCCGCCTGCACCTTTTCCACCAGATGCTGCAAATCCTCATTAGCGGAAATGGCCTTGGGATGCACTTCCGGATAACCGGCCACATAAATTTCAAAACCGCCGAACTGACGGATAAAAGCCACCAGATCGGCGGCATATTCAAAATGACCGGGGTTACTCATACCTTCTGGTAAATCACCGCGCAGGGCGACAATGCGCTGAATACCCTGGGTTCGATAATCTTCCAGAATTTCCTGGATACCCGATTTCGTAGAGCCAATGCAGGAAAGATGCGGGACGGCTTCCAGAGCATAATCCTTGCGGATCATGTCCACCGTGGCGAAAGTCCGTTCTCGTGTAGAACCACCTGCGCCAAAAGTCACTGAAGCATACTCCGGCCTTAAAGGCAACAAGGCACGGATGGCTTCCTGCAGGCGTTGTTCGCCTGCAGCATTTTTGGGCGGAAAAAACTCGACGGAGTGCGCCATCAGTAACGATACGCGTCGTTCTTGAAAGGTCCGTGGACGTCAACGCCCAGATATTCGGCCTGAGCCGTTGTCAACTGGGTCAGCACCCCGGCAAAACCTTCCACCATGTAACGGGCCACTTCTTCATCCAGGGTTTTCGGCAGGACCGTGACACTAACGTGCGCGGGTTTTTGCTCAGCCGGCAAGTCGGCAAAGCGCTCCCCGTAAAGATGTATCTGCGCCAACACCTGATTGGCAAAAGAACCATCCATGATCCGACTGGGGTGCCCGGTAGCATTGCCCAGATTCACCAGCCTTCCTTCAGAAAGAAGAATCAGGTAATCATCACTGTCCGCATCAAAACTCTTGCCAGCCGGTGCATCACGGTACACCTTGTGGACCTGAGCCTTGACCTCATCCCAGGCCCAGTTGGCACGCATGAAAGCCGTATCAATTTCATTGTCAAAGTGACCAATATTACAAACGACAGCACCTTTCTTGAGGGCCTTCAACATGCCCGCATCGCAGACATTGTAATTACCGGTAGCAGTAACCAGTAAGTCCGTCTGGCCCAACAGCTCCCGATTGATGCAGGCATCGGTACCATCATTGATACCCTTTTTGTAGGGCGAAACCACTTCATAACCATCCATGCAGGCCTGCATGGCGCAAATGGGGTCTACTTCGGTGACGCGCACAATCATGCCTTCCTGACGCAGGGAAGCTGCCGAGCCCTTGCCCACATCTCCATAACCCAGAACCAGGGCGCGCTTACCGGACAGCAGATGGTCCGTGGCCCGCTTGATGGCATCATTGAGGGAGTGACGACAACCGTATTTGTTGTCATTTTTGCTTTTGGTCACCGAGTCATTGACATTGATGGCGGGCACCTTGAGCTTACCTTCCCTGGCCATTTCCCAAAGACGATGTACACCTGTGGTCGTTTCTTCGGAAACACCGTGGATGCCTTCCAGCAACTCGGGATATTTCTCATGAAGTAGCCCGGTGAGGTCGCCACCATCATCCAGCAGCATATTGGGGCGCCAGCCGTCAGGACCCGTAATGGTCTGTTCCACGCACCACCAGTATTCTTCCTCACTTTCGCCCTTCCAGGCAAAAACCGGAACACCTGCAGCGGCAATAGCCGCTGCTGCCTGATCCTGCGTGGAAAAAATATTGCAGGAGGACCAGCGTACTTCAGCCCCCAAAGCTACCAGGGTTTCGATAAGGACAGCGGTCTGGATGGTCATATGAATACAGCCCGCAATACGCGCACCCTGCAAGGGCTGCTGAGCCTGATATTTCCGGCGAATCGCCATCAATGCCGGCATTTCCGTTTCAGCAATACGGACTTCCTTACGTCCCCAGGCGGCCAGAGACATATCCGCTACTTTAAAGTCTTCACCCGTTTTAAGCACAGCATTCATGGTGGTCGTTCCTTTGGTCATGAAAGCGAGCGCGGTTTTACACGAAGGAAAACGGGCCGAGCCTGACCACCAGAGACCTGGCGACTGCAGCGCTCCTCGGCCCGAACTTCCGGCGGAGAGCTTCTCCGCGCAGAGGTCTTTTTATCGCAATCCAGCAGCATCCCGCAAGGCTGCAGCCTTGTCGGTACGTTCCCAGGTAAATTCCGGTTCTTCACGACCGAAATGCCCATAAGCAGCGGTTTTACCATAAATCGGACGGAGCAGATCCAGCATCTGAATAATGCCCTTGGGACGCAGATCAAAATGTTCACGGACCAGCGCTGCGATGCGATCATCATCAATTTTACCGGTGCCAAAAGTATCAACCATCAGACTGACCGGCTGGGATACCCCAATGGCATAAGCCACCTGAACTTCACAGCGACTCGCCAGACCTGCGGCAACAATGTTTTTGGCCACGTAACGACCGGCGTAAGAAGAAGAACGGTCTACCTTGGAAGGATCCTTACCCGAAAAAGCACCACCACCATGACTACCCTGACCACCGTAGGTGTCTACAATGATTTTGCGGCCCGTCAAGCCACAATCGCCTACGGGTCCGCCAATGACAAAGCGTCCGGTGGGGTTGATCAGATATTTGGTGTCCTTGTGCAACATTTCCGGCGGCAATACCGGCTTGATGATTTCTTCCCGCACCGCTTCCACCAGATCGGCATGACTGATATCGGGGCTGTGCTGGGTGGAGAGGACGACGGCATCAATAGCCACTGGGCGACCCTCTTCGTAGCGCACCGTCACCTGACTTTTGGCGTCGGGACGTAACCAGGGCAAGCGGCCATCCTTGCGCACCAGCGCCTGGCGCTCGGTCAGACGATGGGCGAAATAAATGGGCGTCGGCATCAGCACGTCGGTTTCATCACAGGCAAAACCAAACATGAGACCCTGATCACCAGCACCCTGCTCCAGATCCAGACCGGCCCCTTCATTCACACCCTGGGCAATATCCGGAGACTGCTTGTCGAGCGTCTGTATCACCGCGCAGGAGGCCCAGTCAAAGCCCATTTCCGATGAGTTGTAGCCAATCCGGCGCACCGTCTGACGGGCAACGTCTGCATAATCGACAGTAGCCGTCGTCGTAATTTCTCCAGCCAGAACAATCAGGCCGGTAGTAATCAGGGTTTCAGCGGCTACCCGACCACGCGGATCCTGCGCCAGAATGGCATCAAGGATGGCATCGGAAATCTGGTCTGCGACCTTATCGGGATGACCTTCGGAAACAGACTCAGAAGTAAAAAGATGGCTTTTGGACATGCGTTCAGGCTCCTTGCTGGCGTGGCCGATGAATTGATCGTCGACGGGGACAGAGCGCACTATAGCAAAGGATACACGGCCAAGCGAAGTGAAAGACGCTCACCCCGCAAACAAAATCCACTCAAGCTTCAGGGATGGGCAGGACCGATGACTGGAAAGGCCGATTTTTTACTGCCACCCCAAAAATAGGAAATACCGCCTGTTACCTGCACATTGTTGAGGTTTGCGGCGCTGGACGTCGGGGTATTGAACAGAAGCTGATCCTGGACGCCCAGGCGCAAACCCAAATGATCTCCCAGGGAATATTGATAACCCAGTCCCAATACGCCCATCAGCGAAGTACCGCGCCCCAGATCCTGATTGAAGCGATTACTGGAAGCACCCAGGCCAAGAGAAAGATAGGGAGTATCCGGACCGGGAAAGGCATAAACATTGCCGAGCAGCGCACCACTGTACTGGTTGGCATCAGCATTGTGTGCAGCATCCTGCAAATGGGCAAAAGCCGCAGCAACCTGCGCTTCGACACCCAGATGCGCACTGAGACGCTGCCCGAAACGCAATCCCAGCACCGCATTGCCATCATGATGAGCAAGTCCACTGGCACCACTGAAAAAAGTATTACCCCCGAAAAGGTTCACATAGGTCTGATCGTGGGCAGCAGAACCCGCAGCCCAAGCCGGAACGGCAAGAGCCAGCATGGAAACCGCCAGCAATGTACGCAAACCCCTGTTCATGAAGACCCACCTCGGACAGGACAACACAATTCGTGAAAACCTGTTATGATAGTAGTCTGTTTTCAGCAAAAATACCACACCCAACCCAACAGTTTGACAAAAACCCAACAAGGAGTTGTCATGTCCACACTCGTCTGCGGATCACTGGCCTTTGACACCATTATGGTGTTTCAGGACCGTTTCAAGGCCCACATCCTGCCTGAACAAGTACACATGCTGAATGTGTCTTTTACCGTACCGGAAATGCGTCGCGATTTTGGCGGTTGTGCCGGTAACATTGCCTACAATCTCAAGCTGCTGGGAGGAAACCCCATCATCGCCGGCACCGCCGGTCAGGATTTCACACCCTACCTTGAGCATATAAAACAGCAGGGGCTGGATACCCATCTGATTCGCATCCTCCCCGATCATTACACGGCGCAGGCTTTTATCACCACCGATCTGGACGACAATCAGATCACCGCTTTTCATCCCGGTGCGATGTTCATGGCCCAGGAAAACCATCTGGACGGGCAAATCCCCAGCGATGTGCACTGGGCCATTGTCTCTCCCGATGGTTTGGGGGCCATGATCCAGCATCTGGAGGACTTGACCCGCGCAGGCATTCCCACACTGTTTGATCCCGGACAGGGGCTGCCGCTGTTTGACGCAGAAACCCTGACCCGCCTCATTGACATGGCCGACTATCTGACGGTCAATGACTACGAATGCCAGATGGTTCAGGCCCGTACCGGCTTAAGCGTCGCGGAGTTACGCCAACGCCTGAAAGCGCTGATCGTCACCAAAGGCGAGCAGGGTTCCGTCATCTACCACGAAGACCAGGAAACCCACATTCCTGCGGCCAAACCCAAGGCCGTACTTGATCCCACCGGTTGCGGCGACGCCTATCGGGCAGGTTTGCTTTACGGCCTTGAACATAATCTGGGCTGGGAAACCAGTGGCAAGATCGCCTCGTTGATGGGCGCCTACAAAATTGAAACGGCTGGCACCCAAAATCATCATTTCACCTGGAGCGAATTCAAAAAACGTTACCAGGAAAATTTTGGAAGCCAGATTGAGTAATTAATGCAATCGCTTCAATCGCTTCAATCGGGCCGCAGGCAGCAAGGCTTTTTGCTCCAACGTCCCTTGCCTGTTGTTCTATGGCTCATCCTGCTGTCAGGAGAGAACTCGCCCTGCGGGCTCAAACAGCTCTCCTGACGGGCGCAGGATTTCGCCAAGAACAACAACGGCTCGGGCCAAAGTCGCTGCAAAGCCTTGCTGCCTGCGGCCCGATCGAAGCGCAACGCATCAGGTCACAATGGGCTTGTCTTCTGCATCCCAGACATTGATGCCGCCACCCAGGTTATATACCTCGCTAAAACCCATTTCCTGCAAAGTGACGGCAGAAAGTGCGGAACGCGTTCCACTGTCACAGTACAACACCACCACCTGATCCCGCGCCTGGGATAACACCGGGTGGCAATGGGCGTAATCCGGATCAGCAAGGGCTTCCAGATAGCCTCGGGGAACATGAATGGCTTCAGGCAGATGCCCTTCGACAAAAGCATGAGCTTCCCGCACATCCACCAGCACCAGATCGTCGCGGGTACGCAGCCAGTCTTCCAGAGTATCGCAATCCACTTCACGAATTTGACTGCGCGCACTGCGAATATAATCTGCCAAAGATTTGGCCATGAACGACTCCTTTTCAAGGGGATGAATCAACTGACCGGAGATATGGTCAGATGTATTTTTATCAGCCCAAGATTAGCATCTTTGCCACGCTGATCTGAATATAGTGCCCATCCAGGAAATATCTGCAAATTCCGGCACCATAACCCCTTTCAATTCCCCATAACATCATTCTATGATGGGGGTGTCGACCATCCGCACATGAGGAGCCACATCATGCCTGCCAGACGTCCTGCGAAAAACGCCTGTGTCTTACCCCCTCTTGGTATGGATGCCAACAGTCTGTGCTCCGATACCCGGCATTACCTGTTTCATACCTTGGGTGCAGAGGCAGAAACCGGCTCGAAAATTAATGTATATACCGCACTGTCCATGAGCCTGCGTGATCGTCTGGTAGAACGCTGGAAAAAAACCCAGCAGAAAGTGGCTAAAGAGAAAGGTAAGCGCACTTTCTACCTGTCTCTCGAATTTTTGCTGGGCCGTACCCTGGGTAACACGCTGCTCAATTTGGGGCTGGAAGAAGCAGCCGAAACAGTACTTGAGCAGGAACATCGAAAATTGACAGACATCATTGAGACCGAACCCGATGCGGGTCTGGGGAATGGCGGACTGGGTCGTCTGGCGGCCTGTTTTCTCGATAGTTGTGCGTCACTGGGGCTCCCCGTCACGGGTTATGGCATACGCTACAGTTATGGCATGTTTCGTCAGGAAATTCGGGGGGGCGAGCAAGTCGAAGAACCCGATCACTGGCTGAAAAATGGTTATCCCTGGGAACTGAAACGACCAGAACGCGTGCGTCACATTCATTTTTTTGGGCGCAGCGATGTGTACAAGGATGCTCAGGGCCAGTTACATCATCGTTGGGTGGATACCCACGATGTCCTCGCTGTTCCCTATGACATCCCCATACCGGGTTATCGCAATGAGGTCGTCAACACCCTGCGGCTCTGGCGCGCCGCCTCCACCGATATATTTGATCTCGGCGAATTCAATGCGGGGGCCTATCCCGAAGCCGTAGCGGCCAAAAATAATGCTGAACATATCAGCATGGTGCTTTACCCCAATGACAGCAGTGAAAATGGCAAGGAACTGCGCTTGCGTCAGCAGTATTTTCTGGCTTCGGCCAGTCTACAGGATGTGATAGCCGACTGGGTCGCTGTACATGGTGAAAATTTTACCCATTTTGCCCAACATCACTGTTTTCAGCTCAACGATACGCATCCCAGTTGCGCAGTGCCGGAACTGATGCGCCTGTTGATGGATGAACATGGCCTGGGCTGGGATAGCGCCTGGAAAATTACCAGTCAGACCATGGCCTATACCAACCACACCCTGCTTCCAGAAGCCCTGGAACGCTGGCCGGTACGCCTGTTTCGCCAACTCCTGCCGCGCCTTCTGGAAATCATTTTTGAAATCAATGGCCGCTTCCTGCAGGAAGTGGCCCGTCGGGCGCCAGGGGATAATGCCTTGCTACAACGCCTGTCCATCATCGAGGAAAGTGGTGAACAAATGGTCCGCATGGCCCATCTGGCTGTGGTGGGGAGCTTTTCCGTCAACGGCGTAGCGGCACTGCACACGGAACTGCTTTGCGACGAGCTGTTCGCCGACTTCCATAAGCTCTGGCCCCAAAAGTTCAACAACAAAACCAATGGCGTCACGCCCCGGCGCTGGTTGCAGTGGGCCAACCCGGCCTTGCGGGAACTGCTGACCGAGCAAATTGGTCCCGACTGGAAGAACGACCTGGATCATCTCAAGGCCCTGGCCCCCTTTGCAGAAGACGCCACGTTCCGCAAACGCTGGGATGCGGTTCGCCAAATTAACAAGGCCCGCCTCGCCAAGCTGGTTTTGGAACAAACCGGCGTGCATTTTATTCCGGGTGCCATGGTTGATACCCAGGTCAAACGCATTCATGAATACAAGCGGCAACTGCTCAACGCCCTCCATGTCATTCACCTTTATGATCGCATCAAACGCGGTGAAGGCGACCAAGTCACCCCGCGCAATGTGCTGTTCGCCGGGAAAGCCGCCCCCGGTTATTTCATGGCCAAGCGGATCATCAAACTCATCAACAACATTGCCAACGTGGTCAATCATGATGCCGATACCGCCGGTCGCTTGCGGGTCTGTTTCCTGCCGGATTACCGGGTTTCCCTTATGGAACAGATTTGTGCAGCCACCGATTTGTCCGAGCAAATTTCCACGGCGGGCAAGGAAGCCTCAGGAACCGGCAACATGAAGTTCATGATGAACGGCGCACTGACGATTGGTACGCTGGATGGTGCCAATATTGAAATACGCGATGCCGTCGGGCCCGAACACTTTTTTCTGTTTGGCCTGAATGCCCAGGAAGTCAGTCAGTTAAGGGGCAACTATCATCCAGAAGTTTATTTGCAGGCCGACCACGATCTGCAGAGAGTGATGGACCTTCTGTACAGCGGGTATTTCAACGCCTTTGAACCGGGCATATTTGATCCCATCATGCATACCCTCAATAATCCGCATGATCCCTGGATGGTACTGGCCGACTTCACCAGCTATAAGCTGAAACAACAGGAGGCAGCCGCATTGTGGCGTGACCAGACCGAATGGCAGCGTCTGAGTATTTTGAACAGTGCTGCCAGCGGGGTATTTTCCAGCGACCGCACCATTCGGGAATACAATACGGATATTTGGCATCTCAAACCCCTGGTGATGACCCCATGACAGAATTCGCCTGATCTGCTTTAATGCGTCCTTGATTTGTATTCCTTCCCGGTTAGAGGAAATTGATGGCCCAGACACCGCGCCCCGTACTGTTGCTGATCCTGGATGGCTGGGGTTATCGCGAAGATCCTGAAAACAATGCCATTGCCCTGGCCCGTACGCCTAACTGGGACGGCTGGTGGCGGAGTCATCCGCACACTCTGCTTAATGCCTCCGGGGCTTCCGTCGGGCTACCCGGCGGGCAGATGGGTAACAGTGAAGTCGGGCATATCAATATCGGGGCCGGACGGGTTGTTTACCAGGAATACGAACGCATCAACCGTGGCATCATGGACGGAAGTTTCCATAAAAACAGCGCACTTTGTGCGGCAGTGGATGCCGCCAAGTCCCAGGGCGGGGCAGTGCATATTCTGGGTCTGCTATCGGCGGGAGGGGTTCATTCCCACGAGGAACACCTGTTTGCCGCCCTGCGTCTGGCCCGAAGTCGGGGCGCAGAGCGGGTGTATGTACATGCTTTTCTGGATGGGCGCGATACCCTGCCCCGCTGTGCGGAAAATTCTCTGGAAAAACTGTCCGCCGAGTTGAAAACTCACGGCGGCGAACTGGCCTCGCTGGTCGGTCGGTTTTATGCCATGGATCGGGATCACCGCTGGGATCGGGTACAACAGGCTTATGATTTGCTTACTCTTGGCAAAGGTACCCACTATGCCACGGGCCAGGAGGCGCTGGCGGCCGCTTATGCCCGGGGCGAAAGTGATGAATTTGTTGCCCCCTCACAAATCGGCGGCACACCCATCTGCATTCAGGATCATGACGCCGTCCTGTTCATGAACTTTCGTTCTGATCGTGCCCGGCAGATTACCCGCCCCTTCATTGAGCCCGACTTCGACGGCTTTCCCCGTCAGGCCACGCCCAAACTCGCAGATTTTGTGACACTCACTGAATATAGTGAACATTTTGACGTCCATGTGGCTTTTCCTCCGGCCCGGCTCAAAAATACCTTCGGGGAATGGCTTGCTCAACACGGATTACATCAGTTACGCATTGCCGAAACAGAAAAATACGCGCACGTGACCTTCTTTTTCAATGGTGGCGACGAAACCGTTTATCCTGGCGAAGACCGGATTCTGATTCCTTCTCCCAAGGTCAGCACCTACGATCTGCAGCCGGAAATGAGTGTGAACGCTCTGACGGATGCGCTGGTAGAGCAGGTGGAAAGTCGCCGATATGATGCCATCATCTGCAATATTGCCAACCCCGATATGGTTGGTCACAGCGGCAAACTGAGTGCCGCCATTGCGGCAGTAGAGGCCGTCGATCAAAGTCTCGGGCGAATTGTCAGTGCCGTACGTCATGTCGGTGGAGAAGTCCTGATTACCGCAGACCATGGGAATGTCGAGCAGATGCTGGATACCGAAAGTGGTCAGGCACACACTTCGCATACCTGCAACCCGGTGCCCCTGTTGTATATCGGACGTCCTGCCGAGCTATTGTCGGGCGGTGCTCTGGAAGATCTGGCGCCAACGCTTCTGCATCTTATGGGTTTGCCCAAACCACCGGAAATGGGCGGAAAAAATCTGGTACAGACTGCCTAAATGACCTCGAGGATTTTGCTCCGTTCGGTTACTCTGCTGATACTGACCGGATTACTCCCACTGGGAGCAGATGCCAGTTCGCTTCAGGAGAAAATTCAAAATAGTCGCGAAAAACTGGAGCATCTCCACGAGAATCTGAGTCAAATTCAGGCCCATCTGAACGCCGGTCAAAAAACCCAGGCGGAGCTGCGCGACGAAATCAAAACGCTTGATCTAAAAATTGCGACGACCCGAAAGAAGCTGGCTGACATTCAGGCGCAACAACAACAAACCCAATTAAAACTGAATGAACTGAAACAAAAAATAACGGCATTGCAGGCAGAGTTGGTCCAGCAGAAAGAAATTCTGGGTAAACAATTGCGGGGGGCTTACATGCTCGGTGGCACAACCCCCCTCGCAGTCTGGCTACAAACCGAAAAGCCCGGAGAATTGGGACGGATGAGCGTTTATTATGCTTCTCTGGCTAAAGCCCGCAGCACGCTCATTGTAAAAACCCAGAATACGGCGGCACAAATCGTTCAGACACAACACCAGGTAGAGCTGAGAGACGCGGGATTGGTGAAACTCGCCACGCAAATCCAGGCCCAGGAAAATACCCTGAACCAGCAGCGTCAGCAACATGCCACTCTCGAAAATCAGTTGACCGACCGGATCGCCAAAGACAAGGCCAAAATTGCCGAATTACAGGCTAACGCCAATATTCTTAATGGCTTGGTGAGTCGCCTGGTGGTTCAGTTCCGACACCAGGAGGCTGTTGCCGAAGCAGCGCGACGCAAGGCAGCGGCCGAGGCGGCGGCACGCGCGGCGGCGCAAGCACGCGCCGCCGCCGAGGCAAGAGCAGCCCAACAACGCCGTCTGGCTGCGGAAAAACGTGCCGAACAACGCGCTGCAGCCGTACAAAAAGCCGAGGAACAACAGCGTGCGGAACAAGTCCAACGTGCTGCCGAAAATGCTGCACCTCCGACAACCGAAGTTCATCCGCCGCACATTGCCACGGTTCCCCAGAAACCCGTTCCGGCACCAGTCTCACCCTCGACAGCTCCGCCGCCAGCATCCCGGCCAGCTCCCAGCCCGAGTATCAGCCCGCCCAGCACCCCGATCATCGGCCATGGCCGTTATCCAGCACCCGTTAACGGTCCCATTACCGCACGCTATGGCAGTCCGCGCGTAACCGGCGGTCTTGACTGGCAGGGTATTACTTTTCAGGCGGCACAAGGAACGCCGGTTCGCGCCATCGCTCCCGGCATGGTACTTTATGCTGGTCCACTCAGAGGTTACGGACAAATTGTAATTGTCCAGATTGGTCATAGCCTGCTCAGCATCTATGGACATCTGGGTTCCACCGATGCCCATGTCGGCGAACAAATCGCGGCAGGGCATCAGGTAGGCACGGTAGGCAGTGGCGGCGAACTGGGTAATGACGGACTTTACTTTGAAATTCGCAACGCCGGTCATCCCGTCAATCCTCTGGACTACATTCACAACTGATTTCATCCGGATCCTCCGATTCATGGAAACCGGACGCATGCTTTTTGGAGAAATGCATTATGATCCCGCTCAATCGCATCCTGTCGCGCCCTGCTGCCCCCTGGCTCAAGCTCAGTGTCCTGTTGGTGCTAAGCCTGGGCAGCAGTTACACGGGCAGTGCTTACGCAGATGCGGATCAGAACCCCATCCCCCTGGAACAAATCCAGACCCTCAGTCAGGTCTTTGAAATCGTCAAATCCAATTATGTGGACCCTACTTCTGACAAAAAATTGATGACCGGTGCCATCAGTGGCATGGTCAGTGCCCTCGACCCGCACTCCGCTTACCTGACGCCCAAAGAGTTCAAGGAGATGCAGGTGGTCACCGATGGCAAGTTTGGTGGCCTCGGCATTGAAGTGACCGGAGATCATGGCGTGCTCAAGGTCGTCGCCCCCATTGATGGCACTCCTGCCGCCAAAGCTGGCATCGAACCCGGAGACCTGATTGTCAAAATTGACGGCAAGGCATTGCAGGGTATTGGTCTGCAGAAAACTGTGGACATGATGCGCGGCAAACCGGGCACTCAGGTCACCCTGACCATTTTGCGCCCGCATCAGAATCAGCCCCTCCACTTGACCCTCACCCGCGCCATTATCAAGGTTCAGAGTGTACGCTCCGCCATGCTGGCACCAGATTATGGCTATATTCGCATCAGTCAGTTCCAGGAAAACACCGGTCGGGAAACGCGCCAGGCCGTGGAGCAACTGGAAAAAGCTGCTCATGGACACCTGAAAGGTCTGATTCTGGATTTGCGTAATAATCCCGGTGGGGTCCTTGGCGCCGGTGTAGAAACCGCAGATACCTTTTTAAACAAGGGACTGATTGTTTACACCAAAGGGCGGACCCCCGACAGCGACATGCGCTTTACGGCACATGGCCCGGATTATCTTCACGGCGCGCCCATGATCGTCTTGATCAATGGCGGCTCTGCTTCGGCTGCCGAAATTGTCACGGGTGCACTCAAGGACGACCACCGTGCCCTCGTCATGGGGCAGCGCAGTTTTGGTAAAGGTTCTGTCCAGACCGTCATCCCCCTGAGTAATGGTGGCGCACTCAAGCTGACCACCGCTCTGTACTACACGCCGGCGGGTTGCTCCATTCAAGGTCAGGGCATTGTGCCCAATGTGGAAATTCAGCCTGCCAATCCCCAGTTGCGGGCGCTGGATGCAGATCTGCTCAAGGAATCGGAACTGCAAGGCGTACTCAAGGCGCCGGATACCTGTAGTAAGGTAAAGCCGCAGTACATCATCACGGCGCCGGCCAGCAAACCTACTCTCGTCACTGCCAAGACCAGTAGCAGCTCAGCTTCAGAGGAAGCCATGGAAGCCGCCAGTGTCCTCAAGCCGAACCTGGAAAAAGATTATGTCTTGCGTGAGGCGTTAGCGATTCTCGAAAAACAGGCAGTACCCGTTGACGTCAACGGACACAGCGTTCAGGAAGTGATTCCCCTGCCTGTTGCCTCCGGCCAATAAAATTGAACCGGGATAAATTCCATGAAAATACGGTCAAACCCTCGCGGTTTATGGAATAAGCGGAGTTGGTAATCATGCACTTAGGTAAAAATTACGGGGTAGCTGACTAATGTCTTCAGTCATTCAGGTACTCATACCAGTCGCTGACGGCTTTGAAGATATGGAAGTCGTCATTTGTAGTGACATTCTGCGCCGCGCTGGTTGTCAGGTGATGCTCGTTGCCTTGCGACCGGGTCCGGTCACCGGTGGTCGCGGCCTCTGTCTGATCCCTGACAGCACCTGGGATGAACTGCCTGATACCGGGGTGGATCTGATCGTGCTGCCCGGAGGAGCAGGGGGTGTTGAGAACCTCGAAAAACACCGTCCTCTGCTGGAGTTACTGCAGCAGCGCAAACAGCAGGGAAAACTGATTGCGGCCATTTGTGCGGCACCGGGCTTGCTGGCCCGCCAACACTTGTTGGAAAACCGCCATGTAACGGCCTATCCGGGAGTGCTGGATCCGCTCAGCAAGGAATATCATTTTGACAATTCTGCCGTAGTCATCGATGGTCCACTGGTCAGTTCCCGTGGTCCCGGTACGGCTATGGATTTTGCCCTTACCTTGGTGGAACTCCTTCTGGGACCTGAAAAAAGACAGGAAACAGAAATTCCACTGCAACGTAGTTCCTGCTAACACTTCCCCTTTGTCTGTGACTATGGATAATAGGGGAGCATTACTTAACCTGAAGGAAAATTTATGAAACTTCGCGCGGTCATTCTTGCTGCCACTGTCAGCGCCTTTGCAGTACCTGCTTTTGCTGCTCCTGTAGCCACCGTCAATGGCACTCCCATCGACAATAGTGAAGTCCAGGCCATCATGTCCATGAGTCCGGCGCTGGCCAAAGAGCCCAATGCCCGTGAGCAGGTCGTTCAGAATCTGGTCAATATGGAAGTCCTGTCCCAGTATGCCACCAGCCACAATCTGGCTCAGTCTCCTGATGTCAAAGAACGGCTGGCCATGGCCAAGCGTCAGATCCTGGCAGATGCTGCTGTGGATCAGTATGTTCAGGAACACCCGATTCCCGAATCCGATATTCAGGCAGCTTATAACAAGTTCGTACAGGCCATGGGCAAAAAAGAATATAAAGTCCGGCATATTCTGGTGAAAACCAAGGCAGAAGCGGACAAGATCATGGCTGAGCTCAAAGCTGGCAAGAAATTTTCAACGCTGGCGGAAAAAGACTCCATCGACAAGGCCAGTGCGGCCCACGGTGGTGAACTCGGCTGGATTGTACCCGGAATGGTGGTACCACCATTCGCCCAGGCCATTGAAACCGCACCCATTGACAAGCCTGTGGGCCCGGTACAGACCCAGTTCGGCTATCATATCATTGAGGTGCAGGCGACCCGCGCTTTGACCCCGCCACCTCTGAGTGCCATGAAAGACCGCATCAAGGCTCAGCTTTCCCAGCAGGAAGCCGCCAAGTTCGTCTCTCAACTGCGTAGTCAGGCAAAAATCAACATCACCAAGTAATTCAAACCATTCTGCATTGGCAGACGCCGGGATTTTCCCGGCGTTTTTTGTCTGCGGATGTCCTTATTTATTTATCCCAAAAACGGCAGTTGCCGGGGGTGCTTTGCCGCGTGTAAGGAACAGCAAAAAGCGCCCACGGCAACTGCCGTCTTCACGTTCAGTCAAGGAAAACGGATTACGCAGTTTCGCCTTGCCAGCACTCGGGCTAGACGCCACAATGGAAGCAGAGTCAGCAGATTATGGAGTTTGGGAAATGGGTAGAACACAGTATCGCCGCAGTACGATCCTGGAACGTGATCCGAAAACGGAAGAGCCCAGGATGTACAAGGTATTGCTGATGAATGATGACTTCACACCGATGGATTACGTCGTGCGTGTGCTTGAAACCTACTTCCATAAACCCCATGAGGAAGCTGTCGCGGTAATGATGTCTGTGCACCATCAGGGTAAGGGTCTCTGCGGCATATTCCCCTATGATCTGGCCGAAACCAAGGTTGCGCTGGTCACGGCAGATGCCCGACAACACCAGCACCCGCTCCGCTGCATCATGGAAAAGGAGTAATCCCGATGATTGACAAGGCCTTGGAAAAATCCATCAACCAGGCATTTCAGATTGCCCGTCAGTACGGTCACGAATATGCGTCGGTAGAACATTTGCTGCTGGCCCTGCTGGATAATCCGGACGGATTGGATGTTCTGCAGGCCTGTGGCGGGAACGCTGCGCATCTATCCATGGAGTTGCAGAACTTTCTGGAGCGCAAGGTGCCCACCGTGGGTCCCGCCGGAACCGTCAACACCCAGCCCTCCATAGGGTTTCAGCGGGTCATTCAGCGCGCCCTCTACCATGTCCAATCCGCAGGCAAGGATGCCGTTTCCGGGGCCAATGTTATTGTCGCCATGTTTGCCGAGCGCGAATCCCATGCGGTTTACTTCTTGCAGAAAGAACACGTTACCCGACTGGACGTTGTCAACTATCTGGCGCACGGAATGCGCAAGGATGAAGCCATGGACGAGGAAGAAGAGGAAGTCGAAGGAAGTACCGAAAAAAAGGGCAACAGCAAGGACCCTCTGCAGGCTTATGCACGCAATCTGAATACTATGGCCCGTGCCGGACGCCTGGACCCGCTGATCGGGCGTCAGGAGGAAGTCATCAGAGCCTTGCAGGTATTGGCACGTCGCCGCAAAAACAATCCCTTGTTTGTCGGTGAACCGGGGGTCGGCAAGACCGCTATTGTGGAAGGCATTGCCAGAGCCATTGTCGCCGGAAAAGTGCCGGAAATGCTGGAGAATGCCACCATTTACGCGCTGGATCTGGGTGCCCTGATTGCCGGGTCCCGCTATCGGGGAGACTTTGAGGAGCGCCTCAAGGCGGTTTTGAAAGCACTGCGCAAACAGCCGGGCAGCATTCTCTTCATTGATGAAATTCACACTCTGATTGGTGCCGGAGCGGCCTCCGGAGGCGCCATGGATGCTTCCAACCTGCTCAAGCCGGCGTTGGCCTCCGGCGAGCTCAAATGCATTGGCGCCACTACCTATCAGGAGTTCCGCCAGCATTTCGAGAAGGATCGGGCGCTTACCCGGCGCTTCCAGAAAATTGATGTTCCAGAGCCCTCTCAGGAAGAATCGGTGCAAATACTGCGCGGGCTGAAAGGCCAGTTCGAGCAACACCACAATCTCCGCTACACCGATACGGCGCTGCGGGCAGCAGTGGAGCTTTCGGTCAAGCATATTCATGATCGCCATCTGCCTGACAAGGCCATTGATCTGATTGACGAAGTGGGTGCAGCCCAGGCATTGCTGCCTCCCTCGCGGCGGAAAAAAAGCATTGGCGTCCACGACATTGAAGAAATGGTGGCCCGCGTAGCGCGCATTCCCGGCAAGAATGTTTCTCTGGATGATCGTCAGGCCCTGAAAAATCTGGAAAGAGATCTGGGTCTGGTCATCTACGGACAGGCAAAAGCCATTCATGAGCTTTCCGCAGCCATCAAAATGGCCCGGGCCGGACTCCGGCACCACGAAAAACCGGTGGGCACATTCCTGTTTTCCGGACCCACTGGCGTGGGCAAAACCGAACTCAGCCGCCAGTTGTCCAGCCTGCTGGGCATTCCGTTGTTGCGCTTCGACATGAGTGAATACATGGAGCGCCATACGGTATCCCGTCTCATTGGCGCGCCTCCGGGTTATGTGGGACATGATCAGGCCGGTCAACTGACGGAAGCGGTCAGTCGTAACCCCCATTCCGTGCTGCTGCTCGACGAAATTGAAAAAGCCCATCCGGATATTTTCAATGTATTGCTGCAAGTCATGGACCACGGCAAGCTGACCGATGCTGGCGGTCGTTCGGTGGATTTCCGCAATGTCGTCCTGATCATGACCACCAATGCCGGCGCTGAGTCCCGAAACAAGGCCAGTATTGGCTTCATGAAGGCCGAAGAACTGGAAGGTGGTCAGGAAATGGAAACCATCCGGCGGGTATTTTCTCCGGAATTCCGAAATCGTCTGGATGCGGTTGTACCCTTCAGCGCCCTGTCTCGGGACACCATTCTCCATGTGGTCGACAAATTCATCATGGAACTGGATGAGCAACTCCTCAGCAAGGGATACAGCCTCGAAATCAGTCCTGAACTCCGGCAATGGCTGGGCGACAAGGGCTACGATCCGCAAATGGGCGCACGGCCCATGGCGCGCGTCATTCAGGAACACCTGAAAAAGCCTCTGGCCGAGCATATTCTTTTTGGAGATCTGCCCAAGGGCACCCGGATCAGTGCCGTACTGGAAAATGGTGCCGTAAAATTGCGGATTCCCGAAGCGGTGACCCAGGAATGAAGCTGAAAACGGCAGAGGCCCCCCAAGGCTTTGCCGCAATTTTGGCCCGTGCCCTTCGCCCGAAAAGCCTCCGGGACCACTGCCGGATTCTGGATGGTTCGATAGATAAATCATGAGCACTTACGGCTTTCATTTTGACAATAGCTACGCCCGCGAACTGGAGGGATTTTTCGCCCCCTGGCAAGCGGCAATGGTGCCTTCCCCCCATATGTTGCTTTTCAACCATGCTCTGGCGAAGCAACTGGGACTGGACGCTGCCGCCCTGGACAGTGACCAGGGCGCTGCCATTTTTTCCGGCAATGAAATTCCGCAGGGCGCGCAGCCTTTGGCTCAGGCTTATGCCGGGCATCAGTTTGGCCATTTATCCCCGCAATTGGGAGATGGTCGCGCCTTGTTGCTGGGTGAACTGCTCGACCCGAACGGTCAACGTTGGGACCTCCAGCTCAAAGGCTCCGGACGCACCCCTTTTTCGCGCGGTGGGGACGGCAAAGCAGCCATTGGCCCCGTACTCCGGGAATACCTCATGGGTGAAGCCATGGCCGCCCTCGGAATACCTACTACCCGCGCACTGGCGGCCGTCAGTACCGGGGAAATCATTCATCGCGACACGCCTCTGCCCGGTGCCATTTTGGCGCGCATTGCGGCCAGTCATATTCGCGTCGGTACTTTTCAGTTTTTTGCGATTCGCAATGATCAGGAAAAAGTCCGGCAACTGGCCGATTACACGATTGCCCGTCATTATCCTGCAGTACAAAGCGTTACCAATCCCTATCTGGCCCTGTTTAATGCCGTCGCCGACCAGCAGGCGGCGCTGCTTGCCCGCTGGATGCTGGTGGGATTCATCCATGGCGTCATGAACACCGATAACATGAGCATTGCCGGGGAGACCATTGATTATGGTCCCTGCGCTTTCATGGACCGCTACGATCCTGCCACCGTATTCAGCTCCATCGACAGTCAGGGACGCTATGCCTACGGCAATCAACCGCTGATCGCCCAGTGGAATCTGACCCGTTTTGCGGAAACCCTGGTCGAACTGGTTGATCCTGACAGCGAGGTCGCCATTCGCCAACTGACCGAAGCCATCAACCATTTCCCGAAAGTTTATGCAGATTACTGGTTACAGGGTATGCGGGCCAAACTGGGCCTGCACACAGAGGAAGAACAGGACCAGGAATTGGCCCAGGACTTTCTGAGGACGCTGGAAGGCCGATCCGTGGATTATACCCGGGCATTCCGGAGCCTCTCGGCAGTAGTTTTGGGGGACCCTGCGGCGTTGCGCAGCCAGTTTGACGACGCCGCAACTGTGGATACCTGGTTGCAACGCTGGCAGGATCGTCTGGCGCGGGACCCCATGCCGCCTGAGCAAAGGGCGTTAAAAATGGATCGGGTGAATCCCATCTATATTCCGCGCAATCATAAAGTGGAAGAAGCCCTGAATGCAGCAAGCCAAAACCGCGATCTCAGTCTTTTCCGCCAGCTGCTCGCAGTCCTCGCCGAGCCCTTTACTGAACGCCCCGGTCTGGAAAGCTACGCGCAGCCCGCACCCGAAAGCTTCGGAGTTTACAAAACCTTCTGTGGCACCTGAGTGCTGAGAAAATCCAGAACGCGCTGAACCTGTGCGTGGATTTGCTCATAAGCGTCTGCAGGAGCATCCAGCATCTGCTCCACACTCTGAATGGTCGGCTGATCGGGAATGATTTCATCCGCACAGTGCCGGATCAGGGCATCAATGCTGAACGCCGTACTTTCGAGATGGAATTGTAATCCTATGATTTGATTTCCTATCTGAAAAGCCTGATTCTCACAGGCGGCGCCATGGGCCAGACGGGTTGCTCCAGGCGGCAAATCGAAAGTCTCGCCATGCCAATGGAAAGCCTGTATTTGCCGGGGAAATTGAAAATGATCGGCGTCAGATACTTCCGCATATACGGGAAACCAGCCAATCTCCTTCTGCTTGCCCGGAACAACCCGCGCCCCGCAGACATGGGCAAGCAGCTGCGCACCCAGACAAATGCCCAGAATCGGCAAATCCGCTGCTATGGTTTCACCAATAAAGCGTTTTTCCGCAGACAACCAGGGATAAATCGCTTCATCGTGAATACTCATTGGACCACCGAGAATAATCAGTAAATCAAACTCTGTGGTTGCTGGCAATGCGCCATTTTCATAAAAGCGCGTCCAGGACACCTGGGCTTTACGGTCCTCAAGCCAGGTTTCCATACTACCCAGTCCTTCAAAAGCCACATGCTGGAGAACATGAACGCGCATCGCTGAAAATCCTCCTACGATATTTCTCCCGACCCTTGAGATTATGCCCTGAATGGGGAGGATTCAACTGAAAATGTTTTTGATTGAATTGAAAGCGGCCGTGGGCAGAGAAGCTTTTTGCTCCAACGTCCCTTGCCTGTTGTTCTATGGCTCATCCTGCTGTCAGGAGAGAACTCGCCCTGCGGGCTCAGACAGCTCTCCTGACGGGCGCAGGATTTCGCCAAGAACAACAACGGCGCGGGCCAAAGTCGCTGCAAAGCTTCTCTGCCCACGGCCGTTTTCAATATGAAATACATAAGCCCCGTCAAATCCGGATGAATCTGACGGAGCCATGCTTACCACACTAAGCAGCCCTTATTTTTCAGGGGCTTTAGCCATCCGCAAGTAGGGCAGCTTGATATTGATATCGCCAAACTTGTCTTTGGCCTGTTCATCATTGAGGGACAGCGCCACGATCACATCCTGACCGGGTACCCAGTTGGCCGGGGTGGCAATCGGCACCCCATCGGTCATCTGAATGGCATCCAGGGCCCGCAGAATTTCCGCAAAGTTGCGGCCTACTGACATGGGGTAGAGCATGGTGAGCCGTATTTTCTTGTCGGGTCCGATGATAAATACCGAGCGAACCGTTGCCGTATTGGCTGCCGTCCGGTTGTCCGGAAGATAGGCATCCGCAGGGAGCATGTCGTAGAGCTTGGAAACGTGCAGGGAAGTGTCATCGATGATCGGGAAATCGGCAGGTGCGCCCGCAAAGGCTTCAATATCTCGCTTCCACTTTTTGTGCTCTTCCACATTGTCCACAGAGACGCCCATGACCTTGGTGTTGCGCTTGGCGAATTCGGGAGCCAGTTGGGCGACCGCAGCAAATTCGGTGGTGCAAACCGGGGTGAAGTCACGCGGGTGGGAGAAGAGAATGGCGTAGCTATCGCCAATCCACTCATGGAGATTAATCTTTCCGGCTGTGGAGTCAACGGTAAAATCTGGAGCAACATCATTAATACGAATCGTCATCTGAGTCATCCTCTCTATATAACCAACAAAGCAACGGGTCAGGAACTGCTCAACTTCACTACGGGAGTCAATATCCCACAGTTGATTTAGACTGTCAATATATATTTTATTAGTTAAATAGTAGACTAATTATAAATTATGAGTTCAAGCACTACGCCAGTAGGGAGCCAATAACAAAGCCTCTGGCACCAGCGTCTTGATGGCGGCAGGAATTTCGAGGGTCAGACCGGGGCGAGGGCGTATACTCACCCAGAGCAAATTGGTGCGCATGTTCATATCCGCAAATACCACCCAGGCCCCATAATGTTTGAGCACGGCATTGATAATACGCAAGGTATGCTGCTGGCGCTGACCGCTACGATCCCGTAATCCGGGGATAAGCATACGAAAATCAGCGAGAAGATGACCGTTTTCGTCACGACTGGGAACCCTTCGCCAGAGCGGCTCGTCAGGGTGCAGGGCGGCATGAAAGGAATTTTTCAGGCCTTTTTGTTGCGCTTGCCGGGGTATTGGCGGTGCTGCAGACATGGGGTTGTCTCCTGCATGTGCGAGTCACACCCCCAGTCTGCCTGCTCTGCTTAGAGGCGGCAAGCCCCGGCCGAGCAACGCGATGAAAAAGCCTAGCAGTTTGTCGGACTTTCGGTTTTGAAGAAACGTAACACATTGATTACTATACGTCTAAATAACATTTCAGAAAAAGGCTGATGCAATAGAATCAGTTGGTTACGCGAATAATCCGACAGCCTGCTAGCCGTGTCTTTTGACGTCGGCTTCGATGATTTTGCGGGCTTCGGCCAGGTTAGCCCAGTCCTTCATTTTCACCCACTTGCCGGGCTCCAAGTCCTTGTAATGCTCAAAGAAATGACGAATCTGCTGACGAATGTTTTCCGGCAGATCTTCGACATCGCGAATGTCCGCATAGCCAGCAGCCACCTTTTCATGGGGTACGGCAACAATTTTTGCATCAATGCCGTGCTCATCTTCCATCATCAGTACACCAACCGGACGCGCCCGGATCACCGTACCGGGAGCCACTGGCTGGGGAGACCAAACCAGACAATCGGTGGGGTCACCATCATCAGACAGGGTGTTGGGAATAAATCCGTAATTGAGCGGGTAGTGCATGGCAGTGAACAGAAAACGATCCACAAACACTGCGCCCGCTTCTTTATCCATTTCATACTTGACGGAAGAGCCCTGGGGGACTTCGATCACCACATTGATATCATCCGGCAAGGACTTACCCGCCGGTATTTTTTTCAGATCCATACGACACTCCTTGAGGTTGGTTTAAGAAAAGAGGGTACGCACCCGCTCCAGATCAGCCGCCGTATCGACGCCAGATGCGGGGGCTTCTGCTGCGCAATATACCGCAATTTGCACGCCACGCTCCAACGCCCGCATTTGTTCCAGGGATTCGATCTGCTCCAGGGCACTGGCGGGCCATCGCGCATACTCCTGAAGAAATCCAGCGCGATAAGCATATAGGCCCAGATGCCGCCACCAGCTTCCGGAATCCGGAAGAGTTTCCCCAGCCCGCAGGGGAAAATGCTCCCGGTACCAAGGGATGGGCGCGCGGGAAAAATACTGGGCATGGCCCAGATCATTGCGGATCAGTTTCACGACATGCGGATCTGCGAGTTCATCCCAGTGCCCAATGGGAACTGCAGCCGTGGCCATCTGCAAGCCCGCATCTTCGAGTAATAGCTGAGCTGTGGCCTGCAGCAGTGCGGGATTCATGCCGGGCTCATCGCCCTGCAGATTGACGATAATAGCCTCCGCAGGCAATTCCAGCAGACGCGCAGCTTCGGCAAGACGTTCCGTACCGCAAACATGGGCCGTGGACGTCAGTACTGCTTCGCCATCGTAGCTCTGTATACATTCAACAATTTCTGGATGATCAGCGGCAACAACAACCCGGGAAGCTCCACTTTCGAGCGCCCGGCGCCGTACCTGTTCAATCATGGGCAAACCACCAACATCGAGCATGACCTTGCGCGGCAGGCGCGTAGAAGCCAGGCGCGCCGGGATCAGCACGCAAAAACTCATGCGGGTTTATCCTCATAGGGTTTGGCTTCATCCAGCAAAAGAACAGGAATATCATCGCGAATGGGATACTGCAGATGACAACGCGGGCAACATAGGGACTGATGCTGGGCACAAGGTTGCAGACTCCCCTTGCATTGGGGGCAAGCCAACAAATCCAGCAAACGACGATCAATGCTCATGGTTTCTCCAGTTTGATAGTGCCCTTTCCAGCCAGGGCATGAAATCCGCTGCCAGTTCGGCGCTAATTCGCAAGGCCCAGTCATCCGGCTGCGCAAATTTCCGACATTTTACGGCATCTTTTTCGGTCATGACGAGGGGGCGGGACAAAGCCTCCAGATCTGCCTGCGTAAATACGTGATGATCCGGAAAAAACCGGGCATCTGCACCTACGTCAGCCCCCAGAGTAGCCAAGGTATCCACGAAGCGTTGTGGGCGGGCTATTCCCGTGACCACCGTCCAGTGTTCTCCGGCCAGACTGTCCAGGCTGCGGATACGTTGTGGATCCGCAACCGCCTGTAAATCCTGAGGACGCACCTGAAAACCGAATTGAGGGGGAGATTCAGTCCGCGCCAGGACCCTGGCTGCGGCAGCATCCACCAGCACGGCGTCAGCCGCCGCCAGGGCCACCCGGGGCTCGCGCAATGGCCCAGCGGGAAGACAATAGCCGTTGCCAAAAGGCCGCGCGCCAGACATCACCAGCAGACGCAAGCTCGGATGCAGGGCAAGGTGCTGAAAACCATCATCCAGCAAAGCGAGATCAAAACCGTCGGCTACGGCTGCAGCAATGGCCTGGTGACGATCGGGACAAATATAGACTGCCTGGGTTTGCTGCTGCAGTTGCGCCAGGAGCAGTGGTTCGTCACCGGCACGCTCGGGAGAATCATGCGCCTGAACCCGATAGGGCCAATGCGGTGGATGCGCGCCGTAACCACGACTGATGATGGCAACCTGCCAACCCGCCTGCCATAGCAACTGGGCCAAGGCTGCCACCAAAGGCGTCTTGCCACTGCCGCCCACACTCAGGTTGCCAACCACAACCGTCGGAATATCTGCTTCCCGACCATGGATATGGCGCCGCCGCCAGGTGGCAACCGCCCCCGTCAGCCCCCCCAGCGGTCGTAAACTCGTGGCGAGCCAGCCACCCTCCTGCCATTGCTCCTCGAGGGTCTGGCGGAAACTCACCAGTCAAAAACCCGCTGCAAAAATTCCGGAAGACGCTCTCCCGCCAGGCGCCGTTCCTGCCAGAAAACCCGGCGGGTTGCGTCGCCGCGTTGCCGTGCTTGCATCACATCGGCATATAGATCCTGCCAGTGCTGAAGCACCTGACTGGGATTATCGAGGACTTGCACAGCACCGGCTTCGAGTTGTCGGGCGGCATTGAGGACAACTCCGGAGTGCACGCTCAGCGGTCGGGAGCCCGCATAAACCTGCCACTGCAGGAAAGGTGCGGCAGACTGCAGATGCACCGCCTGCGCAGCCGCCGCCAAGGCGGGATACCAGCGGTCTTCATCCACGGCCAGGACTGAACCGGCAGGCAGGGGCTGGCGCTGCCATTTTGACAACAGCGGCAAGTCTGCTGGCCTTTCAGCCCCACCCAGAAACAGCAGCCCCTGGCGAGAAAGTGGCCAAGCCGCCCAGGCCTGGCGCCAGTCCTGCCATTGTTTTCCGGTCAAGCCCTCCACCCACCACAGCAAACCCTCATCCGTGCCACTGATCATGCTGCGGAAATTGGGATCGACCTGGGCAATGGTAAAAAGGGTGGCAAAATCGACTGGTTCCTGCAGCACCGCTGCGCTGACTTTACCCTGCCACTGCTCCGCCTGTCGCACATCACGGGGATAGACCGCTTCGAGCAGGGTAGGCACAAGATTTTGGGGGTCTGCCGCCATGAGCAGGCTGGGGATTTGTCGCCGCTCCAGTGCCGCCTGCAGCCCCTTGCGCGGTATCTGACCCAAGGCCATGTAACGCAGCGGTTTGAGTTTATCCAGAGTGCGCTCCACGGCCTGAGGATGATCGCAGGGGCCGAAACCATAACCCAGCCGTTCCAGAGATTCGGTATGCTGCTGCAATAACTGTGGATATTCCGTTTCAAAAGTCATGACCATACGCAGATCCCGGCGTTTTTCGGCAATGGCTCTGGACAGCTCAATACCCAGACGCTGATGGTCGGGATCGCTGAAACTCTGCATCCAGAGAATAGGTCCGCGCTCACCGGGAGCTTTAATCCAGCCCCAGCGCGCATTGGCCTGTCCTCTGCGACCAGCACGGGCATCCTGCCAACTCGCCCAACGGCCGCGCAACAAACTGTGTTCGTAGTAGCTCATCACTTATTCATACTGACGGCCCACCAAGGTGTCGGCCTGTTTGCGTAAATTGATCATGCTTGTTTCCAGTTGCTTCTGCAGCTCGGCTTGAAGAAGATCGTCGGCATCCCGGGGAATGTAAAACGCCTCACCCCAGGTAACGACAATACGAGTTGCCAGGCAGGGCAGCAAAAAACCATCCCAACTGGAAAAGCGCTTGGCTCGCCGCGCCGAATAGCTCACTGGGATGATCGGCAGGCCGGAAATGCGGGCGAGATCGATGACCCCCTTCTGCAACACCTCCCGAGGACCTCTGGGACCATCGGGAGTAATCGCCAGAGTTCGCCCACTCAGAGCAGCCCTGAGCATCCCCCTGCCCCCCTTCACTGCCCCCCGCCGCGTTGAGCCGCGTATGGCGGAATATCCCCAATAAGCCAGAGTCATGGCAATGAGTTCTCCGTCCCGATGCTCACTGATGAGCACATCAATATCACGACCGCCTACCCTTCGGTAGGCTTCCGTAATCATCACCGCGCGTCCATGCCAGAGGGCCAGAATAAAGGGTTTTCCAGTGGCTATCCATTGCCGGACCTGGGCATCGCCAACATCTTCCCAGCGCAAAGTCGCAGATATGCCCCTGATCAGATAGGCTGCCAGTCGGGCAGCCAAGCGCAAGGAACGCCCTTCCAGCCGCACCGCTCAGCGATTACTCAAAGTGGCAAAACTGATCCGGGTCAACCCCGCTTCCTGGGCCGCATCCAGCACATCTATCACATATTGCTGCGTGGTGTTTTTATCCGCACGCAGCACAATCACCCGTTGCGGATCTTTTGCCGCAAGCGCCTTGAGCCGCCCCAACAAATCCGCCATGGGCACGGGCTGCTTGTCCATCTGCACCTGTCCAGTGGCGCTGAGATCAATGGTGATGGGCGTTTTCGGCAAACCGGCGGCAGCCTGCTGGGCTTTGGGTAATTGCATGGATAAATGGGATTGATGCTCAAAACTGCTGGTCACCATAAAAAACAGCAGCAGCACCAGCACGATGTCGACCATGGACACCACATTGATGTCGGGCTCTTCGTTGACGCGCGGGCGCAGATTCATCTTCCGGCTCCTCCGGAAAGGGTGTTCACCACCTTCAGGGCTTCTTTTTCTATGGCCAGGACCATGCCATCGACCTGTCCCTTGAAATAACGATAGAACATCAGACTGGGAATGGCGACAATAAGGCCGCTGGCAGTAGTGATAAGCGCCTCGGCAATCCCACTGGCCAGGGCCTTGGGATCACCCGCCCCGACCATGCCAATGGCCGCAAAGGCATGCATGATGCCGAAAACCGTGCCCAGCAAACCCAGCAGGGGCGAAACTCCGGCAATACTTCCCAGAAAATTCAGGAAACGGTCGAGATGGGCGACTTCCTGCCGACCACTTTCTTCCACGGTTTCCTTGATGACATCCCGGGACTGTCCGGCCTGTTGCAGGGCTACCAGCATCAGCCGCGCCAATGGGGTATCGTTTTCGTAGAGCAGCTTGACGGCTTGCTGTACTTTGCCCGACTCCACCAGATCAGTGACCCGGGGGGCGAGATCCTTGGGGGCGATGCGGGCCTTACGCAGGACCCAGAAACGGTTTCCGATAATCGCCAGAGCGATGACAGCCAGCAGAATCAGAAGGGGTAGGACAAAACCACCCAGTTTAAACAACTGCAGCAACTCCTGCACACCGCCTCCAGCATTCAATCAGATTGGACGAAGCAGGAATATAGCACAAGACCCGACAAACGGCAGTGGCAGCAATCTGATTTTTCAATCCTCTATTTGCCAGTAAGCCCGCACCGGAGAAACAGATTGGACAAAATGCCGGTTTTGCCAGGACCAGATCCCGGATGGATCGTCCCCCGCATAGTGAATAGCCGCATTGGGCATGAGCCTGGCCAGAAAAGCCCGTTCTTCAGTGGCAAAACTGGCCGGAGCAAAAATCAGTTTTACCTGCTGAAAAGACGGAGCCCCGACCTTCCCCAAATGCTGGAGCGAGGCCAAATCCATATCGCCAAGAATCAGCAGATCAGGACCTGCTCCCCAGGATAAAATACAGGGCTGGATGGCTTTACCCAAATCCACAAAATGCATTCCAGCAGGCGCATCAGGGGCATTTGCGCGGCAAACGGAAAGCGCTCCGGTGTGTTGCGGGTAATTTCTTGCGCCCGGCGGCCCCCACTGATGTGCTGCCGACAATGGGGGCAAGGGGGTGGAAATGTCAGTCCGCACCCAATCCGAGACCTGGGTCAGCCCTTTTTGCTGCAACACCGCCGCAAGGGCCTGGCCGGCTTCACGGCGCGCTGCAGATTTCCAGAGATTGGCCGTCACCACGCCGCTATGCTGGGCTTTTTGCCAAAACAGGACCATACCGGATTGTACCGGGAGATTGCGCAGCTCAAAATTCGTATTTCCTTCAGCGGGCACCAGAAGCGGCACCAGACCGAGCAATGCCAGAGGGCGACCTGGCCAACCTTTGGGCAGAAAGAAAATGCTGAGTCCGGCTGTCGCAGCCAGTAAAGCCCAGATCCGTCCAGTGCCGGTATGTACCTGGGCAAAAGGAATCTGGAGCAAGGCTCTGAGCAGCGCCGTAATCCCGTCCATCTGCACGGCCACCAGGCGAAAAAGTATCCGGCTCAGCAACTCCATATCCAGCAGCGCCAGAAGGGTTCCCAACAAGGCCAAAGGAACCGCCAGCAGCTCGACCAGAGGAATCACCAGAATATTGGCCAGCGGCGAAACCAGTGAAATCTGCCCGAAAAGACCCGCCAGGATCGGCAGCAAACCAATAAATACCGCCCATTGACTGCGCAGCAGGGTACGCCAGCCCCCTTCCCCGTAGCCCACTGCCACCAAGGCCGCTACCGCGCCCAGAGAGAGCCAGAAACCGACATCCACCATAGCTCCAGGGTTCCCTAAAACAATAAGCAACGCCGCCAGAGCCAGGCCCTGCCAGGCCTGATGCGACCTGCCCAGCAACCAGGCTATTGCCGCTGCGCTGATCATCCAGGCAGCGCGTTCGCCGGGAATCTGCATACCCGCAAAGCTGGCGTAAGCCCAGGCGGCTGGAATACTGGCGATCACCCCCGCCGTTTGTGCCGGCCAACGCGTTACCAGCCAGGGAATACGCCGCCAGCCCCATTGTACCAGCCACAAAACGAGCCCGGCCACAACCGCCACATGCGAACCGGAAATCACCAGCAGATGGGCTGTACCCGTATCCCGGTAAACCTGCCAGATTTGCGAGGAAAGCTGGTTACCCACCCCAACGCTGAGGGCCTGGACGAAACCGGCGGATTCACGGTCCAGAGCCATATTGGTCGCCTGCAGCACGGCCTGGCGGGCAGCAGCAATCTGATCGCCCAGATTCCACAAGGAAGGCGCTAGCAGTCGGGCATTTTCGATGCGCGCCACGCCCCCAATCCCCTCCCAGAAGCGCTTACGGTCAAGATCCGCAAAGGGACTCTTGGGCAAAGTGCTCAGCGCTTCGCTCTGCAATTGCAACTGCCAACGCTGACCAACCACTGGCAGTTCGGGAAGGGATCCGTGAATCTGCAAAATGGCGGGATGTTTTCCAGCAGGAAACTCGCCCGCCCAACGCTCGGGAGTCAGTTGAAAGCGATAATCGCGCCCGCCCAGTTGGGGAATGGAGCTGATGCGTCCTTCCACCGTAAATGTCCGGGCACTGGTCCAATGCACGGCGAGGCGCGACTCAGCCTGCCAGATTCCCCAAGAGAAGGCCGCAGCAGCCAGAGTCAACAGCAGCCCATGTCGCCATTTCCAGGCAAGGGGCAAGGACACAAGGCATAAGAGCAAGGAAATCCACAGCGGGGGTAACTGCCGAAAACTGTGAAAAAGCCCCATTCCCAGACCGGCAGCCAGCACCACCAGAAGCAAAGATGGCCAGGATTTGGTTCCAGGCAAGAGCTTGGCTACACTAGGACGAATTTTGTTGTGGAAATATCCCATTGCGACTACCCGCATTTGTCCGCCTTCCCACCCGTGAGGAAATCCTCAAAAAACGTCCCCTCGGACGTTTTACCCATTATCTGGCGCGCCCGGTGCTCTGGCACCCGCATCGACATAGTGTCGCCCGTGCTGCCGCCATTGGGACTTTTATTGGAAGCCTGCCTTTTTTTGGGCATTTGCTCAGTATCACTTTGCTCTGCCTCTGGCGCAGAGCCTACATTCCCATCGGCTGGGTCATGCCCTGGGTAATCACGGGCCCGTTGACCATCATACCGTTTTTTTTCGCTTGTTATGAATTCGGTTTCTGGCTACTCACCCAGTTGCACATCGCCCCTGCCATCACCATTCATTATCATGATATTCATCAAATATTTCATGGTGATATCGGCATCATGGCGATGGGGGACCGACTCTGGCATGCCTATCTGGTTACCTGGATAGGCAGCCTGATACTGGGGGCAGCCCTGGCCCTGATTGCTTATTTTGGCATCATGCAGGGCTGGCGCATCTGGGTGATCTGGCGCCTGCACCGCAGGCGGCTGCGGCAGAGCAGAGTGCGTCAATAACGAATGTTAACAATTTTTTGACGCACCAAGCTAAGACCAAGTGACATGGCCGAAGAAGCAATTACCAGGCTTGCCAATCCCTGAACAACAAGCATCCAGGAACTTTCAGACGTTTCAAAGAGGAGCCATAAGGATAACAATGCTGACACAGAATAGAAAATAAAAATTATAG
>DYJM01000108.1 GCA_020723125.1 Acidithiobacillus ferrivorans
AGCTCAAGGCGGCTGCCGGACAAATCAATATGGCAGATTTGCAGGCTATCAATGCCTTGCTGGTCAAAAACGTCACCCCATGACACCTCAGCCGAGGAGTATTCAACGCATGGCTATCCAGAAAAAAAAGCTGATCATTATTGCGGTAGTGGTTCTGGTCATTGCGGGCGCAGTCGCCTATTGGCAAACCCGACCGACTCCACCCAGCAATCAGGTAACGGTTTATGGGAATGTCGATATCCGCCAGGTGCAGGCAGCCTTCAACGATAATGGTCGGCTGCTCAAGCTCTTGGTTCAGGAAGGCGATCGGGTCAAAAAAGGCCAGTTACTGGCTGAAATTGATCCTGTGCGCTTTCAGGATGCGGTAGACAAAGCCAGCGCTGCGGTGGCTGCGCAACAACAGGTATTGGCGCGCCTGCTGGCCGGTTCCCGCCCCGAAGAAATTGCCGAAGCTCGCGCCCAGGTTGCCGCTGCCCGGGCGACCATGATTAACGCCGAAAGCACCTGGAAACGCCAGGAGTCCCTTGCCGCCCAGCAATATGTTTCCCGACAAAGCGCCGATAACGCCGCTGCTGCCCTGAAGACGGCCCGCGCCAATGCCGAACATGCCCAACAGGCCCTGTCTCTGGCGATTAAAGGCCCGCGTAAGGAAGACATTGCGGCAGCGCGGCAGATTTTGCAGGCTGACAAGGCGGCCTTATCTTTAGCGCAGCGCGAGCTGGTGGATACGCGCCTCTATGCGCCCGATACCGGCGTGGTCCAGGACCGCATTCTGGAGCCGGGCGATATGGTTTCTCCGCAAACGCCGGTGTTTACTCTGGCACTGGACAATCCGGTTTGGGTGCGTGCCTACCTGCCGGAAAAGGCACTGGGTCAGGTTCGCTTGGGCATGAAAGCGAATATTCAAAGTGATTCTTTTCCCGGCAAAACTTTTTCCGGCTGGGTGGGTTTCATTTCACCCACCGCAGAATTCACGCCCAAGACCGTACAAACCACCGAATTGCGCACCGAACTGGTTTACCGGGTGCGGGTTTATGCCTGTAATCCCCAGCATCAGTTGCATCTCGGAATGCCCGTTACCGTGCATATTTCCCTGCAAAACAATCCTCCGCAAAAATTGTCTGCACATCCCTGCGGAAACTGAGTCGTGAGCGAAGCCGCTATACCGCTGCATTTTGCTGATGCCAGCAAAAGCTTTGCCCGTGGCAAGGAGCGGGTGCAGGCCCTCAATCATCTGGAGATGACTTTGCAGGCAGGCAGTATCACCGGGCTGTTGGGGCCGGACGGTGCTGGCAAAACGACCCTGATGCGTTTGGCAGCGGGTCTGCTTTTGCCTGATAGCGGAACGGTTAGGGTTCTGGGGGCCGACACCCGCAGCCAGGCCAGCACGATTCAGAAACACATTGGCTACATGCCCCAGCGCTTCGGCCTATATGAAGAACTCAGTGTACAGGAAAATCTGGATCTTTTTGCCGACTTGCAAGGTTTGAGTCGCGAGGCGGTGCGGAGCCGCCAGCAGGAATTGCTCAAGTTGACGGCGCTGGGTCCTTTTGGCACAAGGCCTTCCGGAGCCCTGTCCGGCGGAATGAAACAGAAGCTGGGTCTGGCCTGTGCCCTGTTACGGGCGCCGCAATTGTTGCTGCTGGATGAACCGACCGTGGGCGTGGATCCCATCGCCCGCCGTGAACTCTGGGAAATCATTCAGGGCTTGCGCGAAAAAGGCCTGACCGTGTTGATGAGTACGGCCTATTTTGATGAGGCCGAACGCTGCGACGAAATCATTCTGTTACATCAGGGTAAATTGCTCAAAAAGGATACTCCAGCGGCATTCAGTGCGCCGCTGCAAGGCCGCTGTTTTCTGGTGAGCCAGCAAACGGCCAGCAAGCGACATCTCCGTGAAACCCTGCAGGCCCGTGCGGGTATTCAGGATGCGCGTATTCTCGCCAATGGCGTGCGGGTGCTTTGCCGGACCACGACGCCGCCCGAAGCACGGGCGGGAGAGGACTGGCAAGCAGTGGCTCCGGCCTTTGAGGATGCTTTTGTGGATTTGCTGGGTGCTGCCATGTCCACGTCTGATGCGCCGGTGACCAGCAATACGGTGGCGGCAGGGCCAGCGCAGCCGACTTCTCCTGTGCCAGCCAAGGCGGAATCCACAGCGGAAACCGTCATTGAAGTGCATGATCTCTGCAAGTTTTTCGGGCATTTCGAAGCGGTCAAAGGGAATAGCTTCAGCGTTCAGAAAGGGCAGATATTTGGCCTGTTAGGGGCCAATGGTGCCGGTAAAAGTACGACTTTTCGCATGCTTTGCGGTCTGCTCCCCGCCTCATCGGGCACCTTGCGTGTGGCTGGGGTGGACATGCGCCACGCCAGCGCCCAGGCGCGGGCCCGCATCGGGTATGTCTCCCAGAAATTTTCTCTTTACGGCAATCTCAGTTGTGATCAGAACCTGGCCTTTTTCTCGGCAGCCTATGGCTTACGCGGGGCATCGCGGCGGCAGCGACTGGATTGGGCGCGGCAGGAATTCCAGTTGCAAGACTATCGCGACGTCAATGTGGATGAGCTTCCCCTGGGCATCAAGCAACGCCTGGCCCTGGCTTGCGCCTTGTTGCACGAGCCCCCCATTCTCTTTCTGGACGAGCCCACTTCCGGCGTCGATCCCCTGGCCCGGCGGGAATTCTGGAAGCGGGTCAACGCGCTGGCAGAAGCCGGGGTAACGGTGTTGATTACCACCCACTTCATGGATGAGGCCGAATATTGCGACAACCTGGTCCTGATGTCGCTCGGCGAAGTGCTGGCCCAGGGCAGTCCCGAACAGGTGCGCGCCCAGGCCCGCAGTGAAGAACATCCCGACCCCAGCATGGAGGACGCATTTATCCTCCTGATTGAGCATCACGAAAGTCAAATCCGGAGGTCCTCATGAATCTGCAGCGCCTGCGCGGTCTGATTCGTAAGGAGTTCATCCAGATTTTGCGGGACCCTTCGGCCATAGCCATTGCTTTTGTCCTGCCGGTATTCCTGCTGTTTTTGTTTGGCTACGGTGTCTCGCTGGATGCCCGTCATATCCCCATTGCCGTTGTCGTGGACCAACCCACCGCAGAAACCAGCGCATTTGTGGGTGGGCTAGAGCATTCACCTTATTTCACGCCGGAAATATACGGCAGTCTGCATCAGGCCCGAGAGGCTGTCATGGACCGCAAGGCCGACGGGATTGTCTGGCTGCGTGCCGATTTCAGCCGCCAGGTCATTCAGGGAAAAACGGCGCCCATTGGCGTGCTGGTCAACGGGGTGGATGCCAATAATGCCCGCATTATGGAAGGCTATATGCAGGGTGTCTGGCAAAACTGGCTGCAACAGCGTGCCCTCAATGCGGGCAAGCCGCTGATTATCCCCATCAATGCCGAACCACGCATCTGGTTCAATCCGGCCTTGCGCAGTCGGGATTTTCTGGTTCCCGGCCTGATTGCCGTCATCATGACACTCATTGGCGCCTTGCTGACCGCGCTGGTGGTCGCGCGGGAATGGGAACGTGGAACCATGGAAGCCTTGATGGCTACGCCGGTCACCATGGCCGAGATTCTGCTCGGTAAATTGATACCTTATTTCATCATGGGTATGGGTGGTCTGCTGTTGTCGGTGGCTCTGGCCGTCTGGCTTTTCGCTGTCCCGCTGGTGGGGAGTTTCTGGGTGTTGCTGCTCTGTTCGGCACTTTTTCTGTTGGCGGCGCTGGGTATGGGTCTGCTGATTTCCAGTGCGGCGCGCAACCAGTTTGTGGCCGGGCAAATTGCCATCATTGTCACCTTTTTACCGGCCTTCATTCTGTCCGGCTTCATTTTCGACATCCAGTCGATGCCCGCGCCTATCCGCCTGGTGACCCACATTGTTGCCGCCCGTTACTTTGTCAGCATCCTGCAGACGGTGTTTCTTGTCGGTGATGTGTGGTCCATCATCCTCTGGAATAGTTTGGCCTTGTTGTTGATGGCCCTGTTTTTTCTGGGGGTTACCTGGCGACGTTCGCGCAAGAGGTTAGACTGATGCTGGCACGCATATGGGCCTTGGTGATCAAGGAATTTCTCGCGCTCATGCGCGATAAAAAAAGCCGTTTTGTGCTGATAGGACCGCCGATTATCCAACTGCTGGTGTTTGGATATGCCGCTACCTACGATCTGAACCATATTCCCTATGCGGTTTATAACCAGGACAGCGGCTTTGCTTCCCGGCAATTATTGGGCGAATTTCAGGGATCCACCGCCTTTAAGCAGGTTGCAACCATTGAAAACGAAGGGCAAATTGCTCCGCTGATCAATAATGAAAAAGCCTTGCTCGTCCTGAATATCGGCCCGCACTTTACCCGCGATTTGCTCATGCATCATCCCGCGCCCTTGCAGGTGATCATCAATGGTCGCAACTCCAATACGGCCACTCTGGCCCTGAATTACGTCAATACGGTGTTGATGCACTTCGATGTGCGCTGGGCGCAGGAACACCACTGGGGAAGGCCGCCGGCGCAACTGGTAGTGCGTTCGTGGTTTAACCCCAATCTGCTGTCGCGCTGGTTTATCGTGCCGGGTATTGTGGCACTGCTGGTGCTGGTGGTGACCCTGCTGGTCACCGGCTTGTCCGTAGCCCGGGAGCGGGAACAAGGAACCTTTGATCAATTGCTGGTGACGCCCATGCGTCCCGTGGAAATCTTGCTGGGTAAGGCCATACCCGGTTTTGTGATCGGTGCGCTGGAAGGACTGTTTATTGTGCTGGTGGCGGTGTTCTGGTTTCAGGTGCCCTTCGTCGGCAGCATCCTTGCTCTTGTCCTTGGTTTGGCTTTGTTCCTGCTGGCCGCAGTGGGTATTGGTCTGATGATTTCTTCGCTGTCGGTGACTCAGCAGCAGGGTTTGCTGGGCGTGTTCATTTTTCTGGTGCCGGCCATCATTCTTTCGGGTTTCGCCACCCCCATTGCCAACATGCCCGAAGTGGTGCAATACCTGACCTATCTCAATCCCATGCGCTATTTTCTGGTAATTGTGCGCGGCGTTTTTCTGGAAGGGGACAACATCCCCATGCTCTGGCCCCAATACTGGCCCCTGGCCATTATCGCCCTGTGTTCCATGGCGGCCGCTGCCTGGCTGTTCCGGCATCGGATGCAATGATGCGCCCAATCTCTCAACACACTTCCCGAAGAACAAAACCATTATGCTGAGTGGTTCAGCAGGAAACGCCAAGCGGCTGGCCTGTCCGATATCTTATCCGGCGAAGCGCCGCGCGCCCTTCAAAAGCAGGATGAGTTGCCGGTCGTTGTCTGGCGTCGGTTCGAATCCGAAACGGCGATAGAATGCATCAGCATCGGCGTCAAGGGGGTGCGTCAGT
>DYJM01000016.1:0-21908 GCA_020723125.1 Acidithiobacillus ferrivorans
GAACAACAGGCAAGGGACGTTGGAGCAAAAAGCCTGCAGGCCCGCTGCCGTCTTCAGGATGATACGCGCTTAACCTAGCACAAGGACAGAAAAGCCGCGAGAAGCGTAATTTTAGCATATAAGCATATGAATATAATTCTTGACGTCACCCCCAAGCTGAACTAAACCTAAAAAGTCGTACCCCAAAAGCGCCCCATCCAATGAGGGTGCATTCATGAAATTGCACAACGGGAGAGTGTTCTATGGTTGCCACACAGGAAATGTTATTTGAATGGGACGAATGGAAAGAGCGGGCGCTGGCCCGGGGCATTGCTGAGGATCTGGCAGAATTAGGTAAAAATCTGATGCGCGACGCCTACATGCAACGCTGGCCGGAAGCCGTGCTGAGTGATTGCGGCTGGGACGATGATGGTTTTGGGATGCTGGCCCTGGCCTGCGCCAAACCTGCTGAAACACGTCGGGATTGGGAGCGTTTGTATGCCCAATATCACCGCAGGCCGGCTTGCCCGCTGGAGCAGCCATCAGCAGCGGAGGCGAAAGCCCTGGCACCCCTCTATCCGGCAACGCGCCCACAGAAAAATAGCCATACATCGCTAATAATGGGACATCCAAAGTAATCGCCAGATGACAACAGGTAGGGAAATAGCCCCTACATAACGGCCCACAATCTGCCCCTTGTGGTTGATCAGCAGGGAGGTAGGGGTCAGAGTGACGCCGCCCAGAACCTGGGCGGCTGCTCCGTTTTTATCCACATAGAGCGGATAATCCATAGCAAAACGGGCGCGCGCCGCCACGATGGCCTGCGGCGTATTTCCGGCAACCGCCACACCCAGCACCGTGAATCCAGCACCCCCAAACCATTGCTGGAGCCAGTTGAGGGCGGGAATTTCGGCAATACAGGGAGGGCAATCCGCAGACCAGAAATTGATCAGCGTCACCTGATTTGCCCCAGGATGATACTGCACCCACTGCCCATCCAGCTTTTGCAGGGTCAAAACCGGTAATGTGGCAGGAGTAGCAACATCACTTGCGCCGCGCCATTGTGTCCATACATACACTCCGGCCACTACCAACAACATCAGCACAATATCCAGAGCCCAGCGTAAGGGACGATTACTTCTCAAAAAGATACCGGATTGGCAAGATGCGACCGCTGAGCGCAGCCAGCAATCGAGTCGCGAGCCAACGCCAGCAGAGGCACGAAGTCATTCAGGAAGTACACTTTCAGACCAGAACTTCGAAGGATTTCTTTTCGACTTCGTAGCCCAAAAGTGCGCCACGCTGCATGTCAAAATACCAGCCATGCAACTGCAGTTCACCACGCACCACTTTCCGGCGGACACTATCAAAAGTCAGCAGGTTTTCAATGGATATCAGGATACTGGCTTTTTCCAATGCCGTAAGTTGTTCCTCCGGACTGGCATCCGCATAGTCGCGCAAGACCTCCGCACGCGCTTCCCTGGCAATCTCTACCCACGGCCCCACATATTCTCCGCCCGTCCCGTGGAGAAGGGCCTTGATCCCGCCACATTGTGAGTGACCGTTGATAATAATATGCTGAACATTCAGTTGATTGACCGCAAAATCCACAGCGGCACTGGTTCCATGGAGATGGCCATCCAATTCCGCTGGCGGAACCAGATTGGCCACATTGCGTATCACAAAAACATCTCCAGGTTCTGTACCAAACATGGAAGTAGGTGTAACCCGAGAATCCGAGCAGCCAACAAATAAAACCTTTGGACTTTGCCCATCCCTGATCAGAGAATGGTAAAAATCGGGTTGCTGTTCGTAATAGGTGTGACGAAATTCGCGAAACCCCTCAATCATATTGTCAGTAACTTGTCTATCCATGCTCATAGATGCTCCCTCAGTTGCGCGTGAGTCCCATGTATAGCATAGGGAGTTTTTCTGGCAAGCGCTCGACATGATCAATAACCTGATAGTTCTTGGCCCCGAAAATTCGGGCGACATAATCGTCGGCATGAGGATCCAGACTCAGGCAATACGTCGTGATACCGTCACGCTCCAGTTCCTCCACGGCGCGCTTGGCATCGTAACGTAAATATTGTGGATCCCGCACATCGATGTCGGCAGGTTCGCCATCAGTAATCACCAGCAACAATTTTTTGCTTTGGCGCTGCTGCTGGAGGTAATGACCCGCATGGCGCAGAGCGCTGCCCATGCGCGTAGAGAGCTTACCCTTCATCCCCGCAAGTCGTCCCATGACCTGTTCGTCATAAACCCCATCAAAGTCCTTGCAGCGGTAATAACTGACATCGTGGCGGCCGTCAGAGTGAAAGCCGTGAATAGCGAAAGGATCACCGATTCGAGACATGGCATCGGCCAACAGCGCCGTGGCTTCCCGGGTAAGCTGCAGGATGCTCTCTGTAGATCCATAGACAGGATCATTGGTGGATTCGGAGAGGTCCATGAGTACCAGCACCGCCAGATCCCGCACTTTGCGAATATTCCGGATATTGATACGCGTATCGGGCTGATGGCCCATTTGGATGTCAATCATCGCCCGGATGGCCGCCTCCAGATCTATCTCATCGCCATCCTCCTGTTTACGCAGGCGCTGCACGCCCTGGGGCTGAAGGGCTTCGATGAGATATTTGAGGCGGCTGGATACGGGTTTGTACTTGTCCAGCACTTCCCGCACAAGAGCAGGATCGCCGCTCTGTGGACGGCGTTCCAGCACCGTCACCCAATGTGGACGGTTGACCTGGATTTGATAGTCCCATTCGGGGTAATGAAATGGATCAGAAACAGGTTCCCTACCTTCCATCTGGTTATAACTGACCCCCATGTCCTCGTAAGGAAAAAGCTCGGACTGCAGGACCCAGATCTCCTGCGCATCATCGCTGGCCGTTTCCGTATCAACTTGATTGACCATCTCCATGACACTCACGTATCGCCGCACCTGACTGCCGGGAAGAACCGTAGCCTCCCGCTCCCAGTCAATATCGGCAAATTCCCAGATATAGCGATTATCGTCGCGATAAGGGATATCCGGGATATCCGTGTGGGCGTGATAGGGCATTTTTTCCTGCAACAGGAGGTGCGCGAGCCTCACCCCAAGATTCCAGGAAAACTGGCTGTCCTGAAGAGGCTGTTCGGCGAAAGCGCTTCTCCCGGCTTTCACCCAGGGGTGTTCATCGGCATAATCGGGGTCAATCAGCGCGCGGGCCAGTCGCGCGAAGAGATCAGCCAGACTATTTACCGGTCCGGGGGTAGCCTTATGAAAAGGCCGCCAGATTTCACGCAGCCCCGGAAACTCCGCCATCGCCAAAGTTTCAACGCGGGCATCTTCAATCAGACCAATCACCGCCATCTGTAAGGGCGTCAAGGCTTCAGCAGAGATACTTGTGTGCAGATAGGCGATGTGGGCAGCGGCATGAGCGGTAGCCGCACGGTAGCGTTGCAGACCTGATTGCTCATTCCAGTCGTCATAGGCATCCGGGACATGAATAAAAAAGCCCTCGATAAAGGGCCGGTAACCTTCACGATTTTCATAATCACCGCTGGTGGGGCGCAAGAAGAAATCCCGACCCCAAAGGGCACGGAGATACATACGCAGACGACGCTGGATATCGACGAACAGTGTCCCCTTGCGCTCTTGCTGGAGCATGGCCAGAGACTCCGGGCTCTGCAAGGAAAAATAGGCCGTTTGACCTTCAAAATCCGTGCGCAGGGCGTGAGCGCCCCACATGGCCCAGCGGCGCAACCCACCCAGGGTCAGATGGGCAAAAAGCTGGTCAAGATTATTTAACATGGGTCGCAGTGCGCGTGGCACCTGAGCCAGCAGGCGATCGAGGAGACTCAGATAGCCTTTGAAGAGTTCCTGATCCCCCAGACGATTGGCAGCAGTGGGACTGGTCGCGATAACCGCCTCAAGTACGGCACCACTGGTCTTGGAAGATAATCTCATAATGGTATTGACCATCTCCCAAACCGCATCTTCGCCCAGCTCGTGGGCAACATTCGGGGCCGTATCCAGATAGGCACTGACCAGCGCGCTGCCTTTGCCCAAAGAGCGCAGGCTCATGGCGCCATCCAGGTATTGATCCAGGCCAAGCGGGCTAAAAACCCGTGCCGCTTCTTGCCAGTTTGCCTGCAGCACCGCCTGACTGTCTTCGCCAAAAGACTCCACCAGATCTTGATAATCTTCCAAACGCTTCATGCCATTTCCCTTGTGCTTATGGAAAGCCGTTCATACTCCTGACGTTGGGCAAGCTCAGAAATAAGTCGTCACGGCTGCATCCAGTGCGTCACGCATATCCGGATCGTCGGTGATGGGCCTGACCAATGCCACTCTGCAGGCTGACAGCGGCTCAACGCCCTTGGCAATCAGAGAGCCCGCATAAACCAACATGCGTGTGGAAATACCTTCATCCAATCCATGTCCTTTGAGATTACGGGCACGTTCAGCAATGGAAACCAATTTACCGGCTACGTCCATAGTTACACCGGTTTCGTGAGTCACAATCTCGGTTTCCGTAGCGTGCTCAGGATAATTGAAATCCAGTGCGCCAAAACGCTGCTTGGTTGATTGTTTGAGATCTTTCATCAAACTCTGATAACCGGGATTGTAGGAGATCACCAGCTGAAAATCCGGGTGGGCATGGACCAGTTCACCCTTCTTTTCCAGGGGCAGCATGCGCCGGTTGTCAGTAAGCGGGTGGATGACCACGGTGGTGTCCTGACGCGCCTCCACCACTTCATCAAGATAGCAGATGGCGCCATAGCGGGCGGCCAATGTCAGCGGACCATCCTGCCAGCGTGTTCCCTGGGCATCAAGCAAAAAACGTCCGACCAGATCCGAGGCGGTCATGTCTTCATTACAGGCAACGGTAATCAATGGTCGTTCAAGTTTCCATGCCATGTATTCCACGAAGCGTGTCTTCCCACAACCGGTGGGACCTTTCAGCATCATGGGCATGCGCACACTATAAGCAGCTTCGTAAAGGGCCACCTCATCGCTGGTGGAACGGTAATAAGGCTCTTGCTGAATATGGTACTGCTCCAGCTTATCGCTCATGGAATCTCCTTGGACCTTAAACTGACGGAGCCAGAACCCGCTCGCCCCGTCATCAGAAAAGTTGCCCCACGCGAGATGGCCGTGGGGATTTTGCCTATAGGTTCGGCAACAGGCTTAAATCGTTTTGCCCCGGAAAATCACCAGAGCGGTGCCCTGAGACTGCTTGTAGTTGTCATATCCCACCAGACGCACATGGTTGTCGGGATTGGCATTGTGACAAGCTTCCGCTTCAGCCAGGACGTTGTCTACTTCGGTCTCACCGAACATCGGCAGTTTCCACATATACCAATAATGGCCGAAGGCGTTCTCCGGCTCGGTATGCTCAATGGCCGGATTCCAGCCTTTTTTCACAAGATACTCCACCTGCTGGCGAATCTGTTCCTTCGTCAATGGCGGAAGGTAAGAAAAAGTCTCGAATTTCCGGCTGGCCGGGTCCGAGAGACGGGATTTGTAATCAAGTACTTCACTCATAATAGACTCCTTAAAAAACCATTGGGTTACCGGCGCGGTACATGACGAACATGCACCGCATGGATGAGCAGAGCGGCAACGGCGTTCTGCGCCTTACTTGTGAGCCACGTCTAGCTTATCGACCGTGTCAAATTCGAACTTGATTTCTTTCCAGGTCTCCATGGCAATTTTCAGTTCCGGAGAATGTTTGGCCGCTTCAGTCAGGATGGCTTTACCTTCCTTTTCAATGGCCACACCACGATTGCGAGCCTCAACGCAAGCCTCAAGGGCAACCCGGTTGGCCGCTGCGCCAGCAGCATTACCCCAAGGATGTCCCAAGGTGCCGCCGCCAAACTGCAAGACCGAATCATCACCGAAAATATTGACGAGGGCGGGCATATGCCAAACATGGATGCCGCCGGATGCCACGGGCATCACACCGGGCATGGAGCCCCAATCCTGGTCAAAGAAAATGCCACGGCTGCGATCTTCCTTGATATACCGGTCGCGCATGAGGTCGATCCAGCCCAAAGTGGCTTCACGATCACCTTCCAGTTTTCCGACCACGGTACCTGAATGCAGATGATCACCACCAGACAGACGCAGGATCTTGGCCAGCACCCGGAAATGAATACCATGGTGGGGATTGCGGTCCAGCACCGCGTGCATGGCACGGTGAATGTGTAACAGCAACCCATTGTCCCGGCACCAGTTGGCCAGACCCGTATTCGCGCAGAAGCCACCCGTGATGTAATCGTGCATGATGATCGGTGCGCCGATTTCCTTGGCATACTCGGCCCGCTTGTACATCTCTTCCGGGGTCGGTGCAGTGACATTCAGGTAATGCCCCTTACGCTCGCCTGTTTCCCGTTCCGCCTTATGTATGGCTTCCATAACAAAGTCAAAACGCTGTTTCCACCGCATGAACGGCTGACTATTGACGTTCTCGTCATCTTTGGTGAAGTCCAGACCACCGCGCAAACCTTCATAGCACGCACGACCGTAATTCTTCGCCGACAATCCCAGCTTGGGTTTGATGGTGCAACCCAATAATGGACGCCCGTACTTGTTCATGATGTCGCGTTCCACCTGAATGCCATGGGGTGGACCACCACAGGTCTTGACGTAGGCAATGGGGAAACGTACGTCTTCCAGACGTAGGGCACGTACGGCCTTGAAGCCGAACACATTACCTACCAGCGAGGTAAATACGTTGACCACCGAACCTTCTTCAAAAAGGTCAATAGGATAAGCGATGAAAGCATAGAAACAGGTATCATCACCGGGTACGTCCTCAATCTTGTATGCACGACCCTTGTAATAGTCGAGGTCAGTGAGCAGATCGGTCCATACCGTAGTCCAGGTGCCCGTGGAGGATTCGGCGGCAACAGCAGCGGCGGCCTCTTCACGATCCACACCAGCCTGGGGAGTGATTTTGAAAACGGCGAGGATGTCTGTATCCTTGACCGTGTATTCCGGTTCCCAATAGGTGTTTCGGTATTCCTTTACACCCGCGTTGTAAGTCTTAACAGCCATCTTCCATACCTCCATGCAGTTGCCAGCGCCCGGGGACCCCCGGTGCGATCGCTCATTCCCGAGACGATGGACAAACTATAATGGGCTCAGACCATAAACAAAAATCAGATATTATGGCTTCTATGATAAGCTATTACTGATGAGTCAACGATTGAAATCTGCCCCCAGGAAAAGCCCATGCATCTAACCTTTCGCCAAATCCAAGTCTTCGCTGCCGTAGCTCGACATCAGAGTTTTACCCGTGCCAGCCTGGAGTTACACCTGAGCCAACCAGCAGTATCCATGCAGATCAAACAGATGGAGGAGCAGGTCGGACTACCCCTCTTTGAACAGGTAGGACGAAAAATCTATCTCACCGAGGCCGGCCGCGAACTGGCGCATTACAGCAGCACCATTACCCAACAACTGGATGAGGCCGCCCAGGTCATCAATGATCTCAAGGGCTTGGCTGGTGGCCACCTGCACATTGCGGTTGCGACCACCGGGGCTTATATCGCACCCTACCTGCTCGCCACTTTTGCCCGCCTGCATCCACAACTCACCGTGAGCATGGACGTCACCAACCGTCAAACCCTGCTGCAGCAACTGGCTGACAATGAAGTGGATTTGGCCATCATGGGGCAACCGCCCGAAGACCTGGCGCTCGACGCCAGTGCATTTCTGGATAACCCTCTGGTGGTCATTGCACCACTGGAACACCCTTTGTCCGGAAACTCCCGGATTGCACTGCGTGATCTGGCGGAATACGCTTTTATCATCCGCGAGGCAGGTTCAGGAACGCGCAGTGCCACAGAACGTTTTTTCAGCAAAGCGGGTGTGACCCTGCAAACCAGTATGGAGATGAGCAGTCATGAGGCCATCAAGCATGCCGTGCGCGCTGGCATGGGTTTGGGCATCGCTTCTTTGCACACCATTCGCGAGGAATTAACTGCCGGACACCTGACCATCCTTGACGTGGAAGGTTTCCCTATTCAGCGTCACTGGTATCTGGTCCACCGTCAAGGCAAACGACTTTCCTCTGCCGCCCAGGCATTCAGGGATTTTCTGCTGCATCAGGAAGTAGCTTCCCTACTACCCTGATTGCGGCCACGTTAAACTTGAACGGGCACATTCCGAGCTTGGCATGGTGACGCTGCCCATGCCATCATTCTCTCATGAATGTGCTTCTCCATCATGCTCATGACGCATGAGTAAACACCCACTGCGCAGTGTATTGAAAGTCGGAAGCAATACCATGCTTTCCCGACTGCTTGGTTTCGCCCGCGACATTATACTTGCGCATTTGTTCGGGGCCGGGGAAATGGCTGATGCTTTTTTCGTGGCCTTCCGGATTCCCAACCTGTTTCGCCGACTGTTTGGGGAAGGCGCCTTCTCGCAATCTTTTGTGCCGGTTCTGGGTGAATATCGGGCCCAGCGCACGCCCGAGGAAACCCGGGCCTTTGTCGCCGACATCAGCGGCTGGCTGGCCCTGACCCTGGCCGTCGTCACCCTGATCGGCATTCTCGCGGCCAGCGCCGTGGTTTATGCCATAGCTCCGGGCTTTGCTGCCAACCCTGGCAAATTCCAGCTGACCGTGGAATTACTGCGGATTACTTTTCCCTATCTCTTTCTGATCTCACTGGTGGCGCTGGCTGGTGGTGTGCTCAATACCCACGGTCACTTTACGGTGCCTGCCTTTACGCCGGTTTTCCTGAATCTCAGCATTATTGCCACGGCATTATTCTGGGCACCGCATCTTGCCCAACCGGTCATCGCCGTAGCCTGGGGTGTTTTGATTGGTGGCGTGGTGCAGCTTCTGTTTCAGTTTCCGGCCCTGAAAAAACTGGGCTATTTGCGCTGGCCGCGCCTGCGCCGCCGTGATCCGGGAGTCGCCAAGGTTTTGCGCCTGATGGGGCCAGCCGCTTTCGGCGCATCGGTCGCCCAGGTCAATTTATTCCTGAATACCATCCTGGCCTCTCTGGTCGGGGCGAATGTGGTTTCCTATCTTTATTACTCTGACCGGCTGGTGGAATTTCCTCTGGGCGTTTTCGGGGTCGCCTTGGGAACCGTGGTATTACCTCTGCTATCCCGGCAGGCGGCTGAGGGTTCTGCGCAATTTCCCGAAACCCTGGACTGGGCGCTGCGCCTGACCTGGCTGATCGGCCTTCCGGCGACGGTCGGTCTGCTGGTTCTGGCGCAACCACTTCTGATCAGCCTGTTTCGCTACGGTGCCTACAGCGCCGAAGATGCCTGGCAGAGCAGTCTGAGTCTGATGGGTTATGGTATCGGCATATTACCCATCATTGCTGCACGCGTCCTTGCCCCCGCTTTTTATGCGCATCAAAATACTCGAACGCCCGTCCGTTTCGGCATGATCAGCGTGGCGGTCAATATGATCATCAGCCTGATTCTCGCCTGGCCCCTGCAACAACTGGGGTTGGCGATTGCCACCAGCACAGCGGCACTGGTGAATGCGGTTCTGCTCTGGCGCCGCCTGCACCGGGATGGTGTTTATCAAATGCAGGCGGGCTGGCCGCTCTTCTTGCTGAAATCCGCTGCCATGGCGATTATCATGGGTTTGGTGTTATTGAGCTTGCGCGGCGATACTGCACTGTGGCTGGCCCTACCCTTGTGGGAAAGACTCCTGCGAATCCTCGGTCTGGTGCTTTTGGCGGCCGTTCTGTATCTGGGTGGCACCTGGGCTTTGGGCATCCACGAGTTGCGCGATATCATCCGAAGGAGAACTGACCGTGCCTGAAACGGACGGATTACATGGACATGGAGATTCGGTATTTGCCATTCAGCGACCGGGTCAGATTCGCGTGTTCACCCTGCTGGAAGCCCGGCAAATTTTTCCTTTGGTCCGCAACATTACCGCCCAGGCTGTTGATGAACTCTCTCCGGTTTTGGAGTCGATGCGCGCCAACATGGGAAACCACCCCATTTTACAGCAACAGGAAATCCACTACGAAGAAATTGTGCAGCGCTGGATCAATAAAATGGAGCGTCTGGGCGTGGTCGTATCGGGATTATGGCTGGTGGATTTTGATACGGGCGATGGTTATTTGTGCTGGCGCCATCCGGAACCCGTGCTGGATTACTACCATGGTCATGAGCAGGGCTTCGGTCAGCGCCGCCCTTTGCAGGAGGTCATCCGGGAACAGCAACCCGAGTGGGCAGACTGCACACCCATGATCTAGGGTTCTCCATGAATTTAGGCTAGTATGTCGCCATTTTACCGTGAAACGGATCGCAAATAATCCCGCATGAATTTCCCAGGCTTTTTCCATCGACGCAGCCATTGTCCTGCCAGCTCAGCGCTGGCGGTCAGCATCGGCAATTTTGACGGTGTTCATAGAGGACATCAGGTCTTGCTGCAGTCCCTGCGCCAAAGTGATTTAGCGACGGCGGTTTTGACCTTTGAACCCCTCCCCCGGGAGTTTTTTCAGGCATCCCGGGCCGCCCCCCGGCTGAGCAGTCTTCGTGAAAAAATCGACGCGCTGCGTCACTACGACGTAGATCAAATTTACTGCCTGCCTTTTGATCAGGCTCTGGCCCGGCTTTCCGCTGAAGATTTCATTACGCGCATTTTGGTGCAGCAATTACAGTGCCGCTTTCTGGTGGTTGGCCATGACTTTCGTTTCGGGGCGGCGCGGCGGGGCGATCTGGAGATGCTGCAGCACTTCGGTCGCCAGTATGGTTTTAGCGTACACGAGCAACCCCCCTTCAGTCTGGACGGCCAACGTGTCAGCAGCACCGGCATTCGTGCGGCATTGCTGGCGGGTAACCTGGACCAGGCCAGGCGCTGGTTGGGCAGGCCCTATACCCTCTGTGGCAAAATCGTTCACGGTGATCATCTGGGTCGGGAACTGGGCTTCCCCACCGCCAACATTCCCCTGAATCGCCGCCCCGTTCCGGTCAAAGGCATTTTTGCCGGGCGTCTGCACAGCCCTCAAGGAAGCTGGATAGCCGCCATCAGTATCGGCTTGCGACCTACCGTCGGCGGTAAGCAAATGGTGCTGGAGGCACACTGCCTGGATGCCGACAGTCCTGATCTTTATGGACAGCGCGTTCAGGTAGAACTGCATCAGCAATTACGTCATGAAGAAAAGTACCCGGATCTCGACGCCCTCAAGGCCGCCATTGCCCGGGATATTATCAATACCCGCCGTTTTTTTGCCGAACACCCTTAGGATTTTCAAAACTCATGGACTACAAGCTGACACTGAACCTTCCCCAAACGGACTTTCCCATGCAGGGCAAACTCCCGGAACGCGAACCGGCGACATTGGCGCGCTGGCAGGAGCATGATTTATATGCCGCCATCCAGGCGGCGCGCAGCAATGCCCCGACATTCATCCTGCATGACGGCCCTCCCTACGCTAACGGCAAAATTCATATAGGCCATGCGGTCAATAAAATTCTCAAGGACATCATCAACAAAAGCAAATTAAGTGAAGGTTACCGGGTCCCCTATGTGCCGGGCTGGGATTGTCATGGCTTACCCATTGAAATCCAGGTGGAAAAGGAGCTGGGACGCCCTGGAGAAAAAGTCAGTGCCCAGGAATTTCGCAACGCTTGCCGGACTTATGCGGAAAGTCAGATTGTCGGACAAAAGCAGGATTTTGAACGACTCGGTATCCTCGGCGACTGGCAGCATCCCTATCTGACCATGCATTTTGCGGCAGAAGCCAATATTCTTCGGGAACTTGGTCGCTTGACCGTCAATGGTCAGGTAGTACGCGGTGCCAAACCCGTCCACTGGTGTGTGGATTGTGGTAGTGCGCTGGCCGAAGCGGAAGTCGAATATCAGGATCGCACGGATCCCTCCATTGATGTGGCTTTTGCCGTTGCCGATCCGGCTGACCTGCAGCAGCGGCTGGGGCTGAAGGAGGCTATCGCCGCCAGTGTGGTCATCTGGACCACCACCCCATGGACTTTACCCGCCAATCAGGCGGTCGCCGTTCATCCAGATTATGCTTATGTGCTCCTGCGCAGCGGGCATCGCCATATTCTGCTGGCTGCCGATCTGGCCGAAAGCACCCTCGCCCGTTATGGGGAAACTTCGGAAAATGGTCCTGCCATTCTGGCAGAATGTAGCGGATCGCAGATCGAAGGACTGATTCTGCAGCATCCTTTTCTGGATCGCCAGGTTCCAATCATTCTCGGCCAACATGTTACCCTGGAAGCCGGTACCGGATGTGTGCACACCGCGCCTGCGCATGGCGTGGAGGACTATGAGGCCAGTCGTCATTATCATCTGCCAGTAGAAAGCCCCTTGCAGGATAACGGCCGCTTGCGTGATGACCTGCCCCGTGGTCTTGGTGGGCTGAATATCCGTCAGGCCAACGAAAAAATCATCGAACTGCTGCAGGAGGAAGATGCCCTACTGCATCTGGAAAAAATCCGCCACAGCTATCCCCATTGCTGGCGGCACAAGACGCCTCTGCTGTTTCGGGCGACACCGCAATGGTTTATCAGCATGTCTGCCAATCAGCTCCGCGACAAGGCACTCTCTGCCATAGAAGCAACGCGCTGGATTCCCGACTGGGGTCAGGAGCGCATTGCCGGCATGATCCGTCAGCGCCCGGACTGGTGTATTTCCCGGCAAAGAGCCTGGGGCGTACCCATTGCCCTGTTTTTCTGCGCCCAGTGTGGTGAACCGCTGCGCGATGCCGCAACTTTCGAACGGATTGCTCAGGCGGTGGAAGCCAACGGTGTTGATGCCTGGTTCAACCAGCCTGCCGAGGATTTTCTGCCTGCAGGGGCCCATTGTGCAGCCTGTGGACATGATCATTTCCACAAGAGCACGGATATTCTTGACGTCTGGTTTGATTCCGGCTCGACCCACGCCTTTGTCCTGGAGCAGCGTCCGGAACTGCACAGTCCTGCCGACCTGTATCTGGAAGGTTCAGACCAACATCGTGGCTGGTTTCAGTCCTCCCTGCTGGAGTCTGTGGCGAGCCGGGGGCGCGCACCATTCAAGGCGGTTTTGACCCATGGCTTCACGGTGGATGGTGAAGGCCGCAAGATGAGCAAGTCAGTGGGTAACGTCATCGCCCCACAAAGCATTATCGACCGTTATGGTGCGGATATTCTGCGCCTCTGGGTGGCTTCGGCAGATTACCGGGGGGAAATTCCCATTTCCGATGCCATCGTCAAGCAGTTGGGGGATAGCTATCGGCGCATTCGTAACACGGCCCGCTACATTCTCGGCAACACCCACGATTTTGACTTCGCTAAAGACGCACTGCCCGCAGCAGAGTTGCTGGAAATGGATCGCTGGATGCTGGCGCGCACCGCACTGCTGCAGGAAGAAATTCGTGCGGCCTATGCCGAATATCAATTTCTCAAGGTCCAGCAAAAGCTCCATCATTTTTGTTCCATTGATCTGGGCGGCCTCTATCTGGACGTACTCAAGGATCGCCTCTATACCTCACCGGCTGCCTCTCGCGCCCGCCGTTCCGCACAAACCGTCCTCTGGCTGATGCTGGAAGCCATGGTGCGCTGGATGGCACCCGTCCTGAGCTTTACCGCAGAAGAAATCTGGCAGGAAATGCGGGATCGGCCGGCACCCAGCGTGTTTTTTGGTGAATACCCGGACATTCCTTTGCCCGCAGATACCCTTGCGCTGAACGCCCGCTGGGAGCGTCTCAGCCAGTTGCGGGACGCGGTCAATGCGGCACTGGAACTGCTGCGTCAGGACAAGAAAATCGGCTCGGGTCTGGATGCCGAACTGCAGATTTATGCCAACGATGACTGGCAGGCGTTTCTGCAGCCCCTGGGAGAAGAACTGCGCTATTTCTTGATGACTTCCGCCTGCAGCATCCATGCCTACTCCGGGCGACCGGAAAACAGCGCCGAACTGGTTCCCGGGGTTGCTTTGCAGGTACAAACGAGCACGGCCAGCAAATGTGCACGCTGCTGGCATCGCCGTCATGATGTCGGCCAGCATGCCGGACATCCGGAAATTTGTGGTCGTTGTGTAAGCAATCTCGAATTACCGGGCGAACAACGGGAGTTCTGCTGATGTTACGTTACCTTTGGCTGTCTTTTGCCGTCATCCTTCTTGATCAGGGCGTCAAACTCTGGCTGAGTCACATCTGGCGGGTGGGACAGGGTATTGTCGTCATCCCCGGCCTCCTGAATTTTCGCCTCGTTCATAATACGGGGGCTGCTTTCAGTTTTCTGGCAGGTGCAGGCGGTTGGCAGCGCTGGCTGCTCATCGGTATTGCCCTGCTGGTAATCGTCGTCATTGTCGCCATCCTGCGTCGTCTCAAACCCGGCAGCACCTGGACCGCCATCGCTCTTGCACTCATTCTTGGCGGTGCTGTAGGCAATCTCATCGATCGCATTCGCCTTGGCTATGTAGTGGACTTCATTGGGGCGCACTGGGGTTCCTTATATTGGCCTTACTTCAATATTGCCGATAGCGCCATTTCCATCGGGGCGGTAATTCTGATTCTGGACGCTTTCCGCCGGCATTAGCCTTCCGGTTACAAAAACGTCCCCTTGAGCAGTGCGGAGTTTTTGCGACACGGGCAGTTATCCTGAAACCGGAGCTGGGCCGGGAAGCTTTGCAGCGGCTTTGGCCCGCGCCGTTGGCGCAAAAAGCTTCCCGACCCAGCGCCGGTTTCAGGAGGCACCCTGTAAAAACGGGCACCCTGTCGTCAAAACGTGACAGAAATTGGCTGACTGACCGTTCGGATAATTTTTATGCACTGATTTATATGCGTTTATTATTTGGGCACGCTCCTTGCTTTATCATTTTCATTAGAAAACCAAGGAGACAGCAGATGGATAACAGCACAAATTTACTGGCGGCTTTGCGGCGGGTTCGCAGCTTCCCCAGTTATTCTTCCTTCATGGCAGGACATGAAAGACAACGCATCAAACGGGAATTACAGAAACGCCTGCTCCGCCTGCGCCGGCAACGACAGGTTCAGCAACACCCCAACTTTGTTGCCAAACAGCAACAGATTGCCAGCGGTATTTTCCAGCATATTTTTCACTGAAACTCAGACACAGGCGCGCTGAATATCCTTTCCGCACTCCTGCAAAAGCTGCCAGCGCGCCACCCACTCATGCACCGGATGGAAAGAGGCTCCAGCAATCGCCTGACGAAATGCTTGGAGGTCTTTAATCCCTGTGTACCAGCCCGGCCCGCGCCTGAGCGCGCGGTTTTATGATGATTTCGTCAACATTGACATGAGCAGGACGGCTGACCACCCAGCCAATGGCGTCGGCAATATCCGCTGCCACCAAAGGCTCCATACCTGCATATACACTCGCTGCACGTTCTGCATCCCCGGCAAAACGCACCAGGCTGAATTCGGTTTCCACTAGCCCTGGATCTATTTCGGTAATGCGGATGGGCTTGCCCAGCCATTCCACGCGCAGGGTTTCAGTAATCGCCTTGACTGCATGCTTGCAGGTCGTGTAACCCGCACCACCGGCATAGGTTTCATGGGCGGCAATACTGCCGATATTGACCAGATGCCCAACGCCCGAAGAAGCCTTCAACAGTCGTGGATAAAGTGCCTTACTCATCCGCGCCAGGCCCAGTACATTACTGTCCCACATGCGCTGCCAGTGGGATTCCTCCATTTCGGCAATGGGCTCAAGGCCGAGCGCACCGCCGGCATTATTGACCAGAATATCCACCGCCTCGGGTAACTGATCGACAAACTGACGAACACTTTCCGTGTCGGTGACATCCAGAGTCAGGGCCACGCCCTGAATTTCTTCCGCCAATGCCTGCAGTCTTTCCAGACGGCGGGCGCCGACGTAGACCTTAGATCCCTGGCGGGCGAGCTGACGGGCTGTTTCTGCGCCAATACCCGATGATGCACCCGTAACCACGGCACAGCGCTGGACGGGAATCATGCCCAACCCTCCGGTTCATTACCGGCTCGCCACTTGATGCTGCAACCCACACTGGGCAGGACTTTTGCCGGAGGCTCACGTTTTTCCAGCACGGCAGCTACCGCTTCCGATAAATCTTTTCCGGTAACCGGCAGCGTATTTTTGGGACGGCTATCATCAAATTGGCCGTGGTAAAAAAGCTTGCCTGCCTGATCAAAAAGGAAAATGTCCGGGGTACAAACGGCGTTGAAGGCCTTCGCTACGGCTTGATCTGCATCAAAAAGATAGGGAAAGTCATAACCGGCACGCTGCGCTTCGGCTGGCATTTTTTCGGGGGCATCCTCAGGATAGGTGTCCGGATCATTACTGTTGATCGCCACCACCTGCAGTCCCTGGTTTTGCCAGTGACGGGCCAGTTCCCCCAACTGCTTGCTGATATGCAGCACATAAGGACAATGGTTGCAGATGAACAGCACCAGCAAGGGCTTGCCCTGGGCAGAAGCACTCGACCACTGACCACTTTTTCCTCCGAAAGGCAAAGAAAAGGCGGGCATGGCGCCACCAACGGGTAAATCTTTTGCAGTCATTGCCATAATTGGATCTCCTTACATTCCTGATGGTGTGGCAAAGGTCGATACCATATGAATCGACCGGAAATTTCCTTTACTGCGTAGTGCTCAAGCGGGGGCCGGGGTCAGCCCTCCTGCTGGGCCTTGCTGCTGTACGAGTTCCAGCACCCAGGCACCATTACCTAGCAGGCGCAGGCAATGCTGGTGGTGCAGCAACAAGCTGGAGCGATGGCCGACACTGACGATTGCACTTTCCGGAAGGGCTTCGACCAGCAGTTGATATAGTCGATTCTCAGCGGGTTCATCCAGAGCCGAACTCGCCTCATCCAGAAATATCCACTGCGGTTTTTGCACCAGCACCCGCGCGAAAGCCAAACGCTGCTGTTCTCCCAAGGATAACACATGCGACCAGAGCCGGGAGTCATCCAGCTTGTCGGCGAGACTATCCATATCAACCCTGCGCAAAATCTGTTGCAGTTGCTGATCATCCACACTGGCGCCAAAGGGATAAACCAGAACATCCCGAAGGGTACCCAGAGGCAAGTAAGGTTTTTGGGGAAGAAACAAGGGACGTTCCCCTGCGGGCAGGCCGATTTCTCCGTCACCAAAAGGCCAGATACCCGCCAGACTGCGGATCAGCGTGCTTTTTCCGCCACCGGAAGGCCCCATGATCAACAGCCGTTCACGACGATGGATGTCAAGATTCAGGTCATGCACCAGTTCCCGGCCATCGGGCAAGCGCACATTGAGATCCTTGACCTGCAGGCAGGGCGCGTTTTTCCGTTCAATCTGATAGTGGGTTTCACGAATAACCCGCACCTCATCCATGGATTGTTCAAAAAAGCGCAAACGATCGACGACCGCATGCCAGTTGGCCAGACTGCTGTAGCTACTGACTATGAAGGAAAGCGCACCTTGTACCTGGGAAAAAGCGGAGGCGATTTGCTGCAGCCCGCCGATGCCAATGGCTTTATTCACAAAATAGGCAGGCATGCTGACAATAATCGGGAAAATAATGGCCGCCTGACCATAGCCCGATACCCACCAGTTCAGGCGCATGGATCGCCAGATGATCCGCCAGTAATTTGCATACACTTCGGCAAAACGCCGGAGAAAATGGTGGCGCTCTTCGTTTTCGCCCCCATATAAGGCCACGCTCTCGCTGTTTTCTCGCAGGCGCATCATGCTGAAACGGAAATCCGCCTGATAGCGTTCCTGATTGAAATTGAGCTTGATCAGCGGGCGGCCAATAAGCGCTGTCAGAATGGTTCCAAATACGGCATATATCAAGGCAGCCCAAACCAGATAACCGGGAATGATGTATAAAGCGCCATTCCAGGGGATGGTAATCATGGCCGACAACTCCCAGAGCATGAACACAAAGGCCGCCAGAGTGGTGATGGAACTCAGCAGGCCGATGATGATATTCAGGGTTTGGCTGGTAAAACTGGCCAGATCCTCGCTGATACGCTGATCCGGGTTATCTGTACCATCGCCCAGTACCTGCATATGGTAAAACGTATTCTTGGACAGCCAGTTGTCGAGATAATGGCGGGTCAGCCAACGCCGCCAGCGTATTTCCAGCATCTGGGTAAAAAAAGTCTGGGATACGGCGGCTATGATGTAAGCTGTCGCCAGCAATAGAAAAATCAGCATCTGATGCCAGGCGGCATGGACCGCAAAACGCTGCAAGGCATTCCAGAAAACGGCATACCATTGGGTAATGCGGTAGGAAATAAACACCATAAACAGGTTGAGAATAATGATCAGCGCGAAAACACCCCGTGCACTCCAGCGCTCTTCTGAATGCCACCAATAGGGCTTACTGATACGCCACAAGTCGCGAAAAAACGCTCCGTTAAACTGCTTCATGCGCTCTCTCCACCCATAAAAACCTTCAACATCGCAACGCTCCTCCGATCTTCACGCCGGCCCCGGCTTAATTATTGCTATGCTTCAAGGGAAGTCTTATCCATAAAGCTCAGGAGAATAGCATGACCCAATCCAAAAACCATTCCCGTCGTCAGTTCATCGGAGGTATTGCTGCTGTTGCTGGAGTCGGTGCCCTGGCCATCAGCAATCAGGGCAACGCCCAGGGCATGATGGGGCCAAGCAAAAACAAGGTAGTATATCAACTCAACAAGTCCGATCCGGCTTATATTCTGGACATCCTGCATAGTGCTGCCGTCGTCCTCGGACATTTCAACAGCGATGCCGATATTGTCATCGACTGCTTCGGACCCGGCCTCTGGTTGCTGGTCAAGGCTCCGAAAAATCATCAACATTACGAAAAATTCATTATGGAACAGGTAGAAAGCCTGCACATGTATGGCGTGGTTTTCAACGCCTGTGAACAGACCATGAAAACCATCCACATCGACAAGGCAGATCTGATTCCGCAGGCGGTGCCCGTTTTCAGCGGCGCGGTGGATCTCATTACCCTGCAGCAGAAGGGCTACGCCTATATCGCCTGGTAGGAACCCTCAGTCCAGTTGCCGATGTTGCAGAGCGGGCAACTGCTTTCGGCAACTTTGCAGGTAGTCCCTGTCCATTCCAGCCATCACCCATCCCGGTCCCTGTTCCATGCGGGCCAGGACCTGCCCCCAGGGGTCAATAATCATGCTGCCGCCAAAAGTCTGGCGACCATTCTGATGCAGGCCGCCCTGATCGGCAGCCAGCACATACGCCTGATTTTCGATGGCTCTGGCGCGCAGCAAACTTTCCCAGTGGGCAGCACCCGTTTGTCGGGTGAAAGCGCTTGGCACCACCAGCAGTTCGGCACCGGCGTAATGCCGATACAACTCCGGAAAACGCAAATCATAACAAATGGATAGACCCAGTTGACCCCAAGGGGTTTCCACCTGAACGGGCTGTTTGCCGGGGGCGATACTGCGGGATTCCCGATAGCTTTCCCCTCCAGCCAGATCCACATCAAAAAGATGGATTTTGTCGTAACGCGCACGGCGCTGGCCTGCATTATCGTAAACCAGACAAGTCGCAAAGCAGCGTCCGTCAGGCGCCGCAATGGGGATGCTGCCGCCCACCAGCCAACAGCCCTGCTGACGCGCCTGATCCGCCAGCCAGGACTGAATAACACCTTCACCATCGGGTTCCATCAGCGCGAGCTTGTCCGTTTCATGGCGCCCCATAAAGGCAAAATTCTCGGGCAGCAGGATCAGCTTCGCTCCCCCACTTGCAGCTTCCTGGATCAGCCCTGCGGCTTGCTCAAGATTTTCTGAAGGGATATCCGAAGAAACCATCTGAATCACGGCAAGCTGAGCGTCCATGCGTTATTTATCCTTTGCTGACGACGACGATATGCGGGTAACCATGGGGTGCTCCCAAGAGCCTTGGGCCAGATAGTCTAATTCTAGCACCTTACCCGAATGTCCAAACAGTGCCGGACCCAGCAGCGGAAAATGTCCCAGAAGCCAATCAAAACTCTGCAAGGGATAAACCTGCAAATTCAGTTTCATTTGCTGATCCTCCATGTCCAGAGTCCCTGCTCCATGTATGGCCAGCGCACTGGAGTTCAGACGAATATCCTGACTGCGCGCCAAACCCTTCCCGAGCACAAACTTTGCCGAAAGCGCATGAAAGAACAAACCCTCTCCAAATAATGGGCGGTAATCCAGGGTGAGCAGATCTTTCAGCAGGGTTGTTGGATTCACATAAACCAGCCAGGATGCATCCGTCCCCATTTTTTTGAGGCGACCATTTTTGACAGTGGACTCGATCGTCCCCTGAAGATGCTGCACATTCCAGTCCCAGGGCGCACCCGGCCAGGAAATTTTTCCCGTATAGCGGGCTTGCCCGTATTCCAGACTGTTCATCCCCAGCGCTTCCAGAGCCGGGCCAATATTGTGGCTTTGCACGGTTCCCTGCAATGTAGTCCTGCCACCATCATGGGGCTGCCATGCCCCGCTGAGATCCCAGTGACTACCGAGCCACTCCCCTTTCAAAGCCGACAGTTGCCAGCCGCTTGGCGAGCGTTCCGCCTGTAAGCTCACATCATGGGCAAGATGCCCCCGCCAATCCAGATGGTCCATATGGGCATCCAGGTCCAGTGGGCTACCTGTGGCCCAGGCCGGAGAAGAAGGTACCCAGGAAGCCAGCCGGGCAGACTGCAGAGCTTCGGTCTGCGCAGGGCTGAGTAGCAGTTTCTGCACATTCAGGTGAATGGCGGCCGCCTGTGCCGGAGCTCGTGCCGCCTGATAACTGAGCTTGCCCGTAGACTGAGGGCTGCGCCAACGCAAATGCCAATTACGGCCACGCGCTTCTCCCTGCATCCGGGTCTGCTGCCAAACCTGCCCCAGCAGTTGCACTTGCTGCCAATGCAGGTCAAAACGAGTGGTGGGCAAGCTGCCTCCCGGACCACCTTCCGGCAAGAGAGCAACCCATTCATCCACAGGCAGAACCTTACCCTGTCCATCTATCCTCACGCCGTAGTCGGGCATTTTGGGAAGGGGGCCCGCACCCAGACGCAGCGCTGCAGCCCGCCACTGCCAATGCCTGCCTTCGCTTTTCCAACTCAGCCGGGCCTGGCCTTGAGCGGCGTGAACAGTCAGATCAAAAGCACGATCCCAAAGCCCCTGTCCGGAGATGCTGACGCGGGACTTATCCGCATAATTCCAGTTAAACGGTGCCGGGAGGGTACTGCGACTACGCTGTAACCGGGCAGATCCCAATAAGCGCAGCCTGCCATTTTCCAGAGTTCCGGATACCTGATAGGGAATCACGCCATGCAATCTGGACTGCCAGGATTGCGGCAGCGGTAACTGCCCGGCCTGCAGCGACCCCTGCAATTGCATCTGCAGATGAGTCTGCTGGTCAAGCGCTTTGGCTTGGAAACTCAATTGTGCGGGGCCGCCCACAAACTGACCCTGCAGGTTTTTGGCACTGATGGCATCACGCTGAAAATGAATGGGCCCCGAAATGGATTCAGCTTGCCAGTTTCCTATTTTCATTCCGGCTTTTTGCAAAGCAAGCACACCCTGTACCTGGGTTTTTTCATGGTGAAAGGGCACCTTCAGGGCCAAGTGCAACTGTCCTTCCCCGGAAAGTTGCAGAGGCAGCGTTTGCGCATGGCGTAAAATCGGGGTCTGACGCAAACAGGGCAGCAGTTTTGCCATAGGCAGAGGCGTATTGATTTCTGCATACAGAGGCGATGCAAGTGCCGTATCCAGATTGCCAATAGAAACTTGCGCCTCCCGCACCGGAATACCGGAAATCTCCCCGTGACTGCGAACGGTCAATGCATTTCCAGTCCACTGCAAACGGGCATCCAGGTGCTCTGCATCGGGCCAGCGTGGCGCGTAATGCAAATGCACATCTTGAAAATGGGCCTGCAGATTCAGATGTTCCTGATTGCGGTTTTGGGGCAAATGCTGCCAGGGACCTTGCCAGCGCAAATCTGCCTTGTCCAGAGTGCCACTGAGAAAGGCCCTGGAAAGCCAGCGCTGCAA
>DYJM01000016.1:22008-30253 GCA_020723125.1 Acidithiobacillus ferrivorans
AATCTGCCTTGTCCAGAGTGCCACTGAGAAAGGCCCTGGAAAGCCAGCGCTGCAAAGCCGGTGAAATTCCCTGATTCGGCAGAAAAGTGTTGATGTCGCGTACCGGCAGGTGTTGCAGTCGGGCTTGCAAATGCAATTGTTGTGGACCAATGCTGGCGGTTAGCTGCAAATCTCCGGGGCCATGCACAAGCAAAGGAGCGGCCTGCAAAGACCAGTGCTGAGCATTCCAGCGACCGGAAATATGCCCCGACACTTTTTGTAAAAACCAGGGATGCGCAAAATAACGCGGCCAAAATACCTTCAGTTTTCGGCTTTGCAAGTGCAGGTGGAATTGTTGCGCTTGAAAATCAAGATGGCCATTCAAACCGTCCAGACGTGGGGCCTTGCCCAGAGCGGGAATATCCAGATCATCCAGCCGGGTTTGTAGTTGCCAGCTCAGCTTTTGGGTGTTCCGGATTTTTGCAAAATGTACCTGCAGGTCCCGCAAGCTTCCGTGCCAGGAAGATTGGCGCCAGTTTTGCCAGTGCGCGGGTAATAAAGGACCGACGATGTCCATAACCAGTTGAACAGGCAAGCGTTTGGCACTGAAATCACCCTGCAATCGCCCCTGCCAGTGGAGACGCAAGCGAGCGGACAAGGGCTGCGCACTGATTCCGCTGATTGGTGAAATCTCAAGCTGCCCCGAATGGGCAAACCCTCGCCAGCGGAGCTGACCTTGCACCCCGGTCGATTTCCGCCCTGAAAAACCCGGATGTTGCCATTGAAAATGGCCGTCCAAAGCGCTGGGCAAGCCATCCTGCCAGACCAGACTACCCTTTGCACTCATCACTCCCTGCAGCGCAGGGAAACGGCCATCCAGCTCATGCAAGCAGGCCAAGGGCAGACCATGTAGCGCCCATTGCCCATTTCCTGCTGCACCCGCGTACTCCAGACTGCCGCCTTTTGCCCAGTCGAGATGAATCTGCATGTCCGGTCGTAAGCCGTCCGTACTGAGCCACTGCAAATGCAAGGCTGTTGAATGCGTATTGCCTGGCAATTCAATCAAAAAATGTTGGATTTGCAGGCGTGCTGGATCCAGCTTGAGATTAAAATGACTGTTGGATTGACCCGATTTCAGTCCGGCCAACTGCCAATGCCCCCGGGCATTTTTGAGGAGTTTTACAGAACCACTGGTCACATCCAGTTTTCTGACCAGCAGGTCGCCCGCGAACAATGGCAAGACAAAAAAACGCAAGTTCACATCATTCAGGGACAAATCCGGATGGGCGGCAGACCCGATCAGCAAATGTTGAAATTGCACAGTGGGTCCGCCCTGCCATCCGGTCCGGATGGCACTCAGTTGCACGGGTTCGGAGAAATGCTCTACCAGGGCGCTGCGCAGATAATCCCGGAGCAGTTCCGGCCTATATGTGAAAAGCAGATAGGCGGCGAGTATCAGCAGCAGTGCACCCGCGACCAGCACCGCTGAAATCCGGGCGAACCCAACAGCCAAGCTGCGCAGAGACTGTCGCAGTCCTGCCTGATGCGGGGCACCAGCATGGGCATCAGCCATGATACCCGGTCGATCTCATTAAAAATACTGAGGAAATACGCGAAGTTCCTGAATAGCACAAGAAAATGTAAGAGGATTACATGGGTCGTATCATAATCATCTTCAGGTACACTGTGAACATGCATGCCCTGCCAAGGAAAAGCCCCATGTCCCGGAGACCTGTGCCTGAAAACCCGATGGATGAGAGCCCAAAATCCCTGCTCCCGAAAACCGGGACACGCTTACCCACCCTGATCACCGAAATGCTCCGGCAAATTCCTGTTGACAGGGAAGCCATAGAAGAAATGCTCACGCTCATCTGGGCAACATTTTCGGAAACCCAACGCAACAATCTGCTGGATAAGGGTGCAGATTTTTTCCGGCATTGCTTGCAGGTTGCCTGCGCCAGCCCCTTTCTGCGCCAATATCTGCAGTGTCATCCCCAGCATCTGCTCCGCCTGGCCAAGGGAGAAGTCACCCCGCTTCCCGACTTGCAGGATCTCAGTCCTGAAGCCTTCAATACGGCACTATGGCGCTATCGGAATGCGCGGATGATTGAAATCATCTGGCGGGATCGCATGGCGGGTGAGCAGATGCCGGAAACCGTCGCGGCGGTCAGCGCGCTGGCCGAAACCTGTCTGCAGCAGGCCTGCACATACGGCCAGGCATTATTGGAACAATCCTATGGATGTCCCATGAATGATGCCGGAGAGGCGGTTGCTTTCGCGGTCATCGGCATGGGCAAACTCGGCGGAAAAGAGCTGAATTTATCCTCGGATATCGACCTCATTTTCTGCTTCAGCGAAAACGGCAGCAGTAGTGGTCCCCGGTCTCTGGAAAACAGTGAATACTTCAGCCGTTTGGGGCGCTGGCTGATTCAGGCGCTGGATCAACCCGGCGCCGAAGGTTTCTGCTTTCGCGTAGACATGCGTCTGCGTCCTTTCGGGGATGCCGGCCCCCTCTGCATTAGCGCCGCTGCCATGGAGCACTATTATCAGGTCCATGGGCGGGGCTGGGAGCGTTATGCTTTCATCAAGGCCCGACCCGTAGCGGGTGACCTGGATTTTGCTGCAAAAGTGCTGGAAATGCTGAGGCCTTTTGTTTACCGCCGCTATCTGGACTTTACCGCCCTGCAGGGACTCCGTGAGGTCAAGGCCCTGATGGATGCCGAGCAGGGCGAAAGCAGTCATGACCTTAAAAAAGGACAAGGCGGGATTCGCGAAATCGAATTTATCTGTCAATCGCTCCAGATCATCCATGGGGGGCGCACCCCCCAACTACGCAATACCAACACGCTCAGCACGCTGGAGATTCTCCACGAACTGGATCTACTGCCAACATCCGATTTTCTGTTATTGGGCAAGGCCTACTGTTTTTTTCGTAATACCGAGCACTGCCTGCAAATGGTCCAGGACCAGCAAACCCAGCAACTTCCCCGCAATGAGAACGAATGGCAGCGACTGGCTTGCGCCATGCACCATGAGGATGTGGATGCTTTTCGGACGGATCTGGATACCCTGCGTCAGCAAGTGCATCAGATTTTCTTACAAACCCTGGTTCCGCAAACTGCGCCTTCCAGCAATTCGCCGGAACTGGGTCGGCAACTCTGGCTGCATGCCCAAAACCATACGCTGGAAATGCTCCCCGAAGATATTTTCCAGAAACTGCATTTTCCCAACCCGTCAGAAAGCTGGTCCCGACTCTGGCGCTTTGCCCATAGTCGGGATGTATCCCTGCGCTTATCCACGGAAGGGCACCAGCGTCTGGATAATTTGCTGCCGCAGATACTGGAAATTTGTGCACAGGAAGCCGATAGCGAAGCGCTTCTGCAACATTTTCTGAACCTGCTGGAAGCCATACTCAGCAAAGCCAATTACCTCGCGCTCCTCGCCGAAAATCCCCGCTATCTGCAGCATTGCAGCGCGCTGCTACACAGTCCTTGGTTAGCGCAGCAACTCGCCCGCTTTCCCGTGCTGCTCGATGATGTCCTCAGCAACAACCATCAGCCCGGGCAATGGCCGGAAATTCTCCACGCCCAGCTACAACATGCGGAAGACCAGGAAGAACGCATGGATGCCCTGCGGCGCTTCAAAAATGCCGAACTGGTCCGTCTGGCGGCCAGTTTCTGGACGCAGCAGTTATCCATTGAGTCGTTACTGCGGCAACTCAGCGATCTGGCACAACTTACCCTGCAAACCGCACTGGATTGGGCCCGGCTGGAAATGGAACACCGCCATGGCCGGATCTGTGCTCAGGACGGACAGACAGCATCTTTTGCCGTCATCGCTTTGGGCAAGCTGGGCGGTCAGGAAATGGGCTTCGCCTCGGACCTGGATCTGATCTATTTATATGACGCCCCGCCTGATGCAGAAAGTGACGGTCCAGCCCCCCTTCCCGCCTCCACCTGGTATGCCCGCCTGGGACAAAGGCTCATCCACCTGCTCAGCACGCTGACCCGCGCAGGGATATTGTATGAAATTGACATGCGCCTGCGGCCCAGCGGTCAATCCGGCCCCCTGGTCAGCAGCATGGAGGCTTTCCGCCGCTACCAGCAGCAATCCGCCTGGACCTGGGAGCATCAGGCCCTGACCCGCGCACGATGGGTGGCCGGTGATCCCCAGTTGGGGGCAGACTTTGAAAAACTGCGTCAAGCCATTTTGAGTTCCAGACGAGACGCCGAGACCTTGAAAAGTGCCGTTCGGAGCATGAGAAAACGTATTTTCGACAATAAAAACATAGCGCCACATGCTTTCCACCTGAAATTGAGTCCTGGTGGACTGACAGATATCGAGTTTCTTGTACAATTTGCTATGCTAGGCGCTTGCCCAGAGCAGCCGGATTTGTGTCAGAATACCGGCACCGCAGCAGCCATCAGAGCCCTGATGCAATCCGGTGTTTGGAATGCCCGGCAAGGTTCTGTTTTGCTGCATGCCTGGAAACTTTACCGGCAGGTAGAAAATCAACGCTGGCTGAACTTGCAGGAAAACAATGTACATGCCGATGATACCCCGCATTGGGAGGCTTTGCAGGACGCCTCAGAAAAGGTGCGGATCATCTGGCAGGAATGGATTGGTAGTTATACGGATTTATAAGGAGAAGTAAAAATGTCCATGGCGGATCGCGACGGTTTTATCTGGTTTGATGGCAAAATGGTGCCCTGGAGAGAAGCTACGGTGCATGGACTGACCCACAGTCTCCATTACGGCATGGGTTGTTTCGAGGGCGAGCGGGCTTATGCCACCCCCCAGGGGACTGCCATTTTTCGCTTGCCGGAGCATACCAAACGGTTGTTCAACAGTGCCAAAATCCTGCAGATGGAAGTCCCATTCACGGAAACGGAAATCAACGCGGCCACCAAGGAAGTGATTCGCGTAAATCAGCTGGAGTCTGCCTACATTCGCCCGCTGCTGTTCTATGGCGCCGAAGGCATGGGCCTGTCTGCCAAGGGCCTGAAAGTCCATGCCCTCATTGCTGCCTGGAGCTGGGGCAGTTATCTGGGGCAGGAGGCGCTCGAAAAAGGCATCCGCGTCAAGGTCAGTTCCTTCAATCGTCATCAGGTGAACATCCACCTGTGCAAGGCCAAGGCTACCGGCAATTATATGAACTCCATGCTGGCCCAGCGCGAAGCCTCGTCCTGCGGATATGATGAAGCCTTGCTGCTGGACCGTGAAGGTTATGTCGCCGAAGGTTCCGGCGAGAACATTTTCATGGTGCGCGATGGCATTCTCTATACACCAACCCTGACCAGCGCCCTGGAAGGCATAACCCGCGACACGATTCTCCGTTTTGCCCGGGATGCCGGCATTCCCATTGTTGAAAAACAACTCACCCGCGATGAATTTTATATTGCCGATGAGGCGTTCTTTACGGGCACCGCCGCCGAAGTCACGCCGATTCGCGAAATTGACGGAAGAGTCATTGGTAGTGGCAGTCGGGGACCTGTCACCAGCCAGTTGCAAAGCCGTTATTTCGAGACAGTCGCCGGCCGTCGGGATGATCATCCCGAATGGTTGCATCACGTCGCCTGAACCATGAAAAACACCATTCATTGCTGCAACAAGGGGTTCATCGAGGTGGAACCCCAGCAGTTACCGCTCTATTGCCCACGACCGGAGATGAGCCGCTGGAACGGGCATCCCCGGGTATTCCTCAAGATTGAAGAAACGGGCGAAGCCCGTTGCCCCTACTGCGGCACGCTCTACGTATTGAAGGGTGGGCCGCTGAAAAAGGCAGCAGGACACTAGGTCTGGATGGAATCGGCAGTTATCCCCTGGGCTTTGCCGCGACTTTGTCCCGCGCCCTTGTTGTTCTTGGTGAAATCCTGCGCCCGTCAGGAGAGCTGTCTGAGCCCGCAGGGCGAGTTCTCTCCTGACAGCAGGATGAGCCTTGGAACAACAGGCAAGGGACGTTGGAGCAAAAAGCCCAGGGGATAACTGCCGACTCCAGGTTGCCGAACACGCCTGCCCGTCAGGATTTGGGCAACCAGCGCATGAAGGCCCGGGGTCCCAAATAGCCCTCCTGCTGGGCCTGCACCTGACCATTTGCGCCTATGGCCATAAATGCCGGCGGGCCAACCAGATTGTAGCGCTTCAACAAAGCCCGACTGTTGGCGTCATTCTGGGTCACATCGACACGGATCAACACCCGATTGCGCAGGGCATTTTCCACCTCTGGCGTCGCGAAGGTCACCTTGTCCATGCGTGCGCATTCCACGCACCAGCTGGCCCAATAATCCACCAGGACGGGTTTACCCTGAGCCTGCTTCAGTGCAGCATCGAGGGCTTGGGGGCTTTTTACTATGCTAAAGTGCAACGCAGCCTGCTGTGAGCGGTCTGCGCCTTTTACCGTCTCCATGATTCTTGAAAGCGGCTGTAGCGGATCACTGGCACCGCTCAACGCGCCCACCCCCATCACCAGACCATAGGCAAGCAGGAGGATTCCCACGCCTTTCCAGAAGCGTCTCCAGCCTGTGGCTTCAGCCCCCAAAGCGTCCAGCGCCCCCAGGTAGATAGAGGAAATAACGGCCAGTGCCGCCCAAAGCGCCAGACTGACTGCTCCTGGCAGCACCCGGGCCATCAGCCAGATGGCCACCCCCAACATCAGCACGCCAAATATGGCCTTGACTGCGTCCATCCAGGCACCGGCACGCGGCAACAACCGCCCCGCCGAAGTCCCGATAATCAAGAGAGGTACGCCCATCCCCAGACTCAGGACAAACAGCGACAGTCCGCCCAAAAATACATTACCTGTCTGGGAAATGAACAATAAGGCCCCTGCCAATGGCGCCGCCACACAGGGACCGACAATGAGCGCCGACAAGGCTCCCATGACAAAACTACTGAACAGATGCCCGCCTTTCCCCATCCCGGAAAGCCGGGTTTGCATTCCACTGGGCATTTGCAGCTCGTAAAACCCGAACATGGAAAGCGCCAGCAACACAAATATCAGTGCGAATGCGCCCAGAATCCAGGGATTCTGGAAAACCGCCTGCAAATAAGCACCTGTTATTGCTGCCAACACGCCCGCAATGGTGTAAGTCAACGCCATGCCCAGCACATAAGCCAGCGACAGCGCAAAAGCCCGGGATTTCTGTGCGCCCCGCTTGGCTTCCTGACCGACAATCAGCGCTGACAAAATGGGAATCATCGGGAATATACAGGGGGTAAAAGCCAGTCCCAGGCCGGCAATGAAAAACAGTCCCAAAGTCAGCCAGAAACTGTCTTGCAAATCACCCGCCAATACTCCGGCATTACTGCTACTTTTTACCTGTGAAGACCGGGAATGGGGACTGGGTAGCGAAGCGCTCGGTATCGGCGCGGAAACTGAGGCCAGGAAGGGTAGCTCTATCGTCTTGCTCTGTTCAGGATAACAAACCCCCGCATTGGCACAGCCCTGATAAGTAGCTTTGACGGTCAGCGTGCCCGGCGAAGTGCCTTTGACCGAGAAAGGAATGATTACCGTATTCTCGCCCTCCAGAACCCGCATTTTTCCAAAAGCCGGGTCATTCAGCATCACTCCCTTGGGAAGCGTGTATTTTCCCAACAAAATATTGCTGGGCAGCACCGAAACCTGAATGCGATCTCTATAAAGGTGATAACCGGGCGCCACATCCCAGCGCAACTGCAGATGGTCGGGACTGGACAACTTCGCGGAAAAGCTGAACGCCTGATCCGGACTGAGAAAATGATCAGCATGGGCATAGGCAGCACTCAGCCCAAATAACAGAACTGCACTACATAAAACAATGAATCTGGCCCAAAGGGTCCTATGTGCCTGCAGAACAACCATGCCGATTTTGCTCCCGAACCTGTGGATGCCCCTCCCGTAGGGGCTTAAAAGGGGAAAGTGTTGCAAGCCTACCCTTCTCAGTTACTAGCAACAAGCAGGCCATGGCCCTGCTGAGCAGAACTTCACAACTGGCCTTGAACCTAAAAATGGCTGTTGCCGTGGGTGCTTTGCCGCGTGTTTCGAGCCGTTGTTGTTCCTGGCGAAATCCTGCGCCCGTCAGGAGAGCTGTCTGAGCCCGCAGGGCGAGTTCTCTCCTGACAGCAGGACGTTAGAAACGGGATCAAGTCACTAAAATTCGCGCGATCTCAAGCCGCCGCCACCCGCTCCCATTCTCTTTCATTCTCCGGGGTGGCGCGAGTCGCAATGGACGTTAGAACAACAGGTGAGGAACAACGGAGCAAAAAGCACCCACGGCAACTGCCATTT
>DYJM01000109.1:0-1713 GCA_020723125.1 Acidithiobacillus ferrivorans
CACGTCCCACCACGATTCCCCATTTTTATACCTCATAAACGCCTCGGCCCACAACTGATCCCGTTGCGCAGAGATATAGTCCTTATTGACCTCAAGACAGTTGATCGGCCAGAAACGGCGCGCTCCGGTCGTGTCCCGGTTCCATTGATCGTCGTTGGTAGTCCCGATGAAGATGCACTGTCGGGGGAAGTCTTTAGTGAAATGCCCGTAACTGGGTCGGTAAGTATCCACCTTCGCGGAGAGCATCTGCTTGATCTTTGTCCAGTCCGCGTTTTTGAAACTGTGCAACTCGCCGATTTCAACGATCCACTTACCGCGCAGGGCTTGGTAAAAATCCTTATTCGCGGGCGATTCAGTCGTCTCCGCGTACATGCTGAAATCCGGCACCAAAGCGCGTGCCGCGCTGGTTTTCCCTAAGCCCTGGTCGCCCATCAGTACGAGCATGGTATCCACCTGGCAGCCGGGCTGCATGGCGCGCGCAACAGCAGAGATCAGGAAGCTGCGTCCCACTCCTGCATGATAATCTGTTTCAGCCACCCCGAAGGCATCGGAAAGCCAGTGGTCGATGCGCGGGATACCGTCCCAGTGCAGGGTGTGCAGATATTCCTGGACTGGGTGGAATGGGTGACGCTTGGCATGTACTTCAATCGCCTCCATGGCTTGAGTCGTTTTGAAGTCAGCGCCCAGGTTGTCTGAGGCCCAGAAAGCAAACTCCGCAGCGTCCTGATCGTGGATCTCTGCGCGAAACTCAGGCAGGAATGGTGGCTGTTTACGCCAGGCGGGTTTATCGGCCAGCATGTTCCAGCCCAACGTGTCAGATAGCTTTGGCGTACCGAGCAAGACAACCAGGTTTTGCGAGAGGGCTTTGACCGTGCCTGAGTCTGTGGTTCGGTAATTTCCGGTCACATAAACAGGCGCCGGTTTTGGAAGGTCAGGATAAACAATATCGCCAACCCCATCCCAGTCTGCCGCGTCGAAACCGTCAATTTGATCCGGGTTCATCGCTTCAACATCCACTTCACGGATCGTTTTGGCTTTCCCCCGTAGCATGGACTGCACTGTACGGGCATATTTTTCACCGGGCGCGTCATAATCGCGCCAGATCACCACGTCTCTGCCGTGCAGTGGGGACCAGTCAGCTTTCGCTGCGGCCTCAGCGCCGCCTTGGGACGTTACACAGGCGCGGTTCGTCTTGATGAGTGCATCGCAAGCCTTTTCGCCCTCCACCACGAACACAGGGCCATCCTTGCTCAGGGATGGGATGCCGTAGAGAGGACTCGGCTTGGGCGGCCCCTTGGGTTTCCAGGTATCGCCGTCCAGCAGGAAATATGGGATGGTGACCTTCCCGTTGTTGTCCTCGTAGCGCACTACATACCCGACCAGTTCGCCATTAGATAGGGTGTATGGGTATAGCCTGGATAGTGGCTTGCCGTCCCATCGGGGACGAATCCCACGGGGGAAAATGGGCTGCACGTTTGGTTTCGTGGCAGACCACAGGCCCATCTCACGTAGCGCGCCGATGACCGCATCCTGACTGCAGCCTGCATGGCAATGTAAGACGGGTTTCCCGTTTTGGCCGTCAGCCACGGACAAGGAAGGGGTGCTATCCTCGTGCGCCGGACAGCGGCAGATAAAGCCAGTAGATGTGCGCGACAGCTTGCCACCTTTAATCTTTTGTATGGCCGCTGCTAATTCAGCAGCCCTTGAAAGTTC
>DYJM01000109.1:1813-5134 GCA_020723125.1 Acidithiobacillus ferrivorans
CCGGCGTGATAACCGTGCGCTTCCAACCAATCAGGTCAGGGCTTCCCTTGTGCAACCCAAAGCGAACCGGCGCACCGGTCAGCGTGTAAGCCATGCCTACGTTATTCCGGAACAACCGCACATCGCCGGTGCTGAGTTTGTGGATGGCGTCCATGAGATCGGCTTCACGCATGCTTACGCATCCTCGCGGCATAACGGTGATGCGCCCATCCGGGGGCGTAGCCACGTTGACGGGCAAGAGCGAGCAAGTCCTGCAGCGTCTCGGCTCTGGCTTCCTCGCGCCGCTTCGCGCGGATCATCTCCAGCCGCATGGTATCCGTGACCTCGACGAGCTTGGCGGATTCGTCCTGCTCTATCTCGGGCGTCTCCAACCGGTCCGGGATATGCCCACACTCAGGGCATGCACGAGCAGCGGCGGGATATGCGCAGAAACACTCGGTGCAGGTTCTAACGGGCGCTTCCCGTTTAGGGGTATTGCTCCGCTTGCGGCCATCCAGACTCCATTCGCGCTCCTCGTCGGCAAAACCGTGGGCATAAGCGCAGCCGGCGTGGTCCAAGATAATACAGTCCTGCTTTTCGGTTTCAGGATGGATGCGTAACCCGCGTCCTGCCATCTGCAAGTAGAGCGCCAGACTCAGAGTAGGCCGCGCCAGGACGATGGCCGAGATGCGCGGGTTATCGTATCCCTCCGTCATAATCCCGACGCTGGATACCACGGTCGTTTCGCCCGAAGCGAACCGGTCCAGAATGGCCTCTCGTAGATGTTTAGGCGTCATCCCATCGACATGCTCGGCGGCGATACCCGCAGCGCGAAACTGCGCCACGATGTGCTGACTGTGTGCGATATTGACCGCGAACACGGCGGTTGTGCGTCCAGCAGCAGCAGCTTTCCAGTGCTCGACGATATGCCCAACCAAATCCGGCTTATCCACGGCAGCAGCCAGTGCCGTTTCCTCGTAATCGCCGCCTTTAAGTCCGATCTTGGTCAGGTCTGGGCGGCTGGGTGCGTAGTGCCGGGGCCGAACCAGAAAACCCATGCGGATAAGCTGCGGCACAGAAGAGACCGCAACAATGTCATGGTAGATGGCTGACAAGGGCTTCCCGTCTGCGCGCATGGGGGTAGCTGTCAGACCGAGGACCACCGCCTTGGGGTATGCAGCCAGAATATCGGTGTAGGTTTTCGCTATGGACAGGTGCGCCTCGTCGATAATCACGAGATCAGCAGCGGGCAGATCGCGTCTGCGTAAGGTCTGCACACTCGCGACCTGGACCAAAGCAGCAGGACGCCTGCGCCAGTGTTTTGCCATGATGACGCCATGATCGATGCCAAAGTCGTCCAGCTTGCGGCTGGCCTGGTCGATAAGTTCTTTGCGATGCGCGAGAAACAGGACGTGAGAGCCGCGTTTAACGGCGGATTCGATGATGCTTGAGGCAAGGATCGTGTTGTGGGTGACAGTGAAATCTCCAAGCAAAAACAACCTATCTGGACCGGAAAGCTCAAACCCGTAATATTCACCTTCACCAACCGAATCAACCGAGATGCCTATGTTGAGGACATTTTTATTTATCTTTCGGGGGGATGCCTTTCTTCTCTCAACCCTGTTTGGGATGGTATCCAGATGCCCAGATATGCTGATTCTGTAATATTCTCCACAAAATCCAAGCCCTTTGATCCGTTTTACGCACTTTGAAACGTATGCAGCGAATCCTAATGATCGGCAAAGAAATGCTGTGTCGTCGGCCAAACATTTTTGTTTGAAAGTCACAGAATAAGATCTGCCGTCGTAGTGCCCGTCTGTGTCTAGTAACCCTGCTAAAAGCTCAAGGCGGTCTTTGCGAGAAGCTGTAAGGTATGATTTAGGAATGTGTTTATTTTGGATGACATCCAGATTCCTAAGATTATTCAGTATTATATTGGAGTGAGCGGCATGCCCTCCGGTAGTAGCAAAGATTGATTCGCATGATCGGCCTTGTTGTGTATTAAAATTTAGCCCGCATGATTTGATGTAATTCTCCCATTCAGTCTTTACCTCAAAATCAGCTGTAGTTATACAAGCCAATCTTGAAGTTCCATCACCAAGCCAAGCACCAAGGATATAAGGTGGAATCAGCAGGTCTGCTTCCTGCTTAGGAAAGTCAACGCCGGTCCTCCATCCCTTGGCGCAATGCTGGAATGTCTTATTCTTCCGCAGGTATTCATCCACGGAGATATTAGCGATGTCTCCAGCTCTATACCCTTCAACTGTTCCCTTAAACCCGGTCATGCGAAGGGAAAGAATATGGGAGCGATTTACAATATAAGAATCACCTTTTGTTGGAGTGATTCGGAAAAGCTCTTCTCGGCCGCGCGCCAATGAGACGACTTTACGCGGGAGAGAGTCAGGCCCCATCAGCAAGTCGCCTACTTTTACATTTTGGACAGGAACCACGCTTCCATCATAAAGCATGACGGGGGTGTTCTTTCCTAGACATTTACCTGCGCCCGTCGGGGCCAAGAGGATAATCCGCCGCTTCCCGCGCCCGATAGCCTGCCGTGCGGCATGGACACCGGATTGCTGATAAGGACGGAGGGTAATCAAGCGGCATCCTCTGGCGGCCAAAGATCAGGGTATATATCCGATTTGGTAACCTGCCCTCGTGTGGCTTTCTCGATGAGTGGCGCGAACTTTGGAGACGGCCGCATCCCCGCTTTCCAGTTCCGCACGGTCTGGAGGGTGACGCCCACTTCCCGAGCGAAAGGGCCGGGCCGGTGCTGCTCTATGTAGTATCGTAGTTTGTCCATGGGCACAGTATAGCGCATATAAAAAAACAGTTGCAAGAGCAAAATGCGTTTGCTATGCTTACCCCATCGCAGCACGCAATGGGAGCACAAGCCATGTACCACGATTTTGAACCCACCGGACTCCGGCCTTACACCTACGCAGACGAAACCCGCGCGATTCGCGCCCAACTGATCGACGAAGAAAACGATATCCGCACTTGCGAGATCATGGCCGACTGGGTGCAGCTCCATCAGTACCACAACCGGCATGACTTCGCCGATCTTCCCGCCCGCGTCATTCTGGACTGGGCCCAGATGGGACGGCCACCCTTGCCAGGGCACGATGAGATCACTTTCGGCATGGCAAACGAGGCCATTGCAGACGCGGCAAACGGTGATTTTTACTCCGCCGAGTCTTTCATGGTATGCGCCGCTATCTGTGAGGCGATGGACAGTAATTACTGCAAAGACATTCAGCCGACACCCGCCTATGAAGCGCTTTTCGAGGCCATCAAGACGGTCGTGGAGATGGAAGGGGGTGATGAATGAGCCACGAAGCC
>DYJM01000017.1 GCA_020723125.1 Acidithiobacillus ferrivorans
CAACGGACGGTTATCAGTTGATTGGTATTGGTCAGTATGCCATGGGTATGGGTGGTGCGGTTGTAGCAGCGCCTGATGATCCTCTTGCAGCATCAATTAGTAACCCTGCAGGGTTGGCTTTGATGGCGCCACAGGCTGCATATTCTGCCGAAATTTTTAATCCAACCCGAAAGACTAATTTTGGTTATGGGGAGATTGGTAGCCACAGCAACGTCTATGGCGTGCCAGCGATTGGTTGGGTTGCTCCAGCATTTGGTGACGGGATAGTATTTGGTGGCGGTGTGTATGGGACTTCTGGACTGGGTGTTAATTATCTTCAGCGGAATGTTGGCGGCTCTTCTCCCTATGCATTAGGAACGGTTCAAGCCTATAGCAGTATCACATTCATGCAGATGGCTCCTTCACTTGCAATGAAGGTTAATAATCATCTGGCAGTTGGTGCAACATTAAATATCGCTGCGGAACAAGGTTCATTTCAGCAAACAGCAACAAAACTGCCGGGTCTGGTCCAAGGAATGTATCAGCAGCAGGCAATGAAAATGGGTATGCCTATGGCGGATGCTGCTGCTTTTGCGCAGCAGGCAGTGCCAGCGGGCACGCCTGGTGGATTGAATTTGGCTAGTCCGTCATGGGCCTACGGAGTTGGTGCGACGTTGGGCGTGCTGTACAAAGTAAATAACATGGTGACGCTCGGTGCGACTTATAAAACACCTATTATTTTCACGCCAATGACTTGGCAGGAGAGCGGTGAATTAAGTCCGACTGGTGTAGTCGGCTCAGCGGGTCAGTATAGTGGACATCTTAATTATCCACAGCAAATTGCCCTTGGTTTGGCTATCCGGCCGATTCCACAGTGGTTGATCAGTGTAGAAGGCCAATGGATTAACTGGGCAGCTACAATGAACAACTTCACTATTTATGGTCCTTGGAATAGCGGCCCCGGATATGTGAAACTACCGATGCATTGGAAAAATCAATGGGTCGCTAACATCGGTACTCAATATGACGTGAATAACTGGTTACAGGTGCGTGCTGGCTATACATATGGCAGCAACCCTATCAGTGCGGGAAATATTGGAAACAACTTGATTTTTCCAGCCGTGGTTACTAATGCTGTGACTTTTGGTGCCACGCAGAAACTTGGGATGGGTTGGAAACTTACAGAGGCATACATGCATGCCTTTGCAAACACTCTAACGGGTCCGTCTCCTTATGCAGCATTCGGCGCGACTCAGGATGCCAGCGCCACCCTCGCCGAAAATTCATACGGTCTACAAGTCGGCTACGACTTCTAAAAACCATACCCCTCCTCAGGGTACGTGGGAGACGGGCAACCGTCTCCCTTTTTGCGTTCAGGCTCTGGCCCGCGTTGGTGCCGCAAAATCCCTTACCTTGCACCGCAAGGCGGTTTTGCGCGAAACTGACCTGAATCCGATCAGCAAGGAATCCAGGGAAACGCATGAAGTCCATACCGATTACTGATGTCAGTAGCCTCAAAAATGAACTCAACAAATACAAGATGGGGAAAAAGCTGGAAATTCCCCGTTTCAACCAATTGGCGAGAATGGCCTATATGGGTCGTTTGGTCATGACGCCACTGGATCCCGAAGATCCGGCCTGCAAATCATTTCTGGTGCATGTGCAGGAACCTCTGGGCATGGCCGCGCACTTTATCGAGTTGGATGAGGATTTGCAGGACGCGATTCTGATTTTGGATAGTGAGCAGGCCATGGCCATGGCGGGTATCATGCAGGCGGGGGTGGAAGAGCGGGTACGTTGGCACGAGGCCTTGAATGAGCGGGATTTCTATTTTTCGGCCTTTTACCGCCCCAAGGACAAGAAAAGCGGGGAAGAAAACGTCTGAATCGATAGCCTTCGGTCATCTTCCTCTCCGGTCAGGACTGCTCTGAGGGATGCAATTACGCATCATCTCCCTGGGGATGTTGTCCCCGGAGTTACTCCACAAAACCTATGTGGGGCTGGCAGAGGCGCAAAGTGACAGTGATCTGCCCATTTTGCTGCTGGTACAAAGTGCCGCACATCTGAGTCTGGGGGCGGCGCAATCTGCCGGAGCGGAACTCGACCTGCTGGCCTGCAAAAAGCTGGGGGTCCCGGTGCTGCAAAGATCCCTGGGGGGCGGGCTGGTTTGGGTGGATGGCGGACAGCTCAGCTACTTTTTTATTTTTCCGACGGCTTGGGGTATGCGCCGTGCTCCTGAGCTTTTTGACTATATCGCGCCCTGGATAGTGGCTCTTTATGCGCATTTTGGGGTGTTCGTTGAGGCGCGCGATGGGCACGACTTCTGGTGCGCCGGGCGTAAAATCGCTGGGACCGGGGCAGCAAGTATCGGGCGCAGTCTGGTGCTGGGCGGCAGCATCATGCTCCATGTGGACTGGCAGGGTTTTGTCGCTTGTGTGGCAGCCCCTTCGGAAGGGTTTCGTGCCTGGCTCGCAGAGGCCCTGGGGGACAGTGTCTGGACTTGGTCGCAACTGTCCTCCTCGCCACCCACGCCCGAGGCTCTACGCGCGGCTTTTCCTCGGGTGCTGGAAAAGTTGGGCGTGCAAGTGGTCGTCGAGACGCTGCTGAGTCGCGATGAGCAGCGCGCCGTGGCAGAAGCGGAAGGGGAAGAGCCGGAATGGGAAGACTGCAGAAGCCGGCGCGTAGCTGCGGGTATCAAGATCAAAGCGGGCGCTTTTTTGACAGAACGCCATTGGCCGGAAGGACAATATTTACGTATCTGGACAGAAAATGGCTGCTTTCGTAAGGTGAAAGCCTCGCTGTGGGCCGAGAGCGAGACGCAGATATTCAGTGGCTTGCAGATGGATTCCCGCGCTTTCAACGCCGCCTTGCAACAGTTGGCAGGTGACGAATACGAACTTTGGGCGGCGCGATTTGCCGAAACGGCGGTCTGGAAAGATTAAAATCCGAATCCAGAATGACAGGAGATAACGAATGCCCAGTATTGATGACCGGATGCGCAAGCGTTTTATATTGATGAATAGTGATGCGGCATTGCGTCAGGCGGTGGAATCGTCTATTCCGGAAAAATGGGAAATGACGGAAGCCACTGATCTGGATGCTTTTGATGAATGGCAGGAAATTCTCTTGCACCGTTTTATGCTGCTGAATCTGGAAGACCCGCAAATCAGTGATCCGGTGGAGTTGATAGACATGATCCGCCGCGAGCACCAGCTGAATATCCCTATTTTCTGTTTGGGTGGGAGCCGCGAATTGCGTGATCAGGCGCGTTCAGCGCGGGCTGACCGCTTTTTTGATCGGGAAGAAGGTTTGCAACGCTTGCCGGAATTTTTCCAGCAGTTTGCCTGGTAATACAAAGCACCAAAGCGCCGCTGGCTTTGCTCAGCCGGACGGCGCTTGCTAGGCCGATTGACTCGGTGCTTCAGCCGACCTTGGCGTGGGCCTCGGTGTCCAGCAGCAGATCATGGCTTTCGCTCTGACCTTCGGCGCTGACGGTCAGGGTGGCAATGCGAACGCCGGCATCCTTGAAGGTGACTTCGTAGGAGAAAATACCCGGCAGTTCCAGGGTGCTTTCTTTCAGAGTCTTGCCTTCACAGGTTACACTGACTTTGGCGCTGCCCTGACCTTCGAGCATGGCCTGAATCCGGAAAGGATGTCCGGCGACGCGACGGTAGACCTGAGGATCGCGATTGGCGTTGTATTGCAGGTTGTTCAGTTTGACCATCTTGACGAGTTTGTTGCTCATGGTTGCCCCTTTTAATCACACTATAAAATGAATTATACACGCATTTAGCTAAAACTCTTTTATCCTAGACGAAAATCTCCCGGAGTGGTAGCGGGTTTCGCCGAAAAACCGATCAGGAGTGATGATGACCGAGTCAACACAGTTAATTACGGCACTGGATGCCGCCCATGAACGTATTGAAGCACTAGCCAAACAACAAAGCGCAGGCATGCCCTTGCCCGAATTGCTGGCAGCGGGCATTGCCGAAGCGCAGGCCATGTTGCGCATTATGCTGGAAAACGAGCATAAGCCCTATGCCAGTGATGCGGATTTGCTGGAATTGTGGAAAACCCTGGTGAAGGGCAAGCCCCACTGGAATACCATTCGCGATAATTGTCGTGAACTGATTTACTACCAGAATTGTCTGAAGGCGGAGCGTCAGGATGCGCTGCCCGCCCAGCCGGAGCGGATGGTGATTCATACCCTGCGTCATATTTTTCTTTATTTGCGTAGTCACGCCGAACAAAATCAAGAGGGTTGAGTAATGAGTGAAATGATTATCCAGGAACCTTTTTACCAACCCGTAGCCAATGAAGTCGGGGTGTTCATGGCGGCCTGGAGCCGCCGTTTGCCGGTCATGCTCAAAGGTCCGACGGGCTGTGGCAAAACCCGCTTTCTGGAACACATGGCCTGGCGTCTCAAGCGGCCCCTGATTACCGTAGCCTGCCACGAAGATCTGACCAGTTCAGACCTGGTCGGGCGCTTTCTCATTGAAGGAGATGCCACGGTCTGGCAGGACGGACCCTTGACCAAGGCAGTGCGTGAGGGGGCGATCTGCTATCTGGATGAAATTGTCGAAGCGCGGACCGACACGACGGTCGTGATCCATCCGCTGACGGACCATCGCCGCCATCTGCCCATTGAAAAGCTGGGCACGGAAATCAATGCGCATCCCGATTTCATGCTGGTCATTTCCTACAATCCCGGTTACCAGACGGTTTTGAAAGACCTTAAACCTTCGACCAAGCAGCGTTTTGTCGGTATGAACTTTACCTATCCCCCTGCCGAGGTGGAAACCCGGATTGTCATGAAAGAGGCGGGGCTGGATGAATCCCGCTCCAAGGCCCTGGTGGCGGCAGCAGATAAAGCCCGGAATCTCAAGGATCAAGGTCTGCAGGAAGTGACTTCGACGCGCGCGCTGATTTACGCTGGAGCGTTGATGGTGGCGGGACTGGAATCCCTGGAAGCCTGCACCATGGCGATCATCAACCCGCAAACCGATGATCCGGAGTTGAGCGAAGCCTTGCTGGAAATTTTCCGGACTTTTTTCCCGGAACGTTAAGGAGCTTTCATGTCGGAAGCGACCGAAGAAATTCTCGAGCATCTGGCGGCCATCAGTTTTGTGGCCGGACGGGATGCCCGCGAAGCCTTGCCCGCAGTGGCGCCGCTTGGGGAAGCGGCTGCCCTGCGCTTTCTGGAAACAGGCAGAGACCTGTTTTTTTATGACCGGGAAGCCGGCAAGGCCTATTTTCATGCCACGGCCAACATGGTAGCGGCTTTTGGCGGTCTGGATCCCTGGCTGGAACAAGCGCGGCAGTTTCTGACTCAACGCGGAACCTTTCGCGCCGTGGTCGGCTTTTTTGCGCAGGCGGCCACGGTGCGGAAAAACTGGGGAGCCGAAGGCGAGGCGCTGTGGTTCAAGCTGGGGGCGGCCTGGATCGACCGCCATGTGGATAGTGCTGCGGCTTATTTCCGGGTACCGGTAGCGACGCTTTTTGGGGACAACGGCACCACTGGCCTGACTGCCCTGCTGCAACCCGCTGACAGTCTGGCCAAGGGCCGTCTGGGCCTGGGGACTTATCTGGATGGCGCCATCAAGGTGCGCGGCATCTGTGGTCTGGACGGTGTAGCGGAATGGGCGCGACGCGGGGCAGATGTGCTGGCTGCCGGTCGGGTTCGCGGTGAGGCCTGGTTTCGTCTGGAAAGTGATGAAGCCCGCAGCTTTCTGCTGGAGGTGCTGCCCGGTTTTCGGATGGGAACCCACAAGCGCTTGTTTGGTTTATTGTTGCAGGCCTGGACCGGATTGCATTTGCCTTTGGAAGAGGGCGACTGGAGTCTGGAAGGGGGCCGCAGTTTTCTGGAAACCGATGGCCGCAGTCTGTTTGTACCGGCGGTCATGCCGGATCGGGAAGAAGCCCTGCTGGCTTTTTACCATACGGGTGCGCATCTGGCTTTTGACAGCTATGAGCAGGATGCCATCCACGCCCTGTTTGCGGAAATCGGCATGGAACATCCACCCCTGGACCCCGATCAGCGCATTACCTGGCGACCGCTGTTTGCCCGGTTTGGCGAAGACCTGATTCGTTTCCAGATGATTTTTGATTTGTGTGAAGACCTGCGCGTAGATGCAGCGCTGGATCGGGAAATGCCAGGATACATCTCCCGGGTTTTACGGGCAGCCCGCAAGCACGGACGCCCTGAGGGTGTGGCCGCTGCCTACTATGAACAGGCCCAGCGTTATCTGGAAGATTACCAGCAAGGTCGCTTGAGCCCTGATCTGGCGGATCTGACCCGTAGCGAAGCCGGTATTGTGGATGCCTTTCGGGTGGCTATGGCCTTGTATGCCACCACCACCCTGCCGCCTTTGACCCTCACGGAGCGTGCCCGCGCTTATCTGCCCGGCCATTCCCCCAATGCTGCAAGGCCCGTCTATCCCCGACCAAAACGCGGCAGCGATGGACCGGAAGTAGAGGGCGACAGCCCCCTGGGTGCGGCGGGTCATCAGGAAAAACCCAGGGAAGCGCCACAGGCCGCCGAAGGCAATGACCCGGACATGGAAATCCCGCCCGAAGACATTCAGGGTACGGGCGGGCGCGTGGGGGTGGGTATTCCTTTGCCGGCCAAGGTGGCGGGCAGCGGTCGGGGGGTGAAAGGCCCCAAGGGCGGCTGGCCCTACCGCGAGTGGGACTACCGCCATCAGCAGTACAAAATGGACTGGGCACGGGTGCACGAACGCAAGCTGCGCGAGCAGGACGAAGCCAAGGCCATTGAAATAGCGGCGGAATATGATGGGACTTTGCGGCGTCTGAAGCGCGCCCTGCAGGCCCAGAAGCCGACCCGGATGTCCCCCCGTCGTCGCCAGTATGAAGGGGAGGAGCCGGATCTCGAAGCCGCTGTGCAGTTTCTGATTGAAAAACGTGCGGGACGTTCGCCCAAAGCCAGCGTGTATTTGCAACGTCGTCCCCAGCAGAGGGATACGGCGGTGCTGCTGCTGGCCGATCTTTCCACCTCGATCATGGCCGAAGCCGGAGATTCCGGGGTGCGGGTAGTGGACCGGCTGCGTGCAGCCATGCTGCTTTTTGGCGAGGCGTTGCTGGAAGTGGGGGATCCCTTTGCGGTCTATGGTTTTGCGAGCAAATATCATGATGAGGTGCTGATGTACCCCATTAAGCGCTTCACCGACAGATTTGACGCACGGGCCAGGGCCCTGCTGGGAGGCTTGTCGGGGCGTCTGGCGACGCGCATGGGCGCGGCTATCCGCCACAGTACCAAACTGATGCTGCACAGCCCGGCCCAGCGCCGCCTGTTACTGATTCTTTCCGATGGTCGTCCGGCAGATTATGACGACGGGGGAGATGCCCGCTATTTGCAGGAAGATACCCGCATGGCGGTGCGGGAAGCGCTGGAACTGGGTATTCACGCCTTCTGTATTAGCTTGGACCCCCGGGGTGGAGAATATTTGCCGCAGGTTTTCGGGCAGGGACATTATCTGGTGCTGCCGCATCTGGATAGCCTGCCGGCGCGTCTGCCCGAAGTGTACCTGCGTCTGCGGGGGCATGGCTGATGAATGAAAAGGAATTACTGCAGCCACGACTTGCGGCTACGCGTCCGGCCCGCTTTGTCGGCGCTGCCCGATATCGCCGCGCCAGTTATGGCAGTAATCATCCGCTGGCGATTCCACGCGTTTCCCTGACTCTGGATCTGATCAACAGTTATGGGGCCATTGCTCCCGAGGAGTATTGCCTGGGACGTCCGGCCAGTCATCAGGAGCTGTTTGGTTTTCATACCCGCGATTATATCCAGGCCTTTGAACGTGCCCAGTTTCGCGGTAATGTCCGCGATGCAGATCGTAAGCAATATCAACTGGGTACCTTGGAAAATCCCTATTTCCCCGGTTTTTTTGATACGCCCAATCTGGCTACGGGCTCCAGCATATTGGCTGCAGAGCAGGTATTGCAGGGTTTCACCGCTTTCAGTCCGGCAGGAGGCATGCACCATGCGGCACCCGGTCAGGCGCGCGGATTTTGTTATCTGAATGATCCGGTGCTGGCTATCCAGCGACTGCGCAAGGCCGGGCTGCGGGTGTTGTACTGGGATATGGACGCCCATCATGGCGACGGCGTAGAGGCGGCTTTTCGTGCGGACCCTGATACCTTGACGGTTTCCCTGCATATGGACACGGCCTATGCCTATCCTTTTCAGGGGGGCGGGCTGGATGACCATGAAGGCATGGCGGTCAATCTGCCCCTGCCCGCAGAAATCAACGATACGGAATATGCGGCGGTTTTCGAAGCCCTATGGCCCCGGGTCATGGGGCAGTTTGTTCCGGATGTGCTGGTCTTGCAGGCGGGTACGGACATTTTGTCTCCCGATCCGCTGAGCAAATTCCGGATATCCAATGGACTGTTCTGGCAGGTACTTCGGCGTCTGCTCGCCGAAAGCCCGCGTTTGCTGGTGCTGGGTGGAGGAGGGTATCATCCCATTGCTTTGGCACGCTGCTGGACCGGGGTCTGGGCGATTTTGTCCGGACGGACGCTGGATGATAATCTGCCCGATTCAGGCCGCGCCCTGCTGGAAGGCGTGGAATGGGATCTGGACGATGAAGACACCCCCGATTACAGCCGGCAATTCCAGTATCTGGATGACCTGCCCTTGCCCGGTCCCTTGCGGAGCGAAGTGACGGATCGTCTGGAGTATCTGTTCCACCATCACCCCCTTTTTGCAAACAGGAGAAACGCTGCGTGAATGCGGAGAAGACATTGATTCCCGGAGCTGCCAATAGTGTCGGCAGCAAGGCCTATGTAGCGCGTTTTGCAGAGACTCTGGCGGAAGAACATTTCAGTGATTTTCTGAATACCCGGATCAAGCTGTCCTCCTTGGGGGTAGGCACGTTCCCCGGCGCGGTGGATGATGTGACGGATCTGGCCGTGGCGGCCATTGTCGCTCAGGCCCTGCAGTCCGGGATTAACGTGATTGATACCGGTGCGAATTATCGTTTTGGCCGGGCGGGTCGGGCGGTGGGGGCGGGTATTGCCAAGGCCATGGCGGCGGGAATTCTCCGCGAGGAGTTTTTCGTGGTGGGCAAGGGCGGGTTCCTGACCTTCACGGGCGGGCGTCCCGAAGATCCTCTCGCCTTTTTCCGTGAGGAAGTGGTCGCCAAAGGCCTGGGCAAGGAAGAAGACCTCGCCCGGAATGTGCATTGTCTGAGTCCCGAATATATTGCCTGGCAACTGGATGATTTACGCAGCCAAACCGGTCTGGAAACCCTGGATGTGTTTCTGGTGGATCAGCCGGAGGTGCATATTCCGCTGATTGGCAAAGAACGCATGTACCAGAAGTTGCTCCAGGTCTTTACGATGTTGGAACAGGCGGTCAAGGCAAACAAAATTCGTTATTACGGCATCTCCACCTTCAATGCCTGTCGGGTGGAAACCGATCACAGCCTGTTCCAGTCCCTGACCAGTCTGATTGGGCTGGCCGAGAAGGCCGCCGGTGAAGGCAACAGACACCATCTGCGGGTAGTGGAACTCCCCTTTAATGCCCTGATGCCCGAAGCCTACACGCGCTTCAGTCAGGTTACCGGACAGGGAAATATTGCTTCGACCATTCAGGCCGCTTTTCAGCTCAAGCTGACCGTCATGGCCAGCCATACCCTGGGCAAAGGATTGCTGGCCCGGGAAGAAATCCCCTCCTTGCAGGAAGGGATTCCCGAACTGACCAATGCGGCGCAACGGGCCATTCAGTTTGTGCGCTCGACGCCGGGCATCGGTGTCACCCTGGTGGGAATGAGTTCACCCCTGCATCTGGCAGATTTTCTGGCGGTGGCCAAGCAGCTCCCCTTACCCAAAGAACGCTATCTGGCGATGTTTGAAAAAGAAAAATAGTGTTGAGCGAACCGGGCTTTTCTGGTTTTTATGCAGAGAACCGTTTGCTCTGATGTTAATTCTGGATTGACAGAGGAATGAAAATGCCAGAGAAGTTTTATGTCACTACGCCGATCTATTATGTCAATGACGTGCCTCATATTGGCCATGCCTACACGACGATTATCGCTGACATTCTGGCGCGTTACCATGAACTCAAGGGGGCGCATACCTTTTTCCTTACTGGAACAGATGAGCATGGTCAGAAGATAGAACAGGCTGCCCGCAGCCGGGGAAAAACACCTGCCGAGTACTCTGACACGATCAGTAGCACGTTCCGTAGCCTTTGGGATCATTTCGGTATTCGCTATGACCGTTTATTTTGAATTGAAACAGGGGAACTCACGGCGAGCATGTACCACGTTCACGATCTCTATGCAGGTGGCCGTGACACGATAGAGCACGATGTAGTTTGGGTGTGCGATGATTTCACGTAATCCTGGCACTCGATCGCTGATGCGGTACAGTTAAGGGTGCTCTGATAGTGGCAACACGCAGACGCGCAGGCGTTCCCACAAGCGCTCGGCTGCGCTCACATCGTACTGACCGATGTAGTCTATGATGGCGGCCAGATCGGCGTCGGCCGACTCAAGCCAGAAGATGGGTAGCATCATCAGGGCGTCTTGCGCTGTCTGAGTCGTGCTAGTCGCTCGGCCATGCGCCTCTCAATCTCATCGTGCGGGATGCTCGGGCGCTGGTCAGCTATGCTAGCGGCCGTCTTGGCCTGCAGCCAAGCCGTGTAGCTGGCCTCCTGCTCGGCGGTTTCAAACTCGGAGATGATGGATGGTAAAATGGCATTCATCCTAGGTTGCTCCTTGGTTATTGATCATCAGAGAGGGTTTAACGCCCTCATTTGGCCAACCATGCGGCCCTTAAAGGTATTTTAGGCGCTTTTCGCTCTTGCCGGAACCATCCTAACATCCGGACCCACCTAATGATCTTTGGGCTTTTCGCCTTTGGGCGTGCTGGCAATTTCCCGCAACAGTTTTTCCTGTTCCGCAAAAGACATGCGCCTTTGTCCCGGCGCGAAACCCTTACGGGCAGGGTTTTGTGGAGCAGGATGCCCGGCCCGCTCACTTTCCTTGGTGGCCGTATAGTTCTCTAACTCACGTTGCCACTGGGCAGGCGCTTCACCCGTATCCGTGCGCCCCTGATAATTGGCGGGCGCTGCGGGGGTTTGTCGGGCAAACCAACTGGCCTTGCGCAACTCCTTGTTATAGGTGCTGATCCAGTGGCTGATGCGGCTGAGATCCCAAAGAGCGAACGCCAGCATCAGGACGGCCACAACAATGGCTTCCCATATCAGCCCTAGAACGGCCAGTACCACTACGGCGACCGTCACCAGCGGAAATACCCAGGCCCAGGACTCTTCCAGATAAAAACGATGGGCGCCCAAGGGGAACAAAAACCAATATAGATAGGCCCATAGAGGTTTTTTCTGGAGTTTTTGCAAGCGAATTTGTAAACTCTGTACCCCGGCGCCTTGCAGATCGAGCTTTTCCCAAGCCTTGGGCATGGGTTATCCTCCGTAAATACTGTATTGAAGCGCTCAGATATTACCCCTAAACTCATCAAAAGTCGCGGGTGACTAAGGATTTTCATGGCAGATCGACGGTTACAGGTTTTTCACACGGTGGCAAGGCTGCTCAGCTTTACCAAGGCAGCAGATACTTTGCACATGACACAGCCTGCGGTGACTTTTCAGGTGAAGCAGCTTGAAGAGCAATTCAATACACGGTTGTTTGACCGTACCCATAATCGCATCAGCCTCACTGAAGCGGGCATGGTGGTGTACGAATACTCGGAACGCATCATTTCCCTGTACACGGAAATGTCCAATCGGGTTGGAGAAATGACGGGAGACTTGCGTGGTCATTTGCTGATCGGAGCCAGTACCACCATTGCCGAGTACATGCTTCCCCGTCTGCTCGGTGATTTCAAAATGAAATATCCGGACGTGCAGGTACGCCTGCATGTAGGAAATACCGACAAAATTGTCCACATGATTGAAGACAACAGCATTGATTTGGGTCTGGTGGAAGGCGTGGTGACCAATAAAAGTCTGGCCACGCTCAAGTGTTGCATGGATTCCATGATTGTCATCGCCCAGCCTGATCATGCCCTGGGTCTCCATGAAAGCGTGTCTGCTCAAGAGTTGCTGGATTATCCCTTTGTTTCCCGCGAAGAAGGTTCCGGCACCCGGGAAGTCACCATGGAGTATCTGCATCAGGCTGGCGTAGATACGGATGATTTGCATATCACCATGGAATTGGGTAGCCCCGAGGCGGTCAAGGGCGCGGTGGAAGGGGGGCTCGGTGTGGCCATTGTCTCCGAGGCCACGGTGCTGAAAGAGCTGGCCCTGGGGACCTTACTGGCCCGGCCCTTGAGCCCGGCCCTGGCGAGGCCGTACTTTTTTGTGTACCAGAAACAAAAATTCCGCAGCCTGGTTATGGATGAATTTCTGGAGTTTGCCAAGGAACGTTGCAACAAGGACATGTTGGCCATGCCGGTGCGTCGCGAGGTCTAATCAACGAGCAGTTTTGAGGAGCATGAATGAAGCATTTTGCAGTCGTGCAGCACAGTTATTCCGAATTTCTGGGAATCGTGGAAAGCCAACTGGAAAAGCGCGACATCGGTTTCAGTTATTTTCGGGTTTTTTTGAGTGGTGAATTACCGGGGAATGCCCTGACTTTTGATGCCCTGTTTTTGTTGGGTGGGCCGATGTCTCCGCTGGAAACAGAAAAATACGAATGGCTGGAGCAGGAAATCAAAACCATTGCCATGTTCCGTAAAAACCGCAGGCCGGTGGTGGGTTTCGGGCTGGGGGCGCTGCTGCTGGCTAAATATGAGGGCGCAGAATTGCAACTCAAACCTTACCATAACGCCTATTTTACGACGGCGCATGCCACGGAAGCGGGTAAAGACGACCCTCTGGCTCAGGCTGTGGACGGTGCCAAGGTGATGGTCTGGTCGCCGGGAACCGCCGTTTTGCCGGAAGGCATCCAGCCTCTGGTGGTGGATGATGAAGGCCGTTGGATTGCTTTTCGCCCTGAAGAGGGTGCGGTGGGACTGCTGTTTCGACCGGAAATGAAACCGGGTCTGATTGAAGACATCCTCATGGAAGAAGATCGCGAAACCCCTGAAAATGTCGGTGAGTTGCTGGAACAATGCCGCAGTCTCTGGCCGGAAATGCAGAAAACTACTGACCGCGTGATCGTCGCCCTGGTTCGCGAGCTGGCGCTGATGACCGAAAAGCGCAAACCTCCGGTGTTTTCCCTGAAAGTCGATACGGGTAGTGACGTATGAACAGTCGTGAACGTCAGTTCCTGAAAGTGATGCGCAAACTGGATGCTGCCGGGCAGGAACAGGTAGTGGCTTTTGCCGAATTTCTGCGCAGTCGCCAGAAGCCTGAAGCGCCGCAGGAAAAAGTGATTGAAAAGCCTAACCTATTGCCTGCGCGGGAAGGCGAAACTGTGGTAGGAGCCATCAAACGGCTGCGGGAAAGTTACAGCATGCTGGATGCCAAGGACATGCTCAATGATACATCCAGCCTGATGTCCAGGCATGTCATGGGCGGAGTGGAGGCAGAAACGGTGATCGCAGAACTGGAAATCATGTTTGAGCGTCACTATCAGCGCTATTGCGGAGTTTCGGAAGACGCCTGATGCCGGATTTGCATGTCTTGCTGCAGATGCTTCTGCACTTTGATCATTACCTGCTTTTGTTTTTGCAGGAATACGGGGCTTGGGTGTATGCCCTCCTTTTTCTGATTCTGTTTGCGGAAACCGGGCTGGTCATCATGCCCATTCTTCCCGGGGATTCCATGCTTTTTGTGTGTGGCACCCTGGCTGGAGTTGGCGCCGTGAGTGCGCCCTGGCTCCTGTTTTTGCTGGTGACAGCGGCGGTGCTGGGAGATGCGGTCAATTACTGGGTGGGCAAGCGCTGGGGGGTGCATCTGTTTGGCGGTAAGCTGCTGAACATCCGCCATCTGGAAAGCACCCAGCGTTTTTATGCCCGGCATGGCGGAAAAACAGTAGTCATCGCCAGACTGCTGCCCATTATCCGCACCTTTGCACCCTTTGTCGCCGGTATTGCCGCCATGCCTTATCGGCGTTTTGTCATCTTTAATCTGACCGGGGCATTTCTCTGGGTGGGCGGACTGCTCGGTGCTGGTTATTTTCTGGGCAGCTTTCCCTGGGTGAAAACCCATCTGAATCTGGTTTTGATCGCTATTGTTTTGATTTCCTTGTTGCCAGCGGGTTTTGCCTGGTTACAGCAGCGTCTGCAGCCTGCCGGTAATCCGGCACCCTGAATCTGTGCATGCTACGACTTAAGCCTGTAAGCAGCGGTGGGGTTGGGAGCTTTTTGCTCCAACGTCCCTTGCCTGTTGTTCTAGGGCTTATCCTGCTGTCAGGAGAGAACTCGCCCTGCGGGCTCAAACAGCTCTCCTGACGGGCGCAGGATTTCGCCAAGAACAACAACGGCGCGGGCCAAAGTCGCTGCAAAGCTCCCAACCCCACCGCTGCTTACAGGCTTAAGCCAGCTCAGCTCTTGTTTTCCTGCCGTTCGATGGTCCGCACAATGCGGCGCTGAGCACGTTTCACCAGCCAGTTGAAAAGCGCCTGTTGATGAGGATCACCAGCAGCAGTGTGTTCCGGGTGCCATTGTACGGCGAAAATATCCGGGTTGTCGGGCATGTCCACGGCTTCGATCACGCCATCTTCGGCGATGGCGTTGATGCGCAGGGACGGGGCCATGTTGGCAATGGCCTGATGATGCCAGGAAGATATTTCCAGAGTTTCCTGACGAACAATGCTGCCCAAAAGGGTGTCCGGCAGGACAATGACTTCATGCATGATGGGATCCCCGTCATTGTTGCGATGACGGATGCGGGTACCAATATTCTTGGGTAAATCCTGCAGGAGGTCACCCCCCAGCGCGACATTGATGATTTGCAGGCCGCGACAAATACCCAATACCGGAATGCGGCGGGCGATGGCTTCCCGGGCCAGGGCGATTTCTGCGGCATCGCGATCTGGATGCACCATATACACACTTTCATCACAGGTAGCGCGGTAAAACTCCGGGGAAATATCTCCACCACCCGTCAGCACCAGGGCATCGCAGCGCGACAAGATAATCCGGGCTTCCGGACATTGGGGTGGAAACAAAACCGGCAGACCTCCCGCCTGGCATACGGCTGCGGCGTACTGGGGAGCAAGGGAAAAAGGTTCGCCGTTCCGCTCATAAGCGCTGAGGGCGATGACCGGGGGTTCCGGAGGTAAAATCTCATCCATTGGAAGGGCTTCCATCCAGGCTGAGGATGGGTGCGTACAACTCCGGGCGGCGATCCCGGAATAATCCCCACTCGGCCCGTTGTGCCGCCAGTTTGGATAAATCCAGATCGGCATAGAGGATGCATTCCTCCTGGTCAGCCTGGGCGAGCAGAGCCCCGGTCGGATCACTGATAAAAGAGCCGCCATAAAAGGTGATGCTGCTTTCCGCGCCGATTTCGTGGCCGATCCGATTCGCCGCTACGAGTGGGACCAGATTGGCAGCGGCATGTCCCTGCATCACCCGGGTCCAGTGCCCACGGCTATTGATTTCCGGGGCACGGGGTTCGGAACCGATGGCGGTGGGATAAAACAGGATTTCCGCCCCTTGCAGTGCCATCACCCGGGCGGCTTCGGGAAACCATTGGTCCCAGCAGATGGCCACGCCAATTCGGCCATAATGGGTGTCGAAAACTTTGAAGCCGGTGTCGCCGGGGCTGAAGTAGAATTTTTCCTGATAGCCGGGACCATCGGGGATATGGGCTTTACGGTACAGCCCCAGATCCTTTCCGTCGGCATCAAAAACCACCAGACTATTAAAAAAGGCGTTGTTGGCGCGCTCAAAAAAACTCACGGGCAGGACCAGGTGCCGGTCTTTCGCCAGCTTCTGCAGGGCGAGTAATGCGGGATGGGCGCTGCGCGGCTGGGCCAGTGCCAAAAAATCCGGGTTCTGATCCTTGCAAAAGTAGGGTGTGCTGAATAACTCCTGGAGGAGGATGATGTTCGCTCCAGCATCTGCAGCACAATGTACCTGCTGCAGGGCCTTGTCGATGTTTTCCGCTTCCTTGTCCCCGACTGCCATCTGAATGGCAGCTACTTTTACCTGCATGATGCACCCCTGTCCGCAAACCGCTGGCCGATTCCCCAAATTGGAGTATAGAGTAGCCACCGGGGGGAGCAAGAGGGCCTGATGATCCGAGCAGTTTTCGGGATTTGGCTGAACTCAGGGATGTTGTGGCGGGTGAAAAGTCATGACGCTACCCGCAGAAACTTCGGACTGATCCCGCCAACGCCAGGCTTGCAGTGCAGCATTTTGTGCTGGGCTGGCGCAACTGCTGCAACTTCCAGACTGGCACGAACTCCCACAGCTTTTAGCTGAAGAGAGAGCAACAGTCTCGACGCGCCCCCGGCTTTGCCAGTAACGCAGCATATCTTCTACCGTGCTTTTGGGCAGGTTCAAAATCACGGCAATCTGGCTGCTGGTCAGCAGAGCGTGATCACGCAGGCTGTCGCGCACGGCAAACAATGTGCTCATACCGCAGCCTGCTTTTTGATGCTGGCTGCGGGACGCGCTTCCTGGCGTCGCCCATAAATGCGCAGGGCAATGATCAGCAGTCCGAAGCTGGTTACAATCCCGGCTATCCAGGCCAGGGATGCAGCGGGGTGGGCGGCGAAAGTTCCTGTCTGAAAAATGAGGGTACTGGTACCCCAGGCGAGACCGATGCCGTAAAGCAGGGAAAACCCCATCCATCCCCAACCGACTTCCCGGCGCAGAGCTCCCATGGTGCTGGCGCAGGGTACATAGAGCAATACAAACACCAGGTAAGCAAAAGCCGAGAGCGGCGTAAAGCCTGCGGCAATAGCTTGCAGGGTAGCGCTTTCTGCGCCGGAGGCCTGCTCTGTTGCACTGGTGGAAGTCATGGCACTCAAGCCCAGAGGATCGTCCAGTGTGCGTATAAAGGTCAGGGCATTAGCCGGAATGGTCATTAGCGCATCCCGCAGTTGGCCGATAATGTCGGGCTGCCGGTAATCAGCCATCAAATCCGCCGCATTTTGGCGTTGATAAATGCCATTGAGGGTGCCGATGACGATTTCCTTGGCTGCCGCACCGGCAATGAGGCCGGATACGGCGGGCCAGTTGTCAGTCTTGACGCCCATGGGTGCGAATATCGGAACCAATGCCTGACTGCCCTGGGCCAGCAGGGAGTGATCAATGTCCGTGCTGCGCAAGCCCTGACTGGTCCAGCCGATGCCGGGCAGGATGAAGAGCACCAGACCGATGACGGCGATGACCTTGCCGACCCGGAAAATAAAGACCTTCAGGCGCTGCCAGCTTTGCAGGACGACGCTGCGGAAACTGGGCAGGCGGTAGGGCGGCAGTTCCATGACAAAAGGCATGGTTTCACCGCGCAGGGCTGTTTTCCCCAGTAACCAGGCCGTGAGCAGCGCGACCAGTATGCCCAGAACATATAAGGCAAATACGACCTGACCACCATTGCTGCGGAAAAAAACGACCGCAAAAGCCATGTAGATGGTGAGACGCGCCGAGCAGGACATGAAGGGTTGCATCAACACGGTCAAAATGCGTCCACGCGGATCTTCGATAATACGCGCACCCATAATGGCCGGAACATTGCAGCCAAAACCAATGACCATGGGTACCAGCGCGTTGCCGGGCAAGTCCATGCGGCGCATCAGGCGATCCATGGCATAGGCGGCGCGCGCCATATAGCCGGAGTCATCCAGAAACGCCAGAAAGAGAAAAGTAAGACCAATGGGGGGAATAAAGGAAATCACCAGATTGAGACCGCCGCCAACCCCGCCGGCAATCACCGAAATCAGCCAGTCCGGTAACCCCGCCAGCAACAGGAGATGACCGGTTCCATGGATGAGCAGGGCCGCAGAAGCCTGATCAAAAAAATCCAGGAAAATATTGCCGCCACTGAAACTCACGACAAATACCAGATAGAGAACCAGCAAAAATATCGGTACACCCAGCCATTCATTGAGAACAATGCGATCCAGATGGTGATTGATTTTTTCACGCAGCCCCTTTTTTCCATGAGCTTGCAGGGCAATACCCGCCATGTCGTAAGCCCAGGAAAAACGCCGGTCCATGACCAGGTCAGCGGGATCCTCATCACTGATCAACTCAATATGCCGGCGCAAGTCCTTCAGCATTTTCGCGTTCTGCTCTGAAGAGGGTTGCGCAGAGCCATCCAGCAGACGCAGAGCGTCCACTCTGGTTCTGGCCTTATTTGGCCCGCTTATTGCTGTGCCCAGTGTTTGCAGCGCTTCTTCCACAGGGGCCGGATAAACGATTGGATGACCCTGCGGCTTTTTTTGCAAGGCCTCAATCATCCTCTGGAGCAAATAGTCTCGCCCCTTGTTTTTTCGCGCTACCATGGGCACCACGGGAATCCCCAAAGCATTTTCCAGCTCGGCACAACGTAACTTCCAGCCTCTGGCTTCTGCCTCGTCCGTCATGTTCATGATGAGCAGCATGGGGTGGCCGGTTTCCAGCAATTCGGCGGTCAAGGCGAGATGGCGTTCCAGATTGGAGGCGTCAACAATGTTGACAATCAGGTCTACCGGGGTATCCAGCAGAAAATCCCGGGCGACCCGTTGATCCTCTCCGCCACCACCCATCAGGCTGTAAACGCCGGGAAGATCGATAACCGAAACTTTCTTCTTGGCCAGTTGCAGGCTGCCGCTGCGTTTTTCTACCGTGACCCCCGGCCAGTTGCCGACCTGTTGGTGGGCACCGGTGAGCAGGTTGAACACCGTGGTCTTGCCACAGTTGGGATTACCCGCAAGAACAATGGTATGTTCGGACAGGACTGGGGCTGCTTTTCCCTGATTTTCATGACAGGCACTCATGCGGATAGCTCCGTAACCCATATTTTCTGGACCATGGCACTGCCGATGGCAAAACGCGCCCCGTTGATTTGAATGACTACCCCACGTTTGTTGGGGCCGTGGACAATATGCAGTGCGACGCCCGGACGAATACCCAGCATTTGCAGACGTTGCTGCATGGTCCGATCACCAGCAATTCGGTCAATGCGCGCGGAGGCAGCGCCGGGTAACTGATCGAGGCTGCGTGAAGGGTTTTCAGAAGTAAGATTGTGCATGTTCATGGATGAATAGGCTTCCTGATTCAACATTCAAAAAAATTCGAGGTGCAGACGCAAAATGCCGACCAGAGCATCCGGGTAATAACCGGAAGGATGCTGGATGTATTGCAAATCCGGCTGAATATTGATGTGCTCTGTTACTTTTGCCAGATAAGTCAGTTCATAGCTGGTTTCAGCGGGATGGATGCTGGCTGGTTCCACATCCAGTCCCGCAGCGACGGCCTCAGGGCGTAGCCAGGCTCTGGCCATACCAATGGAAATGCTGTCGTCCGGGCGGTCTGCAAAGGGATGCCCGAGCCGCAAGCCCACGCCCAGGTACCAGGGGACGGGATTGAAGTTTTGCGGCGCTGCCCCAGTCTGCAGGAATGCGCCAAGCTGGCGTTCATCCGGCAGTGTCCAGTTTCCTTCGACGATGCCGTAGGCACCGGCGGTGCTGGGTGATAAGCCATAAAGTTCGGGGTTGGCCTGTTGGTAGCGCCAGGCACCGATTTTCATTTCATATTGGCCATATTCATCGGTATTGTCCTCCATGTCTTCGTCGGCTTTGTGACCCCAGTGCAGTGCGCCTTCCCAGAGAGCCATGTAGCCTCGCTCAAACGCAGAGGTCTGGTGCTGTGGATCACCCTGAAAAATCGCTAATTTGTTACTCACATTTTGCGTGTGAGTGCTGACCAGCAGGCCGAGGCCAGAATAGGGATAGGTGGCAGTACCGGGAACATTGACCGTGATGGTGGGCGACATGCCAAAAGAGCTGTTGATCAATTGCAGGGCATTGGCGGCAACATCAAAATAATAGTTGACGTCCATATAACCGACCCGGGTGTTGAGCCAGTCATTCCAGCGTTGCCGGTAGGCGGCATCGTAAAAACGGACGGCATTGGGCGCCCAGATATTACTGGCAGTCTGAATATCACCACTATAGTTTTGCTGAATGCCACTACTGTAAATGCCCATCAGGGAGAGGGTGAATTTGCCACCCTTCCAGAGACCGGCTTTGTCGGTGTCATACTCAGCCCCGATTTGTCCGACAATATTGCCTTCACTGCCCTGCTTGATTCCTCCCGAAAAGTTGGAAAAAATCTCGCTGTCCAGATGTCCCGCCCAGGATAGCCCGTTGCCGATATGGGTGTAAGCTGGTAAGTACTTTGCAGAAAGTCCGAGGGTGTTGGGTATGGAGGATTCCGGGTTGCTGTCAGCAGCATCAGCACAACCGATTGCAGGACAGCCCAGAAAAGACGCCGCACAAAGTGCAGTCGCCACGGAAAAAGTCAGGCGAGACATTGCAGATACGCTCCGTTATTAGAATGTTAACAATAATGATTCTTAATATTATAGAGACTGTTGGCAATGTCAATATTTTCGGATTATTTTTTTGCGCGAAGCTGGAGCCGATGCCGGGCCGGGAAGCTTTGCCGCGACTCTGGCCCGGCATCGGCTCCAGATTTGGCTAGTGAAGTCCCTTTAGGGTCTGGGCGAGATTTTCAGCATCCAGAGCCTGCCAGACAATTTGTGGCTGATTGTGGCTATCCATGTAAAGCATGGTAGGGACAGTTTTTTTGCCGGTGGCTTCGAGTATGCTCAGGTTGTTTTTCAGTGCTTTTTCAGTTGCCGTACTGGGCAGAATTTCCTGGATGGCACCATCATGATCTTTTTCCGTAAACCCTTTTTCATTTTCCCATAGGGCCTTCAGCGGGTTTTTCGCCTCCAGAATCGCGGCTGCCTTGCCGGTACTCGAAGGTTCCAGAAAGCCCACGGGAACATAGCGTATGCTGAGCTGATCCGGTTTGATCAGGGATTGCAGTTCCTGGATGAGAAGGTGGCAATAGGGGCAGTTCGGATCAAATATCAGATAAATGATGTGTGGCCCCGAACCTTGGACGAACCAGCGGGCATGATCGAGTCGCTGCCAGATCTGTGCAGGGCTGACAGTTGTGCGCTTTGGGGCAAAACTGGCTGCCATCTGGTCCAGCGTCGAGGCTTGGCCAGGTGGACTGAAGCCGCTTGTCATGAGGGTCATGGAAAACGCTAAGCCCATAGAATAAAGCCAACTTTTTTTGCTCATCAAGGCAGAAGAGAACATGCACGCGCTCCTTGGTTTTTGCTATCTCCTTGTATCAAGGCAATACTCAGGCCAGTTTTAAGTATTTTTCGGAAATCAGGAAAAAAATTGCTTTTCAGACCTTGCCTGTCCCGGTAATTCCACCTATATTCCCAAGTAAGGACTATGGAGCATCGATTTTACTAATGGCTAATATTCGAATTGATTCGGGAGAGGACTGTCTGGTTATTTGGGGCTTGGCGCCCCAGGCTGCTGGCAGTTTTGATTCGGTGTCAGCCCGCGTGTGCCATAGACCGGGTAATAATCATCGAGCCGAACCAATGTTCGGCTTTTTTGTTGGGTTCAGGGGGTAGCCTCGAAGTTTCTCTTTCAACTTTATGAGAAATGGCAATGTCTCTGCATAATCATCCCTTGGACAGATTACGCAGCGGCGATTCCCAGGTGATTCTGGAGATAAGAATGAAGAAGAAGCATCGCTGGCAGATTGCTTTGGCGGTATGTTTGTGTACAGGAGGTGTTGCTGTGGCTCAGGCCGCGCCACATCATGTTAAGACGGCGGCGCATCGAGTGGATGCGCATCGGCATCATCGGGAGATATCTCCCAAACATCCCTATTCGAGACATTATCATGCCGTCAAATCGGTCCGAAAAGTTTCGCACAGGCATGAGGCTTTTCCAGTCGAAGCCGCCGATTATACGGCTTTGACGCCAACGGCCCTGCAGTTGATGCATCTTTCCCCGGTGGTATTTGCAGGAGTAGGTGCAGCACCTCAGCCGGTGACCAATTACCAATTTCCTGTTCATTCGTTTCCGGATACCTCTGTCAGTTCCGTCACCAGCCCCGACTTTATTGATCGATCCCTGGTGCTGGTGAAAACCGGTCTTGTAGCCAGCACGATGAATACAGATTCTCCGGCCAAGCCGGCGGCAGCCCCGGTGGATGCAGTGGTTGCCACCTCTGCGCCGGATCAGTCGCATCTGCGCATTGCCCTGGAAATGTTTGCCAGTCAGGCCTACCACTGGGCCCGCCATCCGTTGCAGGCTTTGGAGTCCAGCGGGGATGTCGCCAGTGGACCTCAGGCTGCTGCTGAATTGGCAGACGCTATTGCCCAACAACAGGCAGATCCAAACAATACCGGGAGTAATGCTGCTGCGTCCTCGGGTGATTCCTGGCTTTCGCCTCGGGCCTTGGTGGTTTCGGCCTTGAAGTTTATTGGTGCTCCTTATCGTTGGGGCGGGATGAGCCCGGTTTCAGGTTTTGATTGCAGTGGCTTCGTGAAATACATACTGGCCAAATTTGACATTCACGTGCCGCGCACTTCTTATGCCCAGGCTGCGGAGTTGCACAAAGTGTCCCGGGAAAATCTCAAACCCGGCGATCTGGTGTTTTTTGATACCATGCATCGGGCTTATTCTCATGTGGGTATATACATCGGTCACCAGCGTTTTGTCAGCGCCCAGACACCCCGCACTGGTGTCCAGGTTGGCAGCCTGAATGATCCTTATTGGGCAGCGCGTTATGATGGCGCACGCAGTTTGCCGGTAGCCAACTCTTATTAAGATTGCTGTACTGATCAGAGCGTTGCTGATAAAAAACCCGCAGACTTGAAGCTGCGGGTTTTTTGTCGTACTTGATGCTTAGCTTGACGGTTAATCGTAAAGGAGGCCGTGGGCCGGGAAGATTTGCCGCGACTTTGGCCCGCGCCGTTGTTGTTCTTGGCGAAATCCTGCGCCCGTCAGGAGAGCTGTTTGAGCCCGCAGGGCGAGTTCTCTCCTGACAGCAGGATGAGCCGTAGAACAACAGGCAAGGGACGTTGGAGCAAAAAAGCCTCCCGGCCAACGGCTGTTACCAGAGTTATTCCAAACCTAAAGCCGCCGGATCTCCGGCCCCCTTGCGCAGCAGTTGCGGCGGCCACTGCAGCAAATCAATGACGGTCGAGCATTGGGCCCGCCCCTGTTCGGCGAGGATCACCTTATCCACATGGTTACCGAGCAGCGTGCAAATTTCTTCCGGATCAGTCAGCGGAACATCGGCTTCAGGCAATTGCAGAGTCGAACACATCAACGGTTCACCCAACTCTGCCAGGAGCATTTCACAAATGGGATGAGCAGGGATACGCACCCCAATACTCCGTTTTTTTGGATCCGCCAGACGCCGTGGAACGTCTTTGGTGGCTGGCAAAATAAAAGTATAAGGTCCAGGCAAGGCTTTACGCAGCAGGGCAAAAGCGCGGTCATCCAACTTGGCATATTCTGCAAGTTGGGCAATTCCCGGAAACAGGAGGGAAAGATCATGCTGCAAATCCAGTTGCCGGATACGCCGCAACCGATCCTGGGCGGCGCGAGCCCCAACCATGCAACCCAGGGCATAACAGGTGTCTGTCGGAAAAACAATTAACCCACCCGCCCGTAACACGTCCAGTACCGGCTCCAGCAGGCGCCATTGAGGATTGACTGGATGCACACTGACGCATGAACTCATGTTATCTTTGATCTCCATGAACACTCATACCGAAACCGCAGCGATCATACGCCAGCCCGACCCAATGCCGCCAGACCCGATGTCTCTGGACCTGGCCCGGCCCAAAACTGCAACTTGCCTACTGCTGATGAGTGGCGGGGTAGAAAGCAGCACGCTGTTATTTCAGCTTGCCCAAACTGAGTGTCCCCAACCGATTTTTCTGGACTATGCACAACGCGCTGCCCAACAGGAATGGGAGGCTGTGCAAAGGCTCAGTGAAAATCAGCAAGTCCAAGCACAACGCTATGATCTTTCGGCTTTTGGAAATGCCGTCGGAGCATTGCGTGCTGAGCGGTACCATGTCCCCCTGCCCCATCGGAATTTTTTCGCTATTGCCGCCATTGCGACAATTGCCAGCAATTTGAATATTCAACGCATTGTGATAGGTCTCAGTGCGGATGATGCGCAGGTGGATACCTGCTCACGTCCCGCTTTTCAGAATGCCATCACCAACACCCTGAGCACTTTGAATTTGCAACTGGAAACGCCTCTGATTCAACTCAGTAAGTCTGCCATCATACGCGAGGGGAATCGTTTGCACGTTCCCTGGAAAAAAACCTATAGTTGCCTGCTGGGGCGCAAAAAACACTGCGGTTTTTGCCCCCAGTGCAAGAAAAGACGGGAAGCTTTTGCACAGGCTGGCGCCAATGACCAGGATCTGGGCTATAATCTTTGACCCGATTTCATCTACCCAATAAGGAGACGGCTCAATCCATGCCCGTTGCCATCCCCACTATGAGAAAGCATCCAACCTGGACTCTGGCAGATATACCCTATGCCAGCATAGAAAAAACCAGAATGGTTGATCAGACAGACTGGTTTTATTTGCTGGCAGGAGCCTCCTTTGTTGAAACGTTATCGGATCTCTATGCCCGCAATCTGGTGGAATACTTTCAGGAGAATGCTGCAGCTACTGCATGGCTCAGCAAAGTGTGGGAGCAGGAAGAAGTTCAGCATGGATTGGCCCTGAAAGCCTATGTCCTGCAGATCTGGCCAGACTTCGACTGGGAGCGCGCCTATAAAGGCTTTGTGCAAGCTTACATGCCCTACTGCCAGACAGATTTGCTGGGTCCTAGCCAGGCGCTGGAAATGGCGTCTCGCTGCGTCGTAGAGACGGGTACCGCCAGTTTTTACACCATGATTCAGTCCGCCAGCCCGGAACCGGTTCTCCGTTCACTGGCTGGGCGCATTCGTGCTGATGAAGTCCACCACTACAAATACTTTTATAAATTCTTTCAGGCTTATCAGCAGCAGGAAAAAAATTCACGCTGGCGCATTGGCCGGGAACTCTGGAAAAGAGTGTCGGAAGTCGATCAGGAAGACAGCTATTTAGCCATCAAGAATGCTTTTGAAGTGAAAAATCCGGGGCAAACTTTTTCAGGTAAGGACTTTGCGGCATTCCGGGAACGGATGGGAGACTGGGTCAGCCGCCACTACCCCTTTGAAATGGCCATTAAAATGCTGCTAAAACCGGTATCCCTACCACCCACCTTGCAAAAAATGGCACTGCCCCTGTTGAAGCGCAGTGCCCGAAAGGCCTTGGCCAGTTAGAGGGACCAGGTGCGAACTTTTAACTTGTCCGGATGCAACTGCAGCCAGCCAGCGGATTCAAGTTGCGCGGCAGTTTTACCCATAACGCGTACTGCCTGATATTCACCGTGAACAATGGAGTGAGGCAAAGCTCCTTGTGTCAGTTGGTTATGTAAAGGGGCGACGGCATGCACAAGGCTACCCAAGGCCATAAAAGGCGTAGCAAGCAGCAGAACGAAAACCATATTGCTGAGTGACTTTTTCATGAGAGGTCCTTTTTCCAATCAGGGAGAATGACACAACAAAGCAAACTACGTGCCAGATCTTGAAAAAGTCTCACTCCTTCCGCCAGAATAGGAGTGAAATCGTTTTTCTACCGGTAGTTACGTCATCTTTATGAAGAGGAGCAAATCCTGACATAATGATTACCTTAGCCCTGCACGCCCGACAAACTCGCCCAACCTGTCTCCATACCACGACAAGCAGACGCCCTTCTTCGTTCACAGGCCGGTTTTCATGATCTGACCAAGCTGCGGTCATTTGGCTACAGCCTGAGGATTAGGTCTTTAATGCCATTTTATGCTATATTCATAATTCCTGATGTGGGATGACTATCATCTTACTGCACTAAAGAGGAGTTATTGTGACAGAACGTAAATCTTCTTTCTCGATACCGCACGGGTCACACTCTAAAAACAATTCTCTGTACACTATTATCGTTCATTTTTTTATATTTCTAACATTGGCATTATCTTTTTCTGCTGATGCATCTACCAGCATAAAAATTGATCAGGACAGTAAAGTTCTGCAGAAAATACATGCACAATTAGAACAACCTGTTGATATGCAGCAACTTCTTAATTGGCACAAAAGCACCAGTATCATCAAAGACAACGCACAGAAGTGCATCAGCGACAAGAATAACCAGCTTAAACAGACTGATAACGGCTTGGCAATTCTAGGGCCTGCCGTCACCGGTGAACCAGAAAATCTTACGGCATTAAGAACAAAACTGCTCACTCGACAAAAAGATCTGCAGGGAGAAATTGCTACCTGCAAAGTTATTGCGGTAGCCAGCACTGACCTGGAACAGGAAATTGAAAAAAAGCGTGACAATCTGCATGCGCAAATACTGTTACGTAAGGATCAAAATATATGGGCACAGATCAATACTTTTTTGGCTGTAGGTTCAAACACATGGACACAGGAGAAAAATTACTGGTTACATCACCATCATCGCTTCATTTTTGCCCAGAAAAATCTTCAGGTATCCATAGCCATTGGTCTATTTGTTTTTTTACTACTGCTGGTTGTACGCAAATCACTTCCTGAGAGTACCAAGCCAGGAACGCAACTATCGGCAGCGCAAAAAAGTCTCTATCACTACTTACCCATTGTTGCCGGTGTTTCCGCAACGGCACTAGCAGCACACTTTACAGGGGTCCTTTCTCCATTTGTGGATATTGTGCTGATAACCTGGGGGGGCTATGCCTTGCTGGCGATTCTGGTCACCTGGGCATTACGTCCCAGTGGAGTCATTTTTCATCATTTCGCCTGGGGTCCGAAAACCTTACGTTCTACATTGCGTAGCCTGCGTTTTGTTGCTTTTTTGGCCGCCTTTGCAGTGAGCTGGATTATCACCGCTCCACAGGATTTTCTGAATCCACAACAACAGGCTTTATTATGGTCTGTTTACCATCTTTTGGTCATCAGCGCGGTATTCCGACTGGTCATGGAAGCCGGGGGAAAAAGGCCATTTAAAGCTTACCCTTTTTTGCGGATTATTATACTGATTGCGCTGCTGGCGACAGCTCTGTTTACATTACTGGGTTATCGCAATCTAACCAACTATCTGTTTTTTGGTCTGCTGATGTCCCTGTTAGCACTGGGTATTGGCCTGTTTATTTCCTGGGGACTCAGTGAGTTCTGGAATTACACTGCGCGTAAAGATGGTCGCTGGCAACATACGCTGAAGCAACGTCTGGGACTCAAGGATGAGCAAGCACTACCCTGGCTTGGCTGGTTCAGTGCGCTGAGTCATATTGCCGTCTGGATGGGGATTGGCGCGTTCATTCTTTACGCCTGGGGGCTCACCCATACCGGCTTCTCGTTAATCTGGAAGTATTTCATTACCGGGTTTACCGTTGGAACCTTTCATCTTCAACCTTTCCGCTGGATCATTGCCATTGGACTGCTGATCCTGCTGATAAATATCAATACATTTGTGCAACGGTACCTTTCAGATAATTCCCGCATAATTGCTCAAATGGAAAGCGGCGCACGTCACTCCGTTCTATCTATTGTACGTTATTCGGGTTTTATTATCGCCATACTCATTGCCCTTTCAACAGCCGGTGTAGCCCTCCATAATCTCGCCATTGTTGCCGGCGCACTGTCAGTGGGTATTGGTTTTGGATTACAAAATATTGTCAATAATTTTGTCTCAGGATTGATCCTGTTACTCGAACGCCCGATTCGGGTGGGAGACTGGATTCAGGTCGGCAGCACTCAGGGTTATGTAGAAAAAATGAGCATTCGTTACACACTGATCCTGACTTTTGATCGTACCGAAGTATTCGTACCCAACTCCGAGCTCATTTCTGGCCAGGTGACCAACTGGATGTATACCAACAGCGTGCTGCGCCTGATGATTCCATTTAATGTTGCCCATAGCGCGGATATTGAACTGGTCAAAGAATTATTGGTCAAGGAAGGGCAAAATCATCCGGATGTTCTGCAGGATGACCCGCGTGGAATTCCTCCGACTGCCTTGTTGCTGGATGTCAATGAAAATGCCTTGCAGTTTTACTTGCGTGTTTATCTCGCCGACTGCAACAAAAGTTTCAATGTCCAAACAGATTTGCGGGCATCGGTCGTGGAGAGTTTGTTACGTCATAATATTCGTCTGGCCCACCAGCAACAGGACGTGCACATCATTCCCAGTCAAATTATTCCCGTAGATAAAACTACCGGAACCATTCACGATCCACTGGTCCCAGGCAATCAGTGAATTAATAAATTATCACGATGAATCATGACCCCTTCTGCCACATCGGGGTCATCTGCAATCTCCGCGCTTTTTTTACCCAGACAGCGTTGCACCACGTTAGCGTCCCAATTGACCAGGCCTCGGGCAAACACATTACCATCGGGATCCTTGCAGAGCACCAGATCACCGCGATGAAAATTGCCTTCCAAGGCCGTTACCCCAACCGGTAACAAACTCCCGCCATCCTGTTTTAATGCGTGAACCGCGCCGGCATCCAGGTGTAGAGTCCCTCTTGCCCGCAAATGCCCGGCCAGCCAGCGTTTACGCGCATCCAGCTTGGGAAGTCGGGCATGAATGAATGTCCCCAGAGCTTCGCCATCGCGAATGCGCAGTAACACATCGTCGCAGCGCCCATTGGCAATAATGGTGGATGTTCCGGAACGGGCAGCACGAGCCGCCGCGCGCACCTTGGCGAGCATACCACCGGTGCCAACACCCGAACCGCCACTACCGGCAATCCGTTCCAGCATGGCAGCACCCGCATTGACTTCTGTAAGTAGTTGCGCGTCTGGATTACTGCGCGGATCGGCATTGAACACTCCATCCTGATCCGTCAGAATGACCAGCAAATCTGCATCCAGCAAATTGCTGACCACAGCAGCAAGCGTGTCATTATCACCAAGATTGATGGCATTGTAAGAAACCGCGTCATTTTCGTTGATGATTGGCAAAACATTCATATCGAGTAAGGTCAACAAGGCCGAACGGGCATTCAGATAGCGGCGACGGCTGCGCAAATCGTCGTGTGTCAACAGGACCTGACCACAATGAATGGGCATTTCATCGGGTTCATCGCACTCTCGAAGAAGTTTTTCATAGGTGTGAATCAAAGCGGATTGACCAACGCTAGCGGCCGCCTGACGTTCCTTAAGATTCGCTGGGCGCTGCGACCAACCTAAACGCTGCACTCCGGCACTGACTGATCCTGATGAAACCAGAAGAACTTCAATGCCGGAACGGCGAAGTGCAATAATTTGCCGGACCCAGCCACCAATGGACTTTCGATCGAGCCCTCTTCCCTCATCCGTGAGAAGACTGCTACCTATTTTAATAACCCAACGTTGCGCTTTCGTTTGCAATAAATTCCGCGATTTATCCGGTGATTTATTTCTCATGCCCACCTAAATTTTCATCAAATAATTTTTAATTATAACATATTATCATAAAAAAATAAACATAATATGGCAATTGCAAGCTATCCACATAATCCATTATTTAATCGACTATACTGATAATCTAGGCCAATGTAAGGAAATATT
>DYJM01000018.1 GCA_020723125.1 Acidithiobacillus ferrivorans
CGGCTCAAAACAAAAGTCGCTGCAAAGCACCCACGGTAACTGCCGTTTTTAGGATTATGCGTTTTTTTTGGATGTTTTTGCCCGCTTCCCTGATTTTGACGGGATGCGCGCAGGAAGTCACACCCCATCAGGTCGTCCGTACACCCGTGCCCGCCCATGTTCTACCCCAGCCACCGACCCAGCGTTATGCAGCTCCAGGCATACAGAGCGAGGATATTAATGGCCCTCTTGGGGGACGGAATAAGTATTTAACTGACGCCGAACTCGCAGCTCTGCCCACCCATCTGCGTGTTCATTTTGCTACGAACAGTAGTCAGGTTAATTTCCATGGTCGCCATATTACTCTGGATAATGCCCGGTTTTTACTAAAATTTCCCCATGTAGATGTACGTCTGGAGGGTAATTGTGACCAACGCGGTACCCAGGAATACAATCTGGCTCTGGGTAATCGCCGGGCAGAAGCCGTAGCGCGCCTGCTGGAAGCCGACGGGGTATCTGCCAGCAGAATTCAAATGGTTTCCTTTGGTAAGGATAATCTACTGTGTTACGCCAATGATCCCAAGTGCTGGAAGCGCAACCGGCGCGTGGATTTTGTTTACCATGCCATGTTACCAAAATCCGGATCGTAGTAACGGCAAAGGTGGTAACGGCTGGCGGCCAGTTTTACTGGAGATTGTCATGATGGCCTTCCTGACCGGTTGTGCAGCGCTACCGCCTGTCTCCAGCCACGCGGCTACAGTTGTGGCATGTGCCCGCGACAGATACGAAATTGCTGTTATGGATATAGGCTGGCATACCGGATTGATCATTCCTGCTGATGAATTGCAGGGTGACTTAAAATCTGTGTCGCAATATTTTCGGGTCAAGCCTCATGACTGGATTTTCGGATGGGGTAACCGGCGCTACTATATGGCCGAAAACCCCAGTGTCTGGGAGGGAATCAGTGCCCTGTTTCCTTCCCGTAGTGTGATGCTGATCAGAGCCGTGGAAAATCTGAGTGCAGCAAGCGATCTGCCCGGTGTTAAAGTCCGGTGGTTACCGGTCTCTCCGGAAAATCTGCACAGACTGGATAATTATATCGCTGCATTTCTGACTATAAACCATACAAGCGGGTTGACAGTTGTTGGGGCCGGGCCTTATCCTCGCAGCAAATTTTTTGCCTCGCCGGGTACCTATGATGCTTTTCATACCTGCAATACCTGGACGATAACCGCTCTGAAAACGGCGGGTTATCCGGTGCATCCGGCGGGGGTAATTTTTGCGGGGCAGGTGCTCAGCCAGCTGAAAACATTGCCGGTCTGTAAATAGCGCTGTTCCGCCCAAATACGTCCGTCGGGGTATATGAAATCAGCAAATACATCTGTTTCGTCCATTGCCGCGCTGAATGACGCCACTCTCGGGCTGTTTCACTTAAAAACCATGTTAACTGCCGGACTGGGATTTTTTTCGGCAGCCTACGATTTATTTATCATTGGATACGCCTTGGCACTGATTCGTCAGGAATGGCATCCTGACGCCCTGATGATGGGGCTGATTGGCTCCGTTTCTTTGCTTGCCGTGCTATTTGGGGCATATCTGTTTGGTAGAATTGCGGATATTTATGGGCGCCGCAAAATATACGGTATCGAAGCCCTGTTGATGGTGCTCGGCGCACTCGGATCTGCCTGCGCCAATGATATTACCACATTGATTATTTTTCGTTTTATTCTGGGACTAGGGGTAGGCGGAGATTATCCCTTGTCTTCAGTGATCATGAGCGAATATGCCAATCGGGATAATCGCGGATTGCTGGTGGGTCTGACTTTTTCCTTTCAGGCTTTGGGGGTTTTGATTGGCCCTGGTATTGCCCTGGCATTGTTGGCCGCACAAATTGACCATGACCTGGCCTGGCGCATCATGCTGGGACTGGGGGCGTTTCCTGCGCTTGGTGCATACTGGATGCGACGCAGCATGCCGGAATCACCGCGTTGGCTGAATCGGGCCACAAAAGCCCCCAACCACGCGGATTCATCGGTTACCTCTGCAAAGCCCCTGAGACATTATTGGCGATATTTATTGGGCACGGCTGGGGCCTGGTTTGCTTTTGATTATGCTTATTATGGGAATACTATTTCGACGCCCATGATTATGCATGCGCTGGCCCCACATGGTGGGCTGATGGCCAATATTGCCTGGAGCTGGATTGTTTTTGCAATTGCTGCAGTACCGGGATATTTTCTTGCGGCATTCACTCTGGACCGTATTGGTCATCGCCGTCTGCAATTGATCGGATTTTTTTGTATGGGCATGGCTTTTCTCGCCATTGGCGTGATTCCTGATATAGCCGGGGCATTTGCTCTGTTTATTGCCTTGTATGCCATCAGTTATTTTTTCGCAGAATTTGGCCCCAATACCACTACATTTGTCCTGGCTTCAGAAATTTATCCTGCTCATTTACGGACTACAGCCGCTGGTATTTCCGCAGGGACAGCCAAGGTAGGCGCATTTATCGGGGTGTTTTTATTTCCCATTCTGCTCCAGGCGATGGGCATAGAAAACACCCTTCTGCTTACTTTTTTATTCAGTATGACGGGATTGGCCCTGACTTTTTTATTGCCTGAGCCCGCCCGCCAGAATCTGGAACAGGTAGCAGGCGAGGAAAATCTGACAGAGCAGACGTTTTCCGCCTCCGCCGGACCCAATCCCGAGATTAACCCGGAGGGGTCTGGTGCTGAAGGGAAACAGCAGATTGCGGGCTGATGCGTAACAAGGTCAGATTTTCGTGATTATACAATTCATAACTGACATAAATGCTTTGGATATGCATATTATCCGGCAGACTTCTACGCATGTCAGGAACATCCCGACTGGGTAAGACCAGATAAAGGGGGCTGGGGTTATGACGCAGAATGTTCTGTAATTCCGCCATCTGCCTGGGCCGGTGCAAAATCATGTTGCCACGCCCGGCATAAAACAGAAAATTGGGCTGGAACCAGTGCCAGGCGGCAATGCTGTAGGGTTTGTCGCCTTGGTACTGACGGATTTTTTCGCCCATGAAGTAAGAAGGCTTCAAAATATTCAATGCTGGCTCGGTGTAGGTCATCAGCGCGAAAGTCAAGGCGGCAGCCCCGGCGGTCAGAGTGATCAACCAGCGTCCAACTTGGTCTTTCCATACCCAAAGCGCGGCAAGGACGGCAGACAGGGCATAGGGTAAGCCCAGGTAATAAAGCGAGCCCAAGGGGGGGATTTTTGCCGGTACGATTACTGCGCCAGCATAGACCAACGCCGCACCGAAAATGAACAGGGCCGCCAAGGATGCATATAATCCCCGGCGGCGAAAAGGTATTTCCCCGGACAGGGCCTGGTAAAGGCGTCTTCCGAGAAATATAAACAGGGGCGGATAGGCTTCCCAGACATAATTGGGCAGTTTAGTGGCGGAAATGCTGAAAAAAATGACCCACAGCAATAACCAGCTGAGCAAAAAGGTATCCACAGGATATTGCTGGATCAGTTGCTTGCGTTTGCGCCACAGAGGCCACAGTGCCTGGGGGAGAAATACGGACCAGGGGAGCAGGGCGAGGGGAATGGTCAGCAGGTAGTAAAAAAACGGCCCCTGATGCCCCTGCATCTCAGCATTGTAACGGCTGATATTGGCGCGCAAAAGAAAGCCCAGGTCCCATCTCCAGTGGCTTTCTACCCCTACGGCAACATACCAGGGCAGGCCGATCAGCAAAAATAAAGGTAAGCCCCACTGCAGACGCCCTTCTTTCCATAAATAGGGGAGATTCCCGCGCAACAATAAAAAAACCACAATAATCAGCCCCGGAATCAGGAAGCCTATCGGTCCCTCATCCACCGTGGCCAGGGCCATGGCGGCATAACTGAGCAGAATATTGAAGCTGCGTTCTTCCGGGAATTGATAGGCGCGCAAGTAGCTGATCAGGCTCATGCTGACAAATAAAATCAATAAAGGGTCCGGTACCGCCGCCCGGAAAATGATCTGGCTATGCAAGATGGTGGCGGCCACCAGGCCCGTCAGCAAAGCGGGGCCACTGCCTATCAGACGCCGTGTGGAGACAGTCAGGTACAGGACAAACAGCGCCCCCACCAATACTGAACCCATACGCAAACCCCAACTGTTCATTCCGAACACTTCCACGCCACCCCACATGAGCCAGTAATTCAGGGCGGGTTTGGCAACGCGCAGGGTACCGTTGAACAGGGGAAGCACAAAATTATGCTGAGCAAACATTTCCTTGAGTGCCTGGGCATTATTGGGCTCATCAATATCCCAGAGACTGCCGCTGCCACTATGGTAGGCAAAGAGGCTAAAAGCGCCCAGAAACAACAGGCCGCAGAAAAAATAAAAACGGGAAAGACTAAGGGTTTTGTTGAAGGCCATATCAGCAGGCGGTCTCCATGGTAGGGGTCAGCAGTGCGGCGCTTATCATAGCAAAAATATGGTCCTGATCCTCCATGGCTTACAGCAAAGCGGGTTGCCGGGAACTTTTGTATTGTCTACATATCATATTAGGCTTATACACCGACCAACTGCTCCAATGCATTCAGGTAGAACTATTTGTTGTTATTGAACCGTTTTGTCAATGGATAGACCCGTAAAATTCCTGCCCGCGGGACGGTCGCGTCTGGTCATCATCGTCCTGTTACTGACTTTTGCAGTTATGTTGATTCGCGATATTTATCTGCAGATTCTGGACCAGTCCACCTTGCGTCAGCAGGGCCAGATGCGCTATTTACGGGCTATTCCTTTGCCAGCCAGTCGGGGAATCATCACAGCCCGTAATGGTGAACCTCTGGCGGTGAATGTGCATGCGGTCACTATCTGGGCGGACCCCGCCATTCTGGATAAATACCGCAACCGATGGGCCGCACTCAGTCATGCCCTGCATCTCTCCAAAGCCAGTTTTGCCCGTCGAGTGGCCAGTGGGGGGGCGGATTATGCTTATATTGCACGTCAGATTGCTCCGGAGTTCGGAACGGCTCTACAAAAGCTGCAGGTGCCGGGCATTTATGTGCAGGATACCAGCCGCAGTTATTATCCTATGGGCGCGGTGACAACCCCTCTGCTGGGGTTGGTGAATGAGGCACACCAGGGTTCTGCAGGTTTGGAGCGTGGTTACAACACCTGGCTCAGGGCGCATCCCGGAAAGGAATTGGCGCTGGTGGATGGACACGGCCAGATAGTACGCGTGGTCAAAGTGCAAAAACTCGCGCATTTTGGTCATTCCCTGCAGCTCACCATCAATCCGCAAATTCAGTATTGGGCGTATATCACTTTGACTCGCTCGCTGCATCATTTTCACGCCAAAAATGGGTCTGCGGTGGTGATGAACGTGCATAATGGGCAGATTCTGGCCATGGTCAGTGCACCCAGTTGCAATCCCAATGCAGAGGGTTCCTGCATGGATCCTGCCGACTATACCAACAACGCGGTACATCAGGCTTTTGAACCGGGTTCAGTGATGAAACCCTTTGTCGTAGCGGCCGCTCTGGCAAGCCACAGCGTTCAGCCTGATGCCCGATTCAATGTTTTTCATCCGCTGATAGTGGACGGTTATGCCATCACCGATGATGTGCCCCATCACATTCTGAATATTGAACATATTCTCAAATATTCCAGTTGTATTGGGGCCTCCAAAATTGCACTCAAAACCCCGGAGCAGATCATTTACAATATGTACCGTAGCGCCGGGTTCGGACGCAAACCCGATCTCGGCTTCGTCGATGCGACTGCCGGGGTGCTTCCCAACTGGCATGGCTGGAGTCTGGCGCGCCATGCCACCATTGCCCTGGGTTATGGGGTTAGTGTCACCACCCTGCAATTGGCAGATGCTTATGCTGCCTTTGCCAATGGGGGATACCATATGCGACCGGAGCTGGTCATGGGGCAGGCACCTGTTGCTCACCGGATCATGCCCGCCTGGGTGGCCAATAAATTGCGAGTCTGGCTGCAAAGTGTGGCGGAACCGGGAGGAACAGGTATTTTGGCGGCCATTGAAGGCTATCATGTGGCAGGGAAGACGGGTACAGCCAATATGGCCAATGGTCATGGCGGCTTTTATGGACATACCACTAATGCCACCTTTGTCGGCTTTGCTCCCGGCAATCATCCGCAACTGGTGATGGCCGTTTCCCTGCGCGGTAGTCATGTAAAATGGAATTTCGGGGGCATAGAGGCGGCACCTGTATTCCGGGTGACCATGCGTCATGCCTTGCAGGAACTGGATATTGCTCCTGCCTGTCATCATGGTCCGACCATGCGCATCACCATCAGGCCCGGCCAGAATCTGGCAGAAATTGCCCAGCAGTATCACAGTTCTGTTGCCCATCTCATGCAGATCAATCAGATGACTAATCCGGAAGATATCGACTCGGGCGCATTACTCATGGTGCCCACTCCCAAGGGGGGTAAGGATATTTGCCGTTTTCAAGCACCGCTGGTTTCCAGAGCTCAGGCCGAAATCTGGAGTGAAGGCGGGGGCGGGGCATAGTACCGGGTCACATTGGCCCGGTCATGTTGCTGTGGTGCCCCCAGAATAATTCAAATGGGGGTTTTGTTTTTGCCACAATGGGCACAGACACCGTTCACCACCAGTTCCATTTCAATGACCGAATAATCCTTGGGAAGAGTGGGCGTGGAGACCGGGCTCTCCGGGAGACAAAACACCTGCCCACAGGAAACACAGTGAAAATGGGGATGCTGATTGGATTGTTCCAGGCGTCGGGCACTGAAACGCCAGACCCGGTCATCGGCGGTAATGCGGTGGGCAAGACCGATATCCACCAACCACTCCAGATTACGATACAGGCTGACCCGATCTACCGGGCTCGCGATGCTTGCTTCCAGACGTTGCTGGACCTCGGGATGGCTCAGGGGTTGCTCGGCGTCCAGAAGCGTCCTGTAAACAGCAACGCGTAACTTGGTGACGCGCTGCCCCGCGTCCCGCAATAGCCGAGTCACTTCTGCATCGCTATGCGTGGGGGAGGGCGTATCATGAACATGACTTTTCATGGGTTCATGCTAGAGCAGCCCCTGCATGGGTGCAAGTCCGACCGTGATCCGGGAATGGCTGGACATCGGGGCATCAGCCGCGCTAGATTTTCAGGAGGTTCACTCAGGAGTCTTCCATGTCCTCAGAAAAAATCGCCGTCGGTCAAGATGCGCCGCAATTTCACGCTGCTGCTTATGGCAAGGATTCAGAAATCCGTTTGCGCGATCTCCACGGCAAAATTGTCGTCCTTTATTTTTATCCCAAGGATGATACTCCCGGCTGCACAACAGAAGGTCAGGAATTTACGGCGCTTTATCCTGAATTTCAGGCGGCTGGCGCAGAAGTTTTGGGCGTTTCCCGCGACAGTCTGGCCAGCCATGAAAAATTCGCCTGCAAGTTCAATTTCCCTTTTCCGCTTCTGGCGGATACGGACGAAGCCCTGTGCAGCGCTTTTGATGTGCTCAAGGAAAAAAACATGTACGGCAAAGCCCGCATTGGCATAGAGCGCAGTACCTTTATTATTGACCGGCAAGGTAAAATTGCTTATGTGGAGCGCAAGGTCAAAGCGGCAGGTCATGCAGCGGCGATCCTTGATATTGTCAAAAAACTCTCATGAGTGCAGGCAAAGCGGTTATCAAGGAATTGCAAAAACCCCGGCTTTATATTCTCGACACCAATGTCCTGATGCACGATCCGGCGTCGCTGTTCCGCTTTCAGGAACACGACATTCTGCTTCCCATGATTGTTCTGGAAGAGCTGGATCAGCATAAAAAAGGACTCAGTGAGCAGGCCCGTAACGTCCGTCAGGTCAGTCGCAGGCTCGACGAACTGCTGACGGATACGGCGGATCTGGATCAGGGCTTGCCCTTACCCTATGCCCAGGGGCGCCTGTTCTTTCAGACGGCCGCCTACCAGCAGGCTTTGCCGGAAGATCTGGCGGGTGGTAAGGCCGATAACGAAATTCTTGCGGTCACTTTGGCCCTGCAAAATCGTCACCCTGAAAAAGATGTCATTCTGGTCAGCAAGGACATCAATCTGCGCATCAAGGGCCGGACCCTGGGTATTCGCGTTGAAGATTACGAAAATGACCGGGCCCTGGAAGACGCGGACTTATTGTACACGGGCTCGGAAATTCTCAGTGCAAATTTCTGGGACCAGCATAGTCGCGATCTGGATGCCTGGCAGGAAAGCGGGCGCAGTTTTTACAAAATCAGTGGTCCGGCCATTCAGCATTGGCATGCCAATGAATTTATTGCCCTGAATCAGGGGGAGGCGGGTGCCGAGGATTTCGCGGCTATTGTCCGCGAAGTGCATCCTGACCATGCCATCATCGAGCGGATCACGGATTATCGTCATGATCGTCACGCCGTTTGGGGAATCGTCGCCCGTAATCCTGAGCAGAATTTTGCCTTGAATCTGCTGATGGATCCGGACATCGATTTTGTCACCCTGCTGGGTCATGCCGGCACCGGAAAAACCCTGCTGACCCTGGCGGCCGCTCTGGATCAGGTTTTTGAACATAAACGCTATTCGGAAGTCATCATTACCCGGGCAACGGTACCAGTAGGCGAAGAAATCGGTTTTTTGCCAGGGACTGAAGAAGAAAAAATGCAGCCATGGATGGGTGCGCTGGAAGACAATCTGGAAATTCTGGCGCGCAGTAGCGATGAAGCCGGGAGTTGGGGGCGTAGTGCGACCCAGGACTTGCTGAACAAACGCATTCGCGTGAAATCCATGAGCTTCATGCGGGGACGCACTTTTCTGGAGAAGTTCGTCATTATCGACGAGGCCCAGAATCTCACCTCCAAGGAAATGAAAACCCTGATTACCCGGGCAGGCCCCGGCACCAAAATTGTCTGCCTGGGTAATATTGCCCAGATTGATACGCCCTACCTGACGGAAACCACTTCAGGTCTGACCTATGTGGTGGATCGCTTCAAGGATTGGGCACACAGCGGTCACATTACCCTGCGCCGTGGCGAACGCTCAAGACTGGCAGATTTTGCCAACGAAGCCCTGTAGATGACTTGTCGGGTGGCCTGCAGAACCCTTAGACTGCGCTAGGCTTTTGAGGGGGAGAGCGGGCATGAGCTGGACGGTGGCCGATAGTCGTCATCTGTACAATCTGCAGCAATGGAGCGAGGGTTATTTTGACATCGCCGAAGACGGGCAAATGCTGGTGCGGCCCGATGCGCGTGCGGACAGTCCGGCAATTGGACTGGCCGATGTGGCCGCCGAATTGGGAGAACATTCACTGGGGCTGCCCTGTCTGCTGCGCTTTCCACAAATTCTCGGTCACCGGGTAGAAAAACTGCGTGGCGCCTTTACGACCGCCATGCAGGATACGCGCTATCAGGGGGGCTATACCCCGGTTTATCCTATCAAGGTCAATCAGCAACGTCGGGTTGTGGAAGAAATTCTGCGGGCGGGCTCAGGCAATGTGGGCCTTGAAGCGGGCAGCAAGCCGGAATTGCTGGCCGTGCTGGGCCTTATGCCAGCAGGCGGTACCGTCATCTGCAATGGCTATAAGGATCGCGAGTACATTCGTTTGGCGTTGAGTGGCGAAAAGCTGGGCTTGCGGGTTTACCTGGTGGTGGAAAAAATATCGGAATTACCACTCATCCTCAGCGAATCCCGGGATCTTGGTGTGCAACCCCGCATTGGCGTTCGTGCCCGGCTGGCTTCGGCAGGGGCGGGTAAATGGCAAAACACGGGTGGGGAAAAATCCAAGTTTGGTTTGTCCACCGCGCATATTCTCGATTTGCTTGAACACCTACGTCGGGAAAATGCTCTGAACAGTCTGCAGTTACTGCATTTTCATCTGGGTTCGCAAATTCCCAATATTCAGTTCATTAAGGGCGGTATGCGCGAGTGCGCGCGACTGTATGCCGAGTTGCGGCGTCTGGGTGCGGCCGTGGAAGTCGTGGACGTAGGCGGCGGTCTGGGGGTGGATTACGAAGGAACCCATTCGCGGGCCTATTGTTCGACCAACTATCATGTCAGCGATTATGCACATGCCATTGTCAGTGCCCTGGCTGAGCTGTCCCGCCAGGAAAATTTGCCGGAGCCCCATGTGGTTTCGGAATCGGGCCGGGCTCTGACCGCTCACCATGCCATTTTGTTGACGAATGTGACAGATGTGGAAATGGCAGCAGGAGAGCCGCCCTTGTCTGCAAGCGCCGCGCAGGGAATCACCGAAGAATGGCAACGACTGCTCCAACGCCTGGAGAATGCGCAGGCCTCCGATGCCCTGGAGGTTTATCAGGAAGCCATTTACCTGCTGGGTGAAGTACATCAACAATTCAATCTCGGTCTGCTGCACATCGAACAAAGAGCGCAGGCGGAAGAAATTTACGCGCGCGTTATCTGGCAGGTGCGTCGCTTTCTGGACCCCCATAATCGGGCGCATCGGGATATTCTGGATGAACTGGACGAAAAAATTGTCGATAAATATTTCGTGAATTTTTCATTGTTTCAATCCTTGCCGGATGTCTGGGCGATTGACCAGATTTTCCCCATTATGCCTATCCAGCGTTTAAATGAAGAACCAAAACGTCGTGCCCGGATTGAAGATATTACTTGTGATTCCGATGGTCGGATTGACGCCTATGTGACCGCAGAAGGCCTGACACCGTCCTTGCCGGTGCATGCCGTGCAAAATGACAAGCCCTATATATTGGGTATATTTATGGTGGGTGCCTATCAGGAAATTCTTGGTGATATGCACAATCTTTTCGGCGATACGGATTCGGTGAATGTGCTTTGTAATGCGCAGGGTCAGGTTCTTCTGGAGCAGCCTATGGCCGGGGATACCGTAGAATCGGTATTGAATTACGTGCAGTTTTCTGCTCCGGATTTATTGGCGCGTTACCAGAAAAAAGTCGATCAATGTACCCATCTCAACCCTGAGCAACGGCACATTTTCCTGCAACAATTTGCCGATGGTCTGCATGGTTATACCTATCTGGAGTGATTTGTGATTCTTGAACCCGAAACTTCTCCATATACCCTGTTGGGCGGCGAAAGCGCGGTCCGGGCATTGGTCAATCGTTTTTATGACTTGATGGACAGTGAAGCCCAATGGCGCAGTCCCTTGCGGGAAATGCATCCGGCCGACCTGAGTGAATCCAAGGAGAAGCTGTTTTTATTTCTTTCAGGCTGGCTGGGTGGACCGGATTTGTATGTCGAAAAATTTGGACATCCCCGCCTGCGTGCGCGCCATGCCAGCTTTCCGGTAGATGACCAGGCGCGGGATCAATGGATGGCCTGCATGTTGCGCTCCATGCAGGAACAGGACATGCCACCCGAAGTGTATACGCATTTACAGACTGCCTTGCAGCGCACGGCAGATTTCATGCGCAATCGTTAGTGCTGCATGTCTGGTTAATTTGCCGTGACCGGATTGATGAGCGACCCGATGCCTTCAATACGGATTTCGCAGTGTTCACCGGCCCGTAAAAAGCGTGGCGGATTGCGGGTGAATCCCACACCGGCCGGGGTTCCAGTAATGATCAGGTCGCCGCAGCGCAGGGGCGTGACGGCCGCCAGGGCACGAATCAGTGACGCAACGTTGAAAATCAGATCGGCCGTATTGCCAGTCTGCATGACCGTACCATCAATCAAGGTCTGCAAGGCCAGGCCTTTGGCTCCCATGGGGAGTTCATCGGCACTGACTACCACAGGCCCACATCCACCCGTCGCCGGAAAGTTTTTGCCCAGGGTCCACTGACTGGCACGAAACTGGAAATCCCTGACACTGGCATCGTTGAAAATGGTGTAACCCGACACGCAATCCAGCGCTTGAGCATCGTTCATGGGCCCGAAGCAGGGCTTGCCAATAACCACAGCGAGTTCTCCTTCGTAATCCAGTTCCTGGGAGCTGGAAGGGATACGCAGGGCTTGACCGTGTCCCACCAGAGTATCTTCGTAACGCATGAAAAAGTTGGGATATTCCACTGGCGGAGCGGAAACTTCCGTGGCATGACTTTGATAATTCAGCCCTGCGCAGAGGATTTTGCAGTGTTCGGGTAAGGGGGGCAGAAAAATCGGTTGCGCGGGATCGAGCAGGTCCTGGGCATGCGCACGATTAAGTCGTTGTTCCAGATCATTGCGCAGGCTGGGACTCGCACCGAGCAAATCCATCAGGGTCAAACGCGGAGCGATATTCCGCAGGGACAGCAAGTCCCGACCGCGCCAGAGCGCCAATTCGACGGTGCTGTTGCTACTGATTTTACTGAGTTTCAATGCTTACTCCTTGCCTTGTTTGTTGCCATATACTAGCAGCTCGGCTAAGGTGCGCCTATAAAATACCCGGCAAGGATAGGACATGGTAATGACAGTATACGGAATTGATGTAGATCCCGAATGGCTATTGCATAGAGCGATTTATACGGTACTGATCGTACTGGGCAGCTATGTCATTTTGCGTTGGTACGATAAAGCCATCAATCACCTGCTGTCTTTTCTGGGATCACGGCGCACCATTTCCCATGGTTATGGCATCGTTTTTAAACGCATAACTACCTGGTTTTTATGGCTTCTGGTTTGGGTAGTAGTGTTGCGCATCTGGGCGGTGGATGTGACCGCCATCTGGACGACTTTTGTCAGTCTGCTGGCGGTAATCGGTGTGGGTATGCTGGCTTTGTGGGCGATGGTCAGCAATATTACCGCGCGGTTTTTTATCTGGTTCTGGCAGCCCTTACGTTTAGGTCAGCGTATAGAAATTTTCCCCGAAGCACTCATCGGTGAAGTGGTTGAAGAAAACCTGATGTTTACCGAGCTCAAACAGGACGATGGCGCGGTGGTCGTCATCCCCAATAATTTTTTCTTTCAGCGCGTGATCCGCCGTTTACCGGATACGGGTAAAAAGAATGAAAACCAGTAATTTTCCATGATCATCCAAAGGTCCACCTACCCGGACACAGAACCAGACTTCAAAGCGGCCATTCAGGTGTGTTTAGTAGATACAGTACATTGTTATATAATGAGATATGATCAACAGGAAAGCGGACATTGAAGCGGACTCAAAAGCGGCCAAGGACCGGGGTGATACGATCGCGGCCATGGAGCCGCTACTGATCGGCGCTGACTCCAAGAACCGGGCGGCACTGACCGATTTGGCGGTCGAACTCGCCGCCCGGAGTGCGGGCTTTCGCCGCTCCCTGCCCGAAAGCTTGATCGTCTCGCTGGCCACCCTCGTGCGGGCGATGAACTGCTATTACAGCAACCTGATCGAGGGTCACGACACGCACCCGATCGACATCGAGCGTGCGCTTAAGGACGATTACAGCCAGGATACCAGGAAGCGTGACCTCCAGCTTGAGGCCAAGGCCCATATTGCCGTTCAGGAGTGGATCGACACCGGCGGGCTCAAGACTCCGGCCACGACAACCGATGCGATCCTCGAAATCCACCGGCGCTTTTGCGAACTACTGCCCGAAGAACTGCTGTGGGTCGAAGATCCAAGAACCAAAGAGAAGATCAGGGTCATCCCCGGTGAACTGCGCCAGCGCAATGTGCAGGTTGGCCGGCATATCCCGGTCAGCGCACCGGCCGTGCCGCGTTTCCTCAAGCGCTACGAGGAAGTTTATGCGAAGCTCGGCAAGGCGGAGGCGATTATCGCAACGGCAGCGGCGCATCATCGCCTGGCATGGATTCACCCGTTCGTGGACGGCAACGGCCGCGTCGCGCGCCTGGTCTCGCATGCCACGCTGTTGGACGCGCTCGATACTGGCGCGGTTTGGTCGATTGCGCGCGGGCTCGCGCGCAACGTCAACGAATACAAACTCCACCTCGCCGCCTGCGACGAAACACGCCGCAACGATCTTGACGGGAGGGGCAACCTAAGCGAAGAAAACCTCGCCGCCTTTACGAAATTCTTCCTGACCACCTGCCTCGATCAGGTGAAATTCATGGAAGAACTGATGCAGCCCGGCCAGCTTCGCATGCGCATCCTTACATGGGCGGAGGAGGAAATACGCCTGAACAAGCTGCCGCCCAAGGCGAACAACATTCTCGAAGCGCTGCTCTATCGCGGCGAGCTGCCGCGCGGCGATGCTGCCAGCATCGTCGGAACCGGCGAGCGTCAGGCCCGCCGCGTCGTTTCCGCCCTTATCGGTCATGGCGTGGTCACATCCGGGAGCTCGCGCGCGCCGCTGCGCCTTGCCTTGCCCGCAACCCTCGCTTCACGCTGGCTGCCCGGACTGTTTCCAGAGATGACGATCCCGCACGAACAGACATTGCCGCCTCAGTCTTGACCAACGCGGAGTTGGTCGCGGTTTGTGACGGAGATCCCGGCGGGTTGTGGTTCAACCCCCAGATTTCTGGTTGTTTTTATATGGCCGATCCCGCAGTTGCGCTGGCTGACGCCTCTGTGGCGAGCGGCACATTTTCTGCCTGCAGATTATGTCCGCTTACCCAACCGAGAATAATCCCCACTATGGCCATGGCAGATAGTGCGGGGTAACCGATGAACTGCACCAGCGGTCCTCCCAGAAAAGTACCCAGCACGGTAGCTACCGCGCCACTGGCATTAAATAAACCCATGGCGGCACCCTGGCTGAACGGCGTCAGCCGGGCTGTGAGGGTCGTGCCCGAGATGCTTTGCAAAGGCCATACGGCAATAATCAGGACAAAACCCAACAGGGCCACGAAGCTTTTGGGAATGGGCGTAAAAAAGACGGCCAAGAGCAGGGTAAAACCAAGCAGTCGCCCGATGAGCGACCAGCGATATACCCGTCCGGCGCCAAACTTTCCCGAGAGTTGTCCGCCCACAGAATAGAGAATCAGGGCAACGGCAGCCGTCACTGCATAGACACTGGAAGTCAAGGCGGGGGCCACGCTGTAAGCTTTTTGCATGGCTACGGGGAAATAGGCAAAAAAGGCGGCGACGCCGAAAGCCACGGCAAACCAGGAGAACAAAAAACGTCCGAAACGGGTGGACAAGACTTCCTTAAAGCGTTTGGCGCCCCGCAGCGACAAATGATGGGAAAAGCGCATTACCCCACCTCCCAACAGTTCGGGACGCCCAAAATTGGCCAGCAGTCGCCAATCTATTTCCCGACGCATCTGGTTGCCAATTTCTGCAGACCAGTCAAAACGTTTTGCAGCAGCGGGCAGACCTTTGGCGCCCAGCCAGATGGCTGGAATTAATGCCAGTGCCGAGCAGATTAAACCGATCTTGAAATTGGCCACAAAAGCACTGGCAACCAGTAGGCCGACCACCTGTCCGGCACCATTGAAAGTCTGCAACCAGCCAAGACGAGGCTCCCAATGGTCTTTGGGATCAAATTCGACAATGAATAAGCTGGCCACGGTGGCCACGGCCGAGGTACCAGCCCCTGCCAGTAGGGCCAGCAGACTCCAGGGTAAAAGCCCCGGAAGAAAAGGCATGAGCGCAAGGGCCATGATCAGCATCAAAAAACCAGCCCAAAAAAGCGGGCGATGCCATTGTTTGCTGTCCGCCAGAAAACCCCAGAGAGGTGAACTCAGGAGTCCTAAATTAAATCCCCCCATTACATAGGCGACCCAACTGAGATGATGGGTCAAGCCAACAATCATCAATGGTAAAAGAATGGGGAGAAGGCCAGATGAAATGGCGCCCAGAAGGGCATAGGACAGAAACCAGACCGATATCCAGCGCCTTGGTTCATTCAGGATTTTCAGCACAGTGGCGAAGCGTGCATGGGCCAGACGTCTGCGCTCCTTGGAAAATATCGGGTTTCCGGGTTGATGCTGTTCGGCAGTTGTTTTTACAGGCATGGCAAGACCCCTCACGTTGAGTGATAAAGTACATTGGCGTAAAAATCATGGGTATATAAAATATTGATGGCTATCTGGGTAAATAGTTCAACCTAAAAACGGCAGGTGCCGTGGGTGCTTTTTGCTCCGTTGTTCCTCGCCTGTTGTTCTAGGGCTCATCCTGCTGTCAGGAGAGAACTCGCCCTGCGGGCTCAAACAGCTCTCCTGACGGGCGCAGGATTTCACCAAGAACAACAACGGCTCGAAACAAAAGTCGCGGCAAAGCACCCACGGCACCTGCCGTTTTTAGGTTCAATGTCGCCAAAAAATGGGATTGCTTGTCAGTGACCTATGCTTTCGATATGGTGAGATGCATGCATGATTTTAAGCGTTTTGGAGCGATTTTCGGCGAATGTCTGGTCGATGACTTCGGCGACAGCCAGCGTCTTGGGGGCGCGCCCTTTAATGTGGCGCGTCATTTACACGGCTTGGGAGTGCCCGCCATTTTTATCAGCCAGGTGGGCGATGACATCAATGGCAGGAATATCCTGGATCATATGCGGCAATGGCAGATGCCCTTGTCAGGGGTGGCAGTCAGCAAGACTTTGCCAACCGGGCGTGTGGAGGTGCTAGCTGACCCGATAGAAGGCCATCGCTTCGAAATTCTACCCCATCAGGCTTATGACGGCATTCCATTCCCCGAAAAATTACCTGAACCTGTTTCCTGGCTTTATCACGGTTCTCTTGCCTTGCGGGAAATCGGTACATCCCGACAAACCTTGCAAAAATTAGCATCCATCAGTGACAAGCGATTTCTCGATATCAATTTACGGGCACCCTGGTGGACGCCCGACACGCTTGCCCCGTTACTGACCGATCCATCTATACTGAAATGTAATGTCGATGAATTGGAAACTTTGCTGGACGTTTTTTCGTTACGTTCCGGGCCTGCGCTACGCGACAAGATGCGGGTTTTTGCAGACCATTTTTCATTGGAGTCGGTGTTGCTGACTTGTGGACATGAAGGCTCTGCCTACTGGGATCATAAAGACTTTTATGAGGCAGCTGCTGAACCAGTAAATAATCTGGTGAATACGGTAGGAGCGGGCGATGCCTTTTCTGCCGCCTGGTTATGGAGTCTGCTGCGGGGGGAAAGCCCGGAATTACGCCTGCGCCGGGGTGGGGAATTGGCGGCTGCAGTTTGCGCTCTGCAAGGTGCGACGCCGGATTCCATGGATTTTTATGAATCGTTCATGAGTCGTTGGACCCAGGGCGAATAATCTGTTTAAGCCAATGCGAAGGCGCTGGCCCAGTATCAACGGTGAGGAGAAAAGCCTTTGGCCGAGAATGAACCTTGTTTCAATAAACCCCGGTACCATGGCGTCAGTCCGGCGCTGGATGATGCCTATCGACTGATTGAGGCTGCTGGTGTCTTCTATGGAGGGCAACTGGTGGGTACGGCAGCCAGCGTCGACCCCAAGGCCCCTGCAGAAAATTATGCGGATTGCTTCGTACGGGATTTTTTCCCCGTAGGATTGATTCTGCTGCTGGAAAACCGGGCTGACGTCGTCCGCTCCTTCCTGCATCTGATAATGCAGCTCAGAGGTCAGCAGGAAGAACTGGAAGGTCAGCAGATTGCTCCCGGGGTTATGCCTGCCTCGTTTCGCGTGCAGCGTAATGACCGTGGAGAAGAGGAGGTGATGGCGGATTTTGGCGACCGGGCCATTGGCCGCGTAGCTCCGGTGGACTCGATGATGTGGTGGTCCATGCTCCTGCATGCCTACGTGCTCTATACAGGGGACCTGGATTTTGCCCGCAGCCCAGAAATCCAGCGCATGTTGCGGATGATTCTGAGCCTGTGTTTGCAGAGCCGCTTTGAAGTCTTTCCGACCCTGCTGGTTCCTGATGCCTCCTTCATGATTGATCGACGTATGGGCGTCAATGGCCATCCCATCGAAATTCAGGCGCTGTTTAATGCCACCCTGCGCTGCGCTTCCCTTTTGCTTCCAGAGCAGGGCAGTCAATGGTTGGTAGATTTGGCACAGCGCCGCAGAAATGTATTGCGTTCTTATGTACAGCAGTATTACTGGCTGGATATGGATGTGCTTAACCGGATTTATCGCTTTGAAACGGAAATGCTCGGGGTGGATATTGAAAATCTATTCAATATTCACCCCGAATCCATTCCTCTTTGGGTGCAGGACTGGCTTCCCGACGGAGCCGGCTTTTTCGTAGGAAATCTGGGGCCAGGACGGATGGATTTTCGTTTTTTCGCCCAGGGAAATCTGTTGATGCTGGCTACGGGCATGGCCACGACTGCTCAGGCACAGGCGTTGACCAGCTTGATTGAGCAGCGCTGGAACGATCTGCTTGGGCGAGTCCCCATGAAACTCGTTTATCCCGCCGTTGAGGGAGATGAATGGCGGCTGATCACAGGGTCTGACCCCAAAAATATCCCCTGGTCCTACCACAATGGTGGCAATTGGCCGGTCATGATCTGGCCACTGGTGGCGGCAACCATCAAGGCGAGACGCATGGATCTGGCAGAGCGGGCCTGGCAAATGGTTGAGCCACGCCTGTTTGCCGACCGTTGGCCAGAATATTACGACGGACGCCTGGGACGTCTGGTAGGTCGTCGGGCCAATATCGGACAGGTGTGGAGCGCTGCAGGACTTCTGCTCGCACGCTATTTCCTGGATGAGCCGGGTCTTCTGGAGCGGCTGGGGTTCGATGAAACACTGGACGAAGCCACGGAGAGTGCGGAAGAATAGGCAATATGTTACGGAAGCATGTGGGGTAAATAATGGACAATCGCCCGGAAAGCAAGCCGAAATCAACCCAGCTCCATCTGGTCCTTATCAGCCTTCACGGACTGATTCGCGGCCAGAATCTGGAACTGGGCCGCGATGCGGATACGGGCGGTCAGATTCTCTATGTCGTCGAACTGCTGCGCGCGCTTGCCGCGCATCCTCGGGTCGGGAGGGTCGATCTGCTTACCCGGAGGATTCAGGATATTAACGTGGCTGCCGATTACGCCCGGCAAGACGAGACCCTGCCTGACCTTCCCAAGGCGCATATTATTCGTTTTCCGGCCGGCCCTGACGAATACCTGCCCAAAGAATCCCTGTGGCCCTATCTGGATGGCTTTAGTGATCACGCCATGGAGTATCTGCGCCAGCAATCTCCGAGTCTTATCCATTCTCACTACGCCGACGCAGGCTATGTGGGCATGCGTCTGGCCTTACAACTCGGTGTGCCTCTGGTGCATACCGGACATTCCCTCGGGCGCAGCAAGCGCCAAAGCCTTTTGGCCTCTGGAGAGTCAGAGCGCACCCTGGAGAAAAAATATCGCCTGTCCCGGCGTATCCGCGTTGAGGAAGAGATCCTGGCTACTGCCTCTCTGATCATCACCAGTACCCAGGATGAGATCGATAGACAATACGGGATGTATGATTGGGCTAATGCTGAGCGGATGCGGGTGATTCCGCCAGGGGTTAATCTTTCCCGCTTTGAACCCGGCCCTCAACCCCCGCCGCCCATCAGCACAGAATTGCACCGGTTTTTACGAGAACCACAAAAGCCACCTATTCTTGCCCTGTCCCGTCCCGATGAACGTAAAAATATTGCCGGTCTGATTCATGCCTACGGTCAAAATCCAGGTTTGCAGGCGCAGGCCAATCTGGTGATTGTCGCCGGAACACGCGAAGACATTCGTGACATGGCCGCCGGTCCACGGCGGGTATTGACGGAAATTCTGCTGTTGATTGATCGTTATGATCTTTACGGAAGAGCCGCCTATCCCCGCTACCATCGCCCTGATGACGTTCCTGATCTCTATCGCTGGGCGGCTGGCCTGGGGGGCGTTTTTATCAATCCGGCCCTGACCGAGCCATTTGGTCTGACACTCATTGAGGCGGCGGCTTGTGGCTTACCGATCCTGGCGACCGAAGACGGGGGACCCAAAGATATTATCGGCAATTGTCAAAACGGCGTGCTGATTGATCCCCTGAATACCGAAGAAATCGGCGAGAAGCTGCTCAGCATGCTGAGCGATAAGACTATCTGGCAAAGCTATGCCAAGAACGGTATTGCCGGGGTGCGTCGCCATTATTCCTGGCAGACCCACGTTGACCAATACCTGAGCGCTCTGGATGAATTGCCCCTCACCGTTCCTCAGCAACAAGATATTATCCCGACAGACGAACGTATTACTGCCGATCGGCTGTTGTTTCTGGGTGCCCGGTTGCTTGATCCAGTACCCATTCCGGAGCAACAGGCAGAACTGCTTGCCCTGCTGCATCGCCAGCGGCGAAAAATGGCCTTTGGTTTGGTCAGTTTTCGTCCTCTCCATGAATTGTTGGCCCTGCTCAAGCAGCGCCGCATGAATGTTCCTGATATTCTCATAACCCGTGGAGGGACCCAGATTCATTATGGTGCCAGTCTCTCCCGCGATCAGGGTTGGAGCCGCCATATTGGCGTAGATTGGCAAGGCGATCGGGTCTACGACCTGCTTGCCGAAACCCCTGGCGTGCAGATTGTAGGCCGCAGCGGCCAGGGTTTTTATGCCGTGCATGGTTTCATCCATGACCAAGCCAAATTTGCGGGATTGGCCGCACTGAATGATCAGCTTCACAACTGCGATATTCCCAGCCGTTTGATGGCCCTCAATCCACAGGAATTTCTGGTTGTACCCCAGCGTGCTTCCTTGGGGTTCGCTATTCGTTATGTGGCGGATCGCCATGACATCGCCCTCGATCACGTACTGGTCGTCGGTAGTGCCCGTGCGGATCTCGACTTGCTGGGAGGTAATATTCTGGCTGCCCAGGTGGGCGGAGAAAAAGATCTGCCACAACATGAAGATATTTATCAAGCTCAGGCAAGTGGGCTACCAGGAGTGATGGAGGCCATCACGCATTATGATTTCCTGAGCAATGACGCAGCGATCTGAGCAAGGGAAATGGTGATCTGTCTTAAAGGAAGCAGGAGACAAGCATGATGAACGCAACAGAGGAAAACATTCCGACAGTATTACTCTGCTGTGATCTGGATCGAACCCTGATACCTAACGGCAGCCAGACCGAATCCGCACAGGCCCGTCCTTTGTTTCGGGAGCTTTGCGCCCATCCTGCTGTACACCTGGCGTTGGTAAGCGGCCGCCATCTGCAACTGGTTACCGAAGCCATTGAGCAATGGCAACTACCTGTTCCCGATTTTATCATCGGTGATGTCGGTACAAGCATTTACACCCGCGAAGAAGGACATTGGCGTCATTGGGATCATTGGTCTGCGGAAATTGGTCCCGACTGGGGAGGAATGACGCATCAGGATATTACTACAGAACTTGCCGATATTTCCGCCATCACCTTGCAACCAGCTGAACAGCAGGGGATATTCAAAGTCAGTTACCAGGTGGATATGGGTATTAATCGCGACATCCTCGAGGCGGAACTGCTCCGCCGCCTTTGGGGCATCGGGGTTAATGCGCGATTGGTCTGGTCTTTCGATGAAATGACCGATACGGGTTTGTTGGATATTCTGCCCAGCAGCGCCAGCAAGCTCCATGCCATAGAATTTCTCGGCCAACAGTGCGCGTATCCCCAGGAGCGCACGGTTTTTGCCGGTGATTCGGGTAACGATCTGGAGGTGTTAGGCAGCCATATTCACTCCGTGCTGGTAGCCAACGCCCATCAGGAGGTCCAGGAAGAGGCAATGCGCATGGCTGCAGCGTCGGATCTGGCGGACACCCTTTATATTGCCCATGGAGGATTTCTGGGCATGAACGGGAACTACAGCGCGGGAGTATTGGAGGGACTCGCGCATTATCTGCCCGAAACGGCGGCGTGGATGAAGTTGCCTGCTTGTTCATGAACCGCATGTTCACCTTCAGTGCAACAGCCCAGCCCGAAGGCACTACTGAAAAGAAGGTGCCAATCCTGAGTGTCCGTAATCAGGGCAGCACAAAAGGGGCGCACGAACTTCTCCTTGCCGAATAGATGCGTCATCTATCTGTATCAACATGTTGTTTTTCTTGAACGCCACCAGCCAGACGGTAGCCGTCGGCGTCTTTGCCCCGTATGCGTCGCCAGATGACCTGCGCGGTGAGGCGGTTGGCAACGACAATAAAAACCTTGCGGAAATGACCGGACGGGCACTGCACGGCTTTGACGGCATGCCAGGAATGATCGGTTTGCGCAAAAAGAAAACTGCGATTCCCCAGTACCTGTGAAGCCCCGGCCTCGCGCAAATCGCTATAGTCCGGAGCCGAATGACGTGACCATTTGCCACCATCATCCAGAACCAGCGTCTGTCCACCCCAGGCTTCTTCCCAGTCGTCTGGCGTATTGAAATAGAAAATATGCGAACCTATTTTGCGCCGGGCATCCGTATGGGGCGAAACGGAGGCGCCGGATGGCGCATAATGCCAATGCATGGTCAGAATAACGGGTGTCCTGGATGTTAATCCGAGCATCTCGCGCCAGAAATTCTTGTACGCATCATTGTGTAATTCATGAATAAAATCCCTCCAACTGGGCGTCAGGACTTTCTCCAGCGCTGGGCGATACTGCAGTGCAAGACGATCATGGCTGGCCTGCCCGTGCGCCCTTTTATAACCCATTTGTGATTCAAAAAGAACGGGATCAGGAAGGTCCTTGCAGAGTTGCTCAAATTTCTCTGGATAAAGAAAGTCATCAATGCGAATCCATGGGTAAGGCTGGGTATGTTGAAATGCCTGGGCCTGGGCGCTCAGCCTGCCCATGACCGATTTGTTGATTACATCCATAGAATGCCTTCCGCAGTAGTCCGCTGTTCCCAACCCACATGAGACCACCAATTTACCACCAAATTCCAGGGGATTCTGCAGCAAAAGACATCCGACAACACCTTGAACAATGATCGCCTCGTCAAATTGGACCCTGGCTGGCAGGGAACTTTCCGATGGGAATCCCGGTCTCTCTAGGCAGGGATAGTTTCCCTTCGATTGTTTTGGACCCAGGGTTTTTTGCAGCAAGGAGGATTGTTCATGAAAAGAAACCCTCTCTCGAAACGCCGGTGGCTTGCCTTGGCGAGTTTACCCCTTCTCAGTGCGGCTATGGCTCTACCTCTCGCTCATGCGGCGACAGCCTATGTTTCAGTGGATGGTCATTCGATTCCCGTTTCTGCGCAGAGCAGGACCATTCACGTTCCCGGTGGCATCATCCGGGTACAAACAGTCACCTGGGGGGCGCAGGGTGTTCCCGGACATTTGCAGGTGACTGCCAGCCCTCTCTCTCCAGTACAGGCGCAAGCGCTGGTCAATCAGAGTTTGTGGCAGATGCGTTCCATGCAGGTGGCAATGGATCAGCAGATCGCGCAAATGAATCAGCTTATGCGCGTCTCTTTCGGTCCTTTCATCAACCCGGCCTTCAATTTTCCGGAACCCGTGATGATGATTCATGGACTTTTGCCGGAAACGGAGCGGCTGACACCGGTGCATAAATCTCCTGCAACGGCCGTCCCGGCAGGTCCTTTATCTGGTCATGAGACGCTGTCGGTACGCTGGAAACATCCGGAGAAAACCGAAAATCCCAAGTTGCCCATTTAATCAAGAGTTCTCAGACACACCCCAAAGACCAGCTCGCGGTGTCTGAACACGAGCAGCAGATGATGTCAGCGAATACTCCAAAGACCTCATGGAATCAGGCATCTGCCGGGAGTTCGTTGCTGTTTTGGGCGGATTCAGCCCCACGTCACGGGGCATTTTCAGATGTCAGGAAGTTGTGATGTACCCATTATCATATCGCAAATTTATTTTTTCCCTTTTGGGGGTCATTGGGCTCAGCGGGCTTTCCGGTGTAGCAATTGCCGGTGAGTTACAGGTACACGAAGTACCTGTATTCCGAATACATGTGATGGAACTGCCGGAATCTGTGGTGGGAATGCCTTTGCGTGAGCTTGAAAAATGGGCGCATGCCGGAGACCCTGCTGCAGAAAACGCCTTAGGTGTGGCCTACTTGTATGGTAAAAATGTTCCGGAAAACTGGCAAAAGGCAGATGCCTGGTTTCGCAAGGCGGCCCATGCCGGGAATGCCAATGGGGCTTTTCATCTGGCCTTCGCCTATAACTTCGGTGAGGGTGTGCCGCCGAATAGGCACAAAGCCGTTTATTGGTGGCAACAGTCTGCAAAAGATCGCAAGAGATGAGTAAGTTTTGTGCTCAAGCGTATTTTGAAAGGCCTCGTGGTAATTCTGTTCGCGGCATTCTGGGCATTCTGGATTGGTCATCAGGGCCACACGCATATTGAACGGATTTTTGATTCCAGCAATAATCGTCAATCCTTTCGTTGGCATGTCACAAACCCGGTTATAAAAAACAGAATGGGGTGATCAAATTCTTTATGATTTTTCTTCATCAAATGATTCACCATTTCCAGAGATCAGCGCCCAGACCAAGGCGACAATCCAGCCAATGATTGTCCAGCCCAACAGCAAATCCAGCGCGGTGATGCCCAGGAAGTAAGGACTTTTCAAGCTCCAAGCCAATAATACTGGTAAGATATAGATGGCTATTATTATTATAAATCCTATCATTAACACAAGAGTAAATCCCGTCGGACTGTGTAAAATCCAGTGTAGCATATCGACCCCCTGTAATGGCTGAGATATTTCAATGACAATCGAGCCTGATTTTCATGATTTGAACAACAATTGCCAGGGCAAAAAATCATCATGCAATTTTACCGCTATCTATACCATCATAAAGCATCTACACATCTTCATGAGAGATACCATGTTGTTTTGATTTTACATTATCTATGTTCCATGCAGGTTTGATAACAGTGATTTGCGTATCATCCATGGCCTTTGGTTGCAAATTGAGTTTAATGATGGCGGTTATGATTATTCCGCCACAAACGATCACTATGCTGAACAAGCTACGTAGGAAAGCTCTTTTGAAAGAAGGACCACTATGGAAGGACCTTCTCGATGCGGTTAATTCCCAGCACCACCACCAGCCAATGACGCTCCATCCAAATAGAAAATTAAAAATGTACAACTTGTATCTGTTTCTTTTTTTAGCCATTCTATACCATAGTGATGGCAAAAAGTAGAATATAAGTATAGCTAGTGAAACTGCAAATATTTTTAGTGCAGAAAAATACAAAGGAAGCAGGTGGAATCCTGGTCTGATCATTCACCTGGCCTTTTTAGGTGTGAATAAAAATAGCAGCGTTTGCATTATCCTATCGATGATTATTCCTGAAACCCGAATCATGTATACTGTCTAGACTCGCACTGCTGCCGCAGAGTTCCGTTATTGACAGGTAATGACGGTGTATAGGATGGTCTGGAGCTTATCGTTTGTAGCCAGGTAACTGACGATGATAGGCCTGAATTTCAAATATTAGGAGAAGTTGACAATGTTATGGTTGATACCGATGAGTTTATGGTTACATATTTTGCCAGCACTGGGCTCTTCATCCCTTCTGAATGGTAATAATAATCATTTTATATTGGTGAAGGGAACCAATCCCTGTTATCAATCCAAAGCGGAAATCACATCAAATCCTGATGATCGGGCCTACTGGAGCAGCAATATAAACGCCTTCTCCGCCTTGGCACATGCTCAGCCGAACAATTGGATTTTGAGCCTTGGCGAAGAGAGCCCTGAAGGACAATGGCATCATCCGGTCAGTTTGGCTCGGCTTTTCGGTAAATTGGCATTTGCGCACGCCAAATATGCGATTTTAGCCCCATCCTTAAGGGTTCTGGGCTTACATGGAAGCGGACTTGTTTCAGAAAAAAGAAACGAGGCACAAGTTCCCCCAGCGTTATCAAAACTGCTAAAAATTTCTGCTCAGGGAAATGGTATCATTCTTCGCGTGGCATCTTATGAAAATAGACCGACCGAATACGCGCATGTTGTTCGTTTTTTCTCCGCTGCCATACGCAAACAGCTCCCCGATGTGGCCATTATAGCCGGACTTGCAATGCCGGATAGCCCAGGCTACTGGAGTGTCAGTCAGCAGACTTGGCTTAAAGACATTCAAAGCACCAGGAATCTGGTGAACGGTTACGCGTTATTCCAAAATGGTAATACCATATATTCAAACTATTCTGGGGCCTCTGCGTCCCTGATAGCTTCAGGTATCCGTCTTGCCGATGAAACCAAACGACCAAGCTAATGGTCCATACTCCAACTGTTTAGAGCTAACTAAGCGTTTTTCAGCCGAAACTACTGATTCGAGGAGTCCATAAAATGATCAATATACTTGGCAAGCAGTTTGTTTTTATGTGTGGATTGATGTTGATACCTATTGGCGCAGTAGCAAGTCCCGATACTACTTCTGCCTTATCAAGTAGTTCGGTGACGGCGCAGACACTGGCCAACTGGCGTGCTGGTGCCAAGCATGGTTATGGTCCAGATCAGTATCGCCTGGGGCTGGCGTATGCAACGGGTGATGGTGTTCCTCAAAATTTAAGTGAAGCTGCCTATTGGTGGCGCAAGAGTGCTGACAATCTTTATCCGCAGGCAGAACTCATGATGGGCAATGCTTATGCGCACGGATGGGGTGTATCGCGTGATATTGATAAGGCGATTCATTGGTGGAAGATCGCTGCGCGAAGTGAAGCCGCTGATGTGGCCCGTCGTGCCCAATTCCTGCTCGATTCCGCAGTTTAAAATGTCGATGGCGTCATGAAATCCAAATTTCAGAGGAACGGTAAAGAAATCTGCTCAATAAATCGGAAATTCGGTTTTATCGATCATTTTCCGCAACACAAAGCTGGAATGCACGCCAGTAACGCCTTCGATTCTGGTCAGGCGATTCAGTAAAAAATCCTGAAAGTGAGCCATGTCGCGCAGGACCACTTTCAACTGATAATCAGCATCGTGCCCGGTGATCAGATAGCATTCCAGAACTTCGTCGGATTTTTTAATCTCTGCTTCAAAATGCTCAAAACGTTCGGGGGTATGGCGGTCCATGCTGATGTGCATCAGGACCATGAGTTCCAACCCGACTTTTTCCGGCTGTAACAAGGCCACCTGTTTGCGAATGATGCCCGCTTCTTCCAGTGCCTGAACCCGGCGCAGACAGGGAGAAGGGGACAGGCCAATTTTTTCAGCGAGGCGCTGATTGCTCAGGCTGGAATCCTTTTGTAAGGCTTCAAGGATGCGGCGATCATACCGGTCCAGGGGCATTTTGGGTTCTCCATTTTTCATGGCACAATATTCGATCTAAAAAATGACAATTCTAGCAATAATAATGCGCAATCGTCGGCAGTAAAGTCAAAATTCGCAAGCACCTGCCGGATAATGCCGCGTATAGTTCTCCCATCGTCTTGAGCAGGCAGGAGAATCATCATGAACCACTTTAATCATCGTCGTTATCGGGCTTTCCCGGCGGTTCACAAGCCGGATCGTCGTTGGCCCAACCGGCGCATGCATCATGCACCCACCTGGGCCAGCGTGGATTTGCGCGATGGCAATCAGGCCTTGGTGTCGCCCATGAGTGTGGCCCAGAAAATGGAAATGTTCGATTTGCTGTTACGGATGGGGTTCAAGGAAATCGAAGTGGGTTTTCCCGCCGCCTCGCAGCCCGACTTTGACTTTGTGCGCAAAATCATTGAGGAAAAACGGATTCCTGAGGATGTAACCATCCAGGTTTTGACCCAGGCCCGAGAAAATCTGGTTGAGCGTACTTATGCGGCTCTGCAAGGTGTGCAGCGCGCCATTGTGCATGTATACAACTCGACCAGTCCGGCGCAGCGTGAACAGGTGTTTGGTCTGGATAAAGAGGGCGTCAAGGCTATTGCCGTGCGCGGTGCCGAGTGGGTAAAAGCCGGAGCGGCCCAGTTCCCGGAAACCCAGTGGACTTTTCAGTATTCCCCCGAAAGTTTCAGCAATACGGAATTGGATTATGCCGTTGAAATCTGCGAAGCCGTGATGTCCGTCTGGCATCCTGAAGAGGGTCAGCCGGTTATTTTGAATTTGCCGGCTACAGTCGAATCCGCCATGCCCAACGTGTTTGCAGATCAGATTGAATGGTTTTGCGACCATTTGCGGGGACGGGAGCACGTTAAAATCAGTGTGCATACCCACAATGATCGGGGTTGTGCGGTGGCTGCCGCAGAATTGGCGGTGTTGGCGGGTGCTGACCGGGTTGAGGGGACCCTCTTCGGGAATGGTGAACGTACCGGGAATATGGACATTCTCACCATGGCTATGAATTTGTATTCTCAAGGGCTTGATCCGAGGCTGGATTTGTCCATGGGGGAGGCCATCAGCGAAATTTACACCCGTTGTACGGGAATGGCGGTTTCTCCCCGCCATCCCTGGTTTGGTGAACTGGTCTATACCGCATTTTCCGGCAGTCATCAGGATGCCATTCGCAAGGGCATCAATCGTCGCCAGGGACAGGATGAGGCTGTTTGGGAGGTGCCTTATCTGCCCATCGACCCTGCCGATTTGGGCCGCAGCTATGAAGCGGTGGTACGCATCAACAGTCAATCTGGTAAGGGCGGGGTCAGCCATGTATTGGAAAGGGATTATGGTATTTCCCTGCCGCGCTGGTTGGCTCAGGAGTTCAGTGCCGTTGTCCAGAAAGCGACTGAAGAGCAAGCAGGTGAGATCACGGCGAAGCAGATATATGCCTTGTTTGAAAGTCATTTCGTGCAGCACAATGGCGACTGGCAGATGCAACGCTACCGCTTGCAGCGTGAAGGCGAAAAGGTCATTGCCTCGGTGGTCATGGGCACAGAGGCGCATCCCCGCATTTTGCAAGGGAAGGGAAGTGGGGCCGTAGGGGCGCTGGTAGATGCCTTGATTCAGGGTGCTGGGATTTACGCCGAAGTGGAGCAATTTGATCAGCACGCCCTGGGAGCCGGGACTGGTGCCCGCGCCATGGCCTGCGCCCGGGTCAGTGTGGAATCCGCTGGAACCGCTTCAGCAGTATCTTTTGGTGAAGACACCACCGAAGCCGCCTTGCAGTCTGTGCTGAGTGCCATTGGTAAGGCGGGGGCGGTTGTTCGTCTTCATCAGAACGATGCGCAGAAACGGGGGTGAGCAATGGAGGGAGGCTAAATGGTTCTACTCCCCGCCAAAGGCCTCCCAGGCCGTTCTCGCAATCAGGAGCAGCACAACAACAATGAACAGGCGGCGTACAAAAGTAGTCCCATGCGTCATTGCCATGCGGGTACCCATGAGACTGCCCAGCATGTTGCACATGGCCAGAAACAGAGCGAGATGCCAGAGCATATCCGCCCCGATCAATGACCCCGTCAAAGACGCCAGGGCAGTCGGGATAACGGTTTTCCAGGGGATGCGCACGCGCCGGACATAAGACAGGAAGGCAGCCCCAGTACCCCAGATGGCGCCCGCCTTGTTGGTACCGAGCAGCGTCGCCGGTGCGGCCTGGGGAAAGGTTGCAAAAAGAGCCGGCAGCAGGATCAGTCCTCCTCCACCCACAATGGCATCGACAAAGCCTGCAAATCCTGCGGCCAGTCCAAGGCCCATATCTGCAACGTTCAGAAACATCATCAGGATGATTTTTAGGGTATCCGATTTCCGTGATTGAAATGCCGTGTTGTGGTGTCGGTGGCGACACCGCACAAAAACGTGTTATGTGATTGACACAAGCGTAATGCACGGCTA
>DYJM01000110.1 GCA_020723125.1 Acidithiobacillus ferrivorans
GGAATCCGGGCCGGATCTGCTCAGTCAGGAGGACTTTCGATTTCCCATCCCTAACCCCACCCAATGAGGAGGTGTCCTGTGAATCTGCAACAGTTTGAAGATCTGTATGCGCAATTGATCGCCCTCACCCCGGACATACAGGGCGTATCGCTGATTGCCAATGAAGGTACGGTCCTTTTTCAGACGGGCGAAACCGTCGCCGACGAAACCATTATTGGCGTTGCCGGTGCAGCGGTCATGCGCCTGGCGGAGCACATCAGTGCGGGTCTTGCTTAATGCAATACTCAGGAAATCAACATTCGCTGTCATCGTCATGCCGCCTTTTTTGCAGCGGCAGGGACGGATAAGCCGTGGAGGAAACGTCTCCGTTCCATATCTTAACACCTGCAGCCTCAAGTTTATCTCAGAATGTGCCGTACGCAACCCATGTAAGGTGAATCATGCAGGATGGGGATGCTGGCGGTGCCATGATGCCGGAATGCCTGCGAGAGAAATAAGTATAAAATCATTTTGTTAGGTTTATATGTATTTGGAGGAACCTTGTCCATAGATACGCATCTGAAATACCTCGTTGTGGACGATTTTGCGACGATGCGCCGGATTGTCCGCAACCAGTTGCGCGAATTGGGCATCACCGACATTGAGGAGGCCGAGGACGGGCATCAAGCGCTCAGCATCCTCAAAAAAGGCGGCTTCGGATTCGTGGTAACCGACTGGAACATGCCCAACATGCAGGGAATTGACCTGTTACGCGCTATCCGCTCGGACCCGCAATTACGCACGCTACCGGTTCTCATGGTCACAGCCGAAGCCAAGCGGGAAAACATTCTCGAAGCCGCACAGGCCGGTGTGAATGGCTATATCGTCAAACCCTTCACACCCGTGGTCCTGAAAGAAAAACTTGAAACCATCTTCAAACGCCTGGAAGGTGCCCAATGATTTCCACACAATCCCCAGAGACCACTCCTATAGACGGCATATCGCCAGACACCCAATCCATAAACACCCCAGCGTTGCCGGATGCCCCCCAAGACAGCCCTCCAGACAGCGCCAACACCGCACCTGCCAGAGGCACCAAATCGGAAGGCCTGCAGTTATTGGTCGAGGCGGATCTTTTATTGCATGAAGGCCTCAAGCGCATTGCCGGAGCAGGGAAAGAACTGCTACCCGGGGCCTACAATCCCATTGAAGAAGCCTTGACCCTGTCAGAAACGCAAACCCTGTGTACGTTGGAAGCGGTAGACAACGCGCAGGCGGCCATTCACCGCATAGAGCACACCCAACAAGGTTTCATCGATGGCGATATCGCCGCCATCAAATCGGCGCTGGCGACTATCCTGGATTCCCAGCAGGGTCAGGATCTCGCCGGGCAACGCCTGAAGAAAGCACTGCGCCTGCTACAGGCCGTAGACAACCGGATCAGCCTGGCGCTCCGTCAGCTTCAGGAAAGCCTGGGAATACAGCCCATAGAAGCGGAAGAGAACACTGTCACCGCAGCGGGCGCGCAGGCCCCGCAAACGGGTGCGGAACAAAGCATCGGACAGGACGAGGTAGATGCATTACTGGCGGAATTGGGGATATGAGCATGGACAAGGAAATTCTGCAGGATTTTTTACCGGAAGCTACAGAGCTCCTGGAGAATGCCCAAACAGAAGCGTTGTCTCTGGAGAATCATCCGGATGACACCCAGGCGATTGCCGCCCTGTTTCGGGCATTTCACACGCTGAAGGGTGGGGCCGGTTTTCTGGAGGCCGTGCAGATGGTGGAATGGTGCCATCATCTGGAGGATTTGCTGGACAAGGTGCGCAGTGGAAAACTGCGTTTCAATTCCCAGATGTCGGATGTGGTTCTGCAGGGGCTGGATGTGATTCAAGGCATGCTGGAGGAATTACGTCAGGGGGAATATCCCTCAGCGGGTCCTGCCGATCTGGGGAAAACCATCCAGGCAATGGCATCCGGGTCTTATTCTTCTGCGGCGGATGACCCGCCACCGGCGCAAGTAGAGCAAGATCACGCGCAGCCAAGCACTCAACCACAAAACAGCACATCAGATGAGGTGCGGGCAGACCCGGGCGCAGATCGCGACGCAGCCATTCTGTATGTCGAACAAAAACCGCAGAAAGACGGTTCACCGGGTATTTTTCTTCAGCAGGAAACCGAGGCATCTGCCGAGCATGCTTGTTCTGCAGGGGCATCCGACCTCATCACGGAAGAAGAGTTCGAACCTTGTCTGGACCAGTTGCAAGCGGGCGAAAAGAACACAGCAAATGCATCGGCAGACGTCTCTGAATCCCCTGCCAAAACCGCTTCTGAAGCTCCGGTTGCGGAGCCTCCTGCTGCAAAAAAGGCCATCCAGCCCGTCACGGTCGGACATCCTGCAGAAAACGCCGAATCCACCCTGCGGGTCGAATCGGCACGTCTGGATGCCGTCATGAACCAGGTCGGAGAACTGGTGTTGTTGCGCAACCGTTTTGCGGCGGCGGTGCAGGGCCTGTCTCAGGAAGATGAAGAAATGGCACGCATTGTTCGGGAGATGGACCTGACCGTCAACGACATGCAGGACACGGTCATGCGGCTACGCATGCAACCCTGTAAGCGTCTTTTCCAGCAATTGCCCCGGGTAGTACGCGATGTCTCCCGCCAGTTGGGCAAGCAGGTCGATCTGGTGATTGAAGGCGAAGACGTCGAAATTGACAAAAAGGTAGTCGATGCGCTGTCGGCACCATTGGTCCATCTGGTGCGCAACAGTATGGATCATGGGATTGAAATCCCGGCGGAACGGAAAATGCTGGGCAAGCCGGAAACGGCCACCTTACGGGTGGCCGCCCTGCATTTGGGCGACAAGGTACGCATCGAGGTTTCGGATGATGGCCAGGGTATTGACCGGCAAAAGGTGGTCCGCAAGGCCGTCGAAAAAGCGCTCATCACCCCGGAACAGGCGGCCAGATTATCCGATTCGGAGGCAATTGATCTGATTTTCAGGCCGGGATTCTCGACGAACGATACCGTCACCGAATTCTCGGGGCGCGGCGTGGGAATGGATGTCGTCAAGGAAACCACTCACCAGTTGCGGGGGCGCCTGGACGTTCAGACCGAACCGGGACGCGGGACGACCGTCGCCATGGAGTTTCCACTGACGCTCGCGGTGCTCCCTGTGCTGTATCTGCGTTTACGGCGGGAAATCTATGCGTTGCCCATTTCTGCGGTGGAAAGCCTCCTGGATGTGGATCCGGCACATATCCACCAAACCCAGGGACAGACCATTTATCAGGTCGGTAACCAGCAGGTAGTGCCGTTACTGGATCTGGGTAGCATTTTACATGGGGAATCCCTGCACCTCGAGAATGAGCCGACGGATGGCATCCTGACCGAGCGCGGTCTACTGGTGGTTTCCGAAGTGCTGGGCAATGAAGATTCCGTCGTCAAGCCCGTAGATTTCATGCCCGATCAAAACTGGTACCAGGGAGCTACGATTTCCGGCAAAGGGAATGTGGTATTGATTCTTGATGTTGGGACCTTGATGCGGCGCAGTCTCGATCAGTCCGCACCGGCCCGCAGCCCTACACGCTCAAAACCAGTCGTAGCCAGCCTGTTCGGACAGGAGGTGGCCTGATGGACATGGAACGACTCATGGACCTGGTAGATGCCTCACATGCGCTCAATCAAACCCTGGCTAAAGCGCTTCGGGAAATTGACCGGATGGCACTCAATGCTCTGGTGCTCGTCAAACGTCAGGGGAATGCACTGGCAGGCTATGGGGTCGTGGCGCAGGCATTCCGCGAACGCGCCGCCTTCCTCAAAGACGCGGCCGAGGCCATGCAGGCACTGGTCAGCCCCTTGATTCAAACCCAGATGCGCATTCTCGAGTATACGCGCATGGGCAACGTCTATGTGAAGCAGATGGCCTCAGCGCAGGAAGCCTGTTGCCCGTCTTTGGCGGCCATGCGCCAACAATGGGCACAAAGTACCACCGACCGGGAGGCAGAAGCACACGCTTTGCTTGGGCAATTGCTCCACGCGGTGAGCCGCGTGCAGGAAGGCATTGCCGATCAGGAGTATGTGGTCGTGAATGGCCGCATTGAAGCGGCGCTATCCCAGGTTGCCAGCCGGCAGTTAACGCGGGTTTCACAGGACATGGGAACAGCCCTGGGAAAAGTGAATCAAGCCATCAACCAATATCGCCATACCGTGGAGGCCGTCTATCATGAAAACAGCACCCGTATTTAAAAAGGGTAGTCACCGCTGGTGGATACTTTTCGATCAGGATGAGCATCGGGTCATTGATTCGAACGTGTACCTGATGGAATCCAACGGCAGTACGATCGTGTTGGATCCCGGTGGCTTTGAAATTTTCCCGCAGGTGTTCGCCGCCGTCATCGACGCGGTGCCTCCTTCCTCCATTGAGGCCGCCTTCGTGTCGCATCAGGATCCGGACATTGCTTCCAGTCTACCCCTGTGGAATGCCTGTAATGCCAAAATCCGTTGGCATATACCCAAACTCTGGGACGGTTTCATCCGTCATTATGGGGCCTTGGACGCCGATTTCATGGATATCCCCGATGAAGGCGGTGAGCTGCTTATCGGCGGAAAAAAACTGCTCTTTATTCCTGCACACTATCTGCATGCCTCAGCCAACTTTCATGTGTATGACCCGGAGGCCAAAGTCTATTTTTCGGGCGATGTCGGGGCGGCGCTGCTGCCTCCCGGTCACTCCGCCTTTGTGGATCGCCGAGATCCAAAGGCATTCGATGCACACATTGCGCACGCCCAATATTTTCATCAACGCTGGATGCCTTCCAATGAAGCCAAACGTGATTGGTGCCAGCGGGTGAGTCAGTTGGACATCGACTATTTTTG
>DYJM01000019.1 GCA_020723125.1 Acidithiobacillus ferrivorans
TTTGCAGGGTGCTGATATCGTTATAGGCTGTTGTCAACGCATCATCCAGCTCACCCAGCGGAGCATTGAGAGTCGCCCCTGTTGCGGGAATTTTTTTTGTGGTCGAGTGGGGAGTATGATAATTGTTTGTCATTTTCTCTCCTTTTGTCTAAGTATAGTTCACAGCCTGCACCACGCCGCGCAGTGTGAGCTGAGCCTCAATCCGCGCCGTTTTTTCTGCTACGGCGGTGGTGATTATGACTTCGTTATTTTCCTGGGTCGGGCGGTAGACGGCGTCTACCAGGCCATTTTCCAAAAGCTCAATCGCGTACCAGCCTCCGCCCAGCGATTCGACTTGGTCGGATAAGTTGCCGCCTCCATTTAATTTAATGACCAGGTCGGCCACCGCCAGGGTGTTTCCCGCGCTCTCCTCGAAAATGCCATATTCCATGCTGACATTGGCGACTACATCGTGCGAGTGGGCAGGAATCGAGACCGAATGAGAATGTGCCGCAATGGCATGCTCGTGGTTAGCGTTGACGCCCACCTGGAAGATTTTGCCAATATTGCCTGCATTTGATGTAACCAACCCCACAAAAGACCCATTAGATACGAATCCGATCGACCCGTCTGGAGTTCCTCCTAGTACCTCGGTATTATGCAAATGACTTCCTCCTCTGGCCGTCTGCCCGCCGCCACTGGCGCTGGTAACTACTCCACCGCCCCCCGCTGATGTTGATGTGCTTCCTCCACCAACGCTTTTAACCGTGCTGCGCAACGGTTGGATGCGAAATCGAAAGGTAGCCCGTTGGATAGATGTGTATTCATCCCCCAGCCAAAATCTAAAGGACGAGCCATGTTCGCGGTCCATCTCATCGCGCCAGGAAAGCGCATAGCTCGATACGCCTAGCTGCTGGTGGGCTGCCATCACTTTCCCGTCCGCTACCTGGTTCGCCATCAGGCCTGCATCAGACAGTGGTTCCTGGTCGGCGGACGAAACGACGATATCAGACGTGTAGATTCCGCTTTCGTCAATGCGCGCGCGCACCTCCAAGATATTGAAGATCCCGTCCAGGCTGTTTGGTACGTCATCGTAGATCACCTGTAAAGTCGTACCTACGCGCAAAATGACGCCGGTATGCGACAGCCGAATACGCCAGGCCTTTTGCGGGGCGCTGTAGCGCCGCAGGTATTGCACTGATGCCTGGAGCAGCATATTAGCCGCCGATTGGATGTCGGGCGTCGTGTTGCTAAGCGGGCCGATCTCTTTAAAGTCAATAACTCTCTCGATGCGTCCGTACTGTGCTTCGGCGTCATCCGCCACCAGATAGTTCCCCGCTGCGTTCAGCGTAAATCCCGCCGGGGGCGTCTCCGTGGCCGCCGACAAGGTGACGACAGCGCTGCCATTTCCAGAACCGCGCGGGATAATCCGTGTGACCAAATCGGCTGTAACGCTCTCTTCCTCAACCGATGCGATGATACAAATCTCGCTGGCCTGCTCTACGCCCACCGGGTCAAATACCTGCCGGATGGCGCGCGCGCCGGAAGGCAAGAACGCGCTTGCCGGGCCAAGCCAGGCCACGATTTTGCCAGCAGGAGACACGCTCCAATGTTCACCCAGGCGTGCAGATATCCGCGCCAGCGCCTGAAGAACGTTTTCGCCGTCGTAGCCAAGATAGACTGGAGTCCGCGTCTCCAACGCGCCGGCAATTGACCAGCCGGGTGGGGCGAAACCCATCACCTGTATATGCCCATCCAGCACACCGCTCCCGCCTGGCCCCGCCAGGCTTAGCGTTCCAACCGAGCGATAGGAGAGCTGTCGTCCCAGGTCGTTGCCGGAGACGCGATACATCAAACGCCCTTCCTCGACGAATTTGGTGATTTTGTCGATGACGCCGCTGCCAAATTCCTCGACTGCGCCGACAGCATTGATATAGCAGCAATGAGCCTCCAACTTCTCGGCCAGCGCGCCGCTATTCGCATCCGCGCCGCTCAAATCAAAAGAGAACTCACCGCAGGCCGAGAGCTTCCACGTTTGTGAAAAATTCAAAACGTGCAATGGGCCGCCTCCGACTCGCGCGCCTGTAGCGCTGTTGTACAGGTCAACCCAAAAATTGCGGATTTCCATTTCAGTACCATGCCTCGTAATAGTCCAGGTCGAACGTACCGCTGCCGCCGACCAGGTTGACAATGATTTGATTCTCTCCTGGCAGCAGGCAGAACCATGAACCGAGATCGGCCACCGGTGTAACCTGAAAGGCAGCGTTGTACGCATCCGCGCCGTCCAGCGTGACCTGAAATGTTCCGGTATCAATTATCAACGAGCTGCCTGGTTGAATGTCTGTCGCGTACGTGATAATTTCACCGCCGGCCCGGGCAATATCAACTCTGCTGATAATTGCGCTGCCGGCTGTCACTATGATTTTCAACGCGCGCACTGGCGCGCGCCCGGCATCATCGCTGCCAACAATCTCAACAAAATTATTTAGCCCTTCCGTCAGCGGTATGGGCGCGCCGTTGAAATCTAGCCCATCGTTCAGGAATTTGGCGTCATTCAAAAACCAGCGCGTCCCGGCCCAATTTCCATGCCAGATCATTTCTCCGCTCACGAAGCGCAGCTCGACATCCTGGATATTCTTGAATTTCGCCATCTCATAGCTGCGCTTGGCCGCCACGCTGATCAGCCGCGCCAATTGCCAATGCTCCGAATTGTCTGGCAAGCGGCGATATAGCCGCTCCCGCCGCCCGCGCAGCTCCAACAGGCGAAAATACGCCTGCGCCAGCGCCGTTTCTGTGGAAACGCTCAAGCGCATCGTTTTGACGCGCTCGATCACGCCCGGGTGCTTTTGCAGCGCGCCGAAACCGTCGATAGCCCCGCCGTCGGGCAGGATGATATAGTGAGTCGGCGTCTGACCTGAGCCGACATCGTCAACCTGGTTATATTGCTCCAGGTTAATCTCTGCGAAGCGAACCAATCTGTACATCAGATAACTCCTGCGGAACGCAATTTACCGATGACCGATTCTCCAACCGCTTGGCCCACTGCGCGCGGGTCGGTCGCTCCTCGCGCATCAACGATAATGTCTCCAATTCTGATGGATCCAGCTCCAGCCGCGTAGGCCGGGGCTAGTGCCCCACCCGACCCAACCCCGCGCAGATTGGCCTGAATATCTACAGATTGCCCCAAACTTTGCACAACTTGATTCATCTCGCGCTCTAAGTTGGGCAGACCTGCGTTTATTCCCATCCCGATTCCCGCCGGAATTTGCTTCCCGACCTCGTCGGCAAATAATTGCGAAGGCGATTTAATACCGAGCGAATCTTTGACCGTGTTGACCAGCCCGGCAAAGAAACCTTTGATTTGCGCCATGAATACGTCTTTTTGCCCCTGAATCCCCTTCCAGATTCCATTGACGATCCCCTTACCAATTTCGAGCAACAAGGTCAGGGTCGCGCGCGGGCCAAGCGCGTTATAGAGCGTTTGAATGATTTTCAATGAGGCATCCAATACACCCGGAAGCGCTGCGATGATTCCCATCACCAGCACCGCAATCAATTCACCTGCCGCCGCGCCAATCATCGGCAGCGACTGGATAAGCACGTCATAAATGGCCTGAATGATGACCGGAACGGCAGGTATCAGAATGGGCAGCGCCGCTATCAATCCCTGCGCCAGAGCCAGGATGAGCTGTAGCGCCGCTTCAATGAGCAACGGCAGATTTCCGAGCAGAATCAGGATGATTTGCGGGATGATAGCCGCGACCATCGGAATAAGCGCCGGCATGGCTTGGGCCAGTCCCTGCACCAGGGTCCGCAATATTTTCAAGGCCGCCTCGACCAAACCTGGCAATCCAGTCACAATCCCGGTAATGAGCATCAACAAAATTTGCACGCCGGCGTCCATCAACTCCGGCATGCTGGCGATAAGAAAATTGATGAGGGCCTGGATCATCTGCATGGCCACCGGCAGCATTCCCGGCAAGCTCTGGATGATTGCATCCAGGATACCGGTCAGAATGGTCAGGCCGCTTTGCAAATATTGCGGACCCTGGGCCGCCAGATCGGTGATGATTTTTTGCAGCAGGCTGGTGATACCGGTCGACATTTGACCAAAATCGCCATCAGACTCTTTGACGATTCCCGCGAATTCCTTCAGGTAGCCGCCTGCCTGATAAAAAAAATCCTGGAAACCCGGCAGGAATGCTCCGGCCAGGGTGCCAAGCGTTCCTTGCAACCCGGCTTTGAGCGAAGCCATGGTATCGTCGAAGGCTTCGAAGGCGGCTACTTCCTCATCGGACATAACCGCGCCGACTTCGTGAGCTTCATCTGCCAAACGCGCCATCTCCTCGCTACCCGCCTTTATCAACGGGTTGAGTTCCAGTGCGCTTTTGCCAAAAATCGACATAGCCAGCGCATCCCGCTCGGATGCGTTTTCTACGCCGCCCAACGCAGTGATCAGCTCCGCAAATACTGCCTCGGATGCGCGCAGGTTGCCTGCCGCGTCTGTAACCCGCACGCCTAACCGCTCAAAAGCGGCTGCTTTATCCCCTAGTTGACCGTCGAATTTTTTGCCATTAGCTGCGGCCTCGGCCTGGGCCTCGTTGTAAGATGCATACTGTCCTTGCGCGTCAGACATACTGCGAATCAAGCGCGCCAGGGAGCCGGTAATCGTATCTGACGATGTGCCGACCTGATCGCCCACATAGGCCAGTTCTTGCAAACGCGTCGTTGAAATGCCGGTCTTTGCCGCCATATCGACCAATTCGGCTGATTCCGCCGCGGTCGAAAAAATCAGGCCTCCGAGCAAACCTGTCAGCGCAGCCACACCGCCTGCCAGTCCGATTAGCGTTCCAATCCCTACTTGCAACGCCCGCCAGGTCACACTGGCGACAGACCCTAACGTTTTAAGGCCGCCTGTAGCGCCTTCAGACGACTCTCCCAGGTCTTCGACAGATTCCGCGGCTTCGTCCGATCCGCTTTGCAAAGCGTTCAGGCTTTGCTCGGTTTCGCCCAGTTCCCTGGACATTTTATTGAGCGTTTCGGTTTCGCGGTTGAGCCTAATTTCCAAATCCTGCGCCGCCCGGCTGTTTTCGCCTTTTATTTCTTTGATGCGCTGATATTCGGCGCGCAGATTTTCTACCTTTTGACCTTGCAGGTCAATGGTTCTGTTGAGCGTGCTGATGCGCTGCTCGAGGCCAGTGGCATCGTTGGCCCAATCCCCCAGAGCGGCGGCAGATGCGCGAAAACCGCTCTCGATCACTCGTATCTCACGGTTGAGAACGGCTATATTCGCCTTGAAGTCAGTTGTATCCGCTGTAATCTTGGCATTTAATTGGTTCTCGCTCATAGCCAGTTGACCTCGTCACAGTAGGCATGTCGTTCAATTGGCGTCTCATGGCTTTCGGTGCGCCGCCGCCAATATGGGTAGTAACCAATAAAGGGTAATAAACGCTCGATATCCATTTGAAAAATTTCATCCACAGTCCAGTGGAAACGGTCCACCAGGAAACATTGGATATCGAGTAATTCGTTGGAATTGCTTACCGCCCCTTCTTCGGCCTCAGTCGGGGCGGCTGCGTAGGGTTTCCCATGTTGATGCTGCCCGCTCGCGCAATAATTGCCCGTAGCACAGCAACGACCTCGCTAACGTCAGATCCAACGCGCAGCTGCTCAGCCGTAAACTGATGTCCAAAAAATTCTGCGACCAGCTCGGTCAGCGCGGCGACTTGCTTTTGCTCTTCCGACTCTGGCCGTTTCATCCAGGGATGCCATATCCACCACCACTTGCGCTCTTGCTCGGGAGGATTATCCAATAGCTCCTTAAGCTGGCTGGCTTTGACCAGCATCTCGAACGTGATGATCGACTGGCTATATTCGGCGATGATTTCCTGGGTCTTCGGGTTATACAACGTAATCTTGATAGGCGTTGGCATAGACTCTCCAACGGGCGAGCAGGGGTTGATTCCGGCTCGCCCGTAAATGGTGTTAGGCGGTGGTGAATCTGTAGACCGTATTGGCCAGGATCTGGCCGTAGATGTCGGTTACGCCGGCCAGGGTCACCAGGTAATCGGCAGCCGCGCCCAGGTCGCTGACGGGGTTGATGGTCAGGATCGTCCCGGTCGCATTCCAACTGTAGGCCGCGTCGACCGGAACGCCGGCGGCGCTGGTCAGTAGGATGCCAGTGTTGCCGCTGCGGATGCGGTTGCTGAAAGTCAAAATGATGTTGGCGCTGATCGCCACGCCGGTGGCAGCGTCAGCCGGGTTGGGTGAGCAGGCCAGGGCGCTTGGCGAAGCGGATGCAGGCGTCTGGACCGCGGCGAACCAATCTCCGCCGTCGAAGTTGGGCGTGTCTTCATCCCCGAAAACGCGTTTGCAGCCCTTGGCCTTGCCGCTCGGATAGAGAAACTTGTAGATGCTTTTGAGCGCCGTCGCTTTGAGCATGGTCTTTTTGGGGTCGGCTTTGTCCGCCTGGGTAGAAAATTCCTCGCTGGGACGACTCAGGCGCACCTTATTAAACCAATAGTAGCGATAGGAGCCGTTTGATTTTTTCGAGCGAAAGCCCAGCGCAAAATAAGGTGCCTGCGATGGATTTGCATCGTCGTACACCCGTCCGCCGACCGCGTCGAATTCATTTCCGAGCAATTCGGCATATTGTACAGATGGCAGGGACGAGATTTCGAATTCCAGGTCTGTTGCGCCCTCGGCGTCGATCTCTTCGAACGGGGCATCATCGAAATATTGCACCTGACTATCCGTTTTTGGACTCTGTTTCAGCGATGCGACCGGGGCCAGGTATACCGGCGCGCCGGTCACATAGCCATCGGCGTCGTCCTTAGTCACGAGGGCGTAATACAGGCTGTCGATCCCGACTCGTTGCTTGTACTCATTTTGATTGGGCATAAAACACTCTCCTTTTACAGATCGAGCAAAATGGTGTAATCGCGCGCCAGGCCAAAATGACCAGAAGAGTCCGTGTAGGGCAGCTCGACTTCGCGCGAGAAAACAAAACCTTGGGCCTTCATGGCCGCGTCTGTATCGGGCAGGCCCACCAACCCGGAGCGGCTGAAAATGGATAATTGCATACGCACAAAGCGTTCCTTTTCGGTATCGTCGAAAAAATCCTGGGCAACCGATGAAACGCGCTTAAACACAACAAAAAGGTCTGGCAGGGGCGTGCCCAGGGTTGCCCGGTTAACGTCAGCGGCGAAGGGGATACCCAGCGTGGCCATGGCGCTGGCGGTCATCTCATACGGGTCATTCATAGGACGCCATCCTGCTCCAATGATTTCCGCTGCGCCCGGCGGGCCTTGCCTGCATCTTCGTCGATGGTTGGACGTATGTAGGGCTGCGCCGCCATTGATGCCGAACCATATTCCTGGACATTGCCATAACGAGCGACGTCCGCCGGCGCATCACGCGGCATTCCGACTTCGACAAAAACCAGATTCCCGTCGTGCACTGGATCTGTCCGTTTCAGCGTATCTGCCAGATGCCCGGTCAAAACCGGCACACGCTTCAGCATCCCATCGAGCAGCACGTCACCGCCGGCGACAACCGCATTCGCCGCGGCGTCATCTACATTTCCGCCGGCTTGCGCGATTTTTTCCAGATACACATCGAGACCATTCAGGCTCATACTGACCCGGGTTGTCATCCGCCCACCATCCTCTTGACTTTCATCTCGATATATTCATGCCGATCGAGGATATCGTCCAGGGCAACGATGTCGTACCACTGCCCGTTTTTTTGGACGCCCCAGGTTGAATCAATCGATGCGTGATAGCGGATCAGTACCGTTGCCGGGTCGGTCGCTTGCACAGATTCAGCCGTCCATGCCTCTGCGCCGTATACGTTGGTCCACTTGGCCAGCCGGTCCGCGACTGCGGTGTACGCTTTGCGCTGAAATCCACCAGGTTGAGTGATCAGCGACGGTTGGCCAAGCTTGATAGGCGTGCGCAGCTCGCCCGGGTTGGTTACCTTGTCGTTTAATCTCATGGATTCACCGCAGACGAAAAACGCACCCGATAGGTTTTTTGCGACAAATCGCTGTCGCTGATCTGCCGGATCGAATCTTTATAGGTGATTACAGACTCAAACAGGCTTTTTGCATCGCCTGGCGTTGGCGCAATTTCTACCAGTCCAGCCACCAGGTCGCCAACCTGCGCGCCTGGCAGCGCACAATACCCACTGCCAGACGCGCCTGTGAACGTTATTGAGGATGCCTGCGCCTCCAATTGCGTCAAAGCCGCGCATACGCCAAAAGCAGCAGCGTTCTCCGAGCCAATCATGGCAGGATCTTCGTGCCACATAACAAGAAGCATCATCGCGGCGCTCTTGGCCGTAGGCTCAACCGTCGAGTCGGCAGACCAATCACGCCCGGTGGCTTGTCGAATATAAGCGTCCACTTGGGGCAACAAATCCAGCATGGCCGGGTCGGTATTGGTCGTGCGCAGGGCGCGTGCAGCTTCGTCGGCAGTCAGAATAGTCATTGCGTTAGCCTGTTTTGGCTATTCTTCAGTTTTTTCGCTGCCGGATTTGTCGTCAGACTTGTCTTTCGCGCCGGGCTTCTTGGGCGCTGCTTTTGCAGAGTCGGCTTCGACCACCGTCCAACCCAATTTCTTATGCGCTTCAACTACGGAGATATACACATTCTCCATTATTTCGTTGCCTTTTTTCATAGTGAAATATTCAGCCATAAAAAATCTCCATCAAACGATTGAAAAGCATACCACTTTCCCCATCGAATCAGGGCGCGCCCCGGATGGGGAAAGTGGAAAAGACAAATTTAGCCCAGCAACAGCGCCGTATGCTCCGGTTTGATCACCGAAACGCCCCAGGCAATTTCAACCCGGTAGGTAATCATGTGGTCGCCGGGGTACGCCAGCACGCGGAAGGACAGTCCAGTAACCGGATCGGTAATTACCATCTGGTCAACCGATAAATCGCCTTCAGTCGGCATATCGGGCAAGCGCGTACCCAACAGCACGGCACTGCGGCTGTATGCGGCGTTGCCAACATAATTATTGCCAATCGTCACAGTTTCGCCGTCCACATGCGCCTGACGCAGACCGGGAGCTGCAATCTCCACGGTGCCTGGCGCAGATACGCCGGTGGTCACCACGTATTTATTGGTGTCGTTTTGCAGCGACAAAACATCCCCGGCCACAACGGTGCCAGACCCGGCTTTGATGGCCAGGCTGGTGGAGCCAATGGCGTGCGAACCATTGACCACATAGCTGGCGCCGGTGCCTTTGATATGGGCCGATACCTGACCGGATTCGCGGACAGAAAAGTCGAAAATATTCAACAGCACACCGCGCCGCAAGGGATCGCTGCTCCCAGCCTGATTGACATTGGTCAGTTGGGTCAATTTGCGCAAATTCACGCCAGCGGTCGTGTCAATCGTCAGGTGACGATCTCCGGGCGCGCCGTTGTCCGTCAAAATCTTGACCAGATTCGCCGGATCAGACAAATCATTGGCAAACGGCGTGGTACCAGCCACACCATACGCCCGCGAAGCAGCCAAACGAATCGCCACGGCGATATCGGATTCGATCTCGTTGCGCAATGCGCGAATGGCCTGGGCAATTTGCGCTTGTTTCAGTGTCAAGAAGCCTGGGCCGCTGTTCATCGCCCGCTGCTCAGAACCCGTCCACGAGAAGGGCATGTAGCGCGCCTTGGTAAAAGCGAATGGCTTGTTGCCAATTGTCTGGTAAACGGCGGCGGGCAATGCCATCGCCGGGGTCACATCCCCGCCATTGGCATTGCTCGGGGCCTGCGGCACGATCATTGTCGCGTTCATCGGTACCATGTCGGCGCTCGAATCGCGGGTGACAGAGTCGATAAACGCAGTGGGTTCCTGCGAAACGACATCCAAAGCCCGGTAAATGTCCGGAATCAAGCCAGTCAACGTGTTAGACATTGCGCACCTCGTCCAAAACTTCCCCGCCCGCTCTCAAAAAAACGATGCGGGCCTGAGGATCTAATAGTTCAAAAGCAGAGCGGCTCATCTGTTTTTGGCTGCCGTCCTGGGCCGGATCGGCAGGGGCGGTGAAGTTGCTCACGCCATTGTCGCTTACCAGCGAAGCGTCGCGCATGGAGACGTACAGCTCATTTGCGCTTTTTGCCTGGGCTTTTGCGGCATCCAGCGCGCTCCGCAAACTCAGAGCTTGGGCCTGGCCCTCTGGGGTGCCTAAATTGAAGGCCTGGTCAATTTGCGCCATCACTCTTTGCACGTTGGCGTCTGCGGCTAGTGCGGCGTCGTAATACGGTTTTAAGTTCGGCATATTTACACTCCTTTGTAGACTTGAATATAGTCTTGCAAACGCCGGGCGGCATCTGCAAATTCGTTCCTGGATTCCGTTTCTGCCAGGCTCAGCACATACGACGGCACACTGCCGTAGTACTTCAAAGTGTTGATGAAATTGTTTCCCAGGCGGGGCGCCGCCTGCTGGCCAACCAGGATTTCATCCGCAAACCCATACGCCACCGCATCGCGTGCGCTCATGTAGGTAGTTTTTGACATCATCTTTGAGAGCCGCTCCCGGCTTAACCCTGTGCGAGATTCGTATGCGGCCAGGACGTTGTCCTTGAAGGCCTTCAGCGCATCTACGATCGTCTGCCCGGTTTCAATATCAATATCTGCCCAAAGCACAAACAGGGACGGATCGTGAATCAGCAATGAGGCGGTATCCATCATCAGCGTACGCTTTCCAGCCGTCAGCAGGAAAGTGGCTGCGCTCGCACATACAGAATCTACGCGCGTGGTGATTTCACCAGGGTAGTCGAGCATGATGGCCCGCAGTTTCGATGCCGCAAAAATATCTCCTCCAGGCGAATTGACGCGCACCGTCACCGGGCCGCCCTTCCCTGCAGCGTATAAATCGTTTTTAAAAGCATCCGCCATGCGGACGGCCGTCTCGTCGTCGAGGAGAACATATTCAGATATCGGCCCGTCAAAATTTATCTCCGCCTCCCCCCGGGCGCTCACCCGCCAAAACGGCTCATCTGGCTTGGCGTTGCCGTCAAAACATCGAATAGGTTTAATCATGCGTTACTTCCTCCGAAACAACATAATTTGCCGAAATGAAATACTTATCGCCGAGGGGGTCATCCGCCGCGCCATAATCATCCTTCTCACGCAGTTCATTTGGCGTCCTTTGGCGCGTTCGCAGGAGAATTTCTCCCAATTCGGCGCGCGTTTTGGCATCCGTGCGTAGTACCGACTCTCGAATGAATTTGAAATATGAATTACGTTGCTCGGCTTCGCTTTGCCATTTCAGGTAAGCGGCCTCCTCCCATTGCACCAGATACGTCGGGTCCAGTGTGGATTTCAGATAATCGAGGTCATGTTGCGTGTTGCTCTCGTAGGATTGCTTGCCGTTGTTTAATTTATATTCGGGAATGCCAAGGAAATTGGCTATGTCCCGATCGGTGGCCATGATAGATTCGAGGAATTGAGCATCTGTCAACTTCATCGAAATTGGCTCAAATTTGAGCACCTTATTGTCAAAGACAGCCAAGCGTCCGAAGTTACTTACGCCGCTGATAGACTCGCTATACGCATCGCGCACTTTGTTGCGACCGGCTTTGTCCAATGAACCTGCCACCTGGATATAAGCAGCTGGATTTAATCCTTGGCCCAGAATCATGCTCTGCGTCGAGTATGCGCCCAGTTGCCGCCCGATCGTCTCTGCCGCATATTCGAGCACCGAGCGCCCCCAAATGCCATTGGTGGAATTGATCATCAGGTGCAGCACCTCATCTGCCGGTATGTACTTTATTCGGCCATTGGGGAATATGACCCGATACCAAAGGTTGCTCTCCGCATCGAACAGGGGCGTGGTTACATTCGCTGGCAGGATAAAGAGCTCCCTTGGAGAACCAGGAGGCGACCAGATCAGTCCATTACCCCAATAGATCATCCACAAAATTACCGTCTTTTTGAAAACAAAGGGCGTCATCCACCGATTTGGAGATTTTCCAATCAACCAGGCTATATTTCGCAGAACTGGGTCAGGCTCCACCTGGTATATTTTCTTACCATCTCGCCTGAATTGCTGTAATGGCATAGCGGCCACGTCATCGCTCAGGATATTGGCGCCGCGATAAAATGAAGCAACGTACTTGGCCGTGTGCGCAGAAACTACTTGCTTCGACTTGGTGGAATATCCCCCGGAATAAACGCCATCATAATCAGGCGGGGCCTCTACTCCCGCCGGGGCCTGCTCATAGATTTTCTGGGGTTTATTGGCCCCACCGACGACCGCGTCTCTGAAAATCATTTTTGGCCGCCCTTCTCGGCGTCAATAAAATTTTGCCAAAATTTCGACCAAAGATACGCAGAAACCAGGCATATTGCGCCAGCCACAAACCAGGTGGCCAGCGGCAAGAGGAAATATGTGCCAATCAAAATAAGCAAGCTGCCCAAGGCATAAAGCAGGTCATCGGCATAATTGAGGAGGAATTTGATTTTTTGGATCATTTGAAGTAGATTAAAAGCGAATGCCCGTCATAAGCGCGACATTACGGTCGCGCTTGTGACGGGCGGGAGAGCCGTCGATACCCAGTTGCTAAATTATCTTGCTGCAAATATTATAGCACGAATATTCTAAAAGCAATCCTATGTCGAAAAGTTCATAAATACATTTTTAAGTTACCATCATCTGTAAAATAGCAATCCGATTCAATCACCGCTTTGGTAAATCCAGCTCCAAGAAAAGAATATCCCCGCATGACCAGATTGCGCGCCTGGCGCTCCACAACCCGCCGAGCAATGCGCGGATCTGGCTGCCCACCCGTTCCCATCATCCTGGATGGCACATGGCGCTCGACCCAAACAATCCATCCAGCATCGAGCGCCGCCAATGCTATCAAAGCATTTCGCAATCTACGCCACTCATCAAATCTAATATTATCGTCTGCCGACGGTATTTTTGTAACTCGCTTTTTGGGCATTGCTGAAATTTTCTTCATGGCAATCTCTCTTAAAATCCAAAGTCTTCCGAATTAGTCCAGCCATCGTCTCTTATTACCGTGACCAATACAGGCAATTGTTTCAGCGCGGTTATGATCGCTGAGAGCAAATCAATGCGCTTTGTGTCTTTAGTGCGCTTTTTCGAGAGCCGGATATTTTCATTTCCATCGGCCCATTCAACCGCATTCGTCACACACCAGCGCAAAAGCGGCGACCCATCATGCACCAATTTTCCCTGAATTACCAGCTCGCGAAATAATTTCGTAGGTTCGCTTAAAAGACCTGTCACCTGTTTGATTTCAACGCATGTGCGCCCCTTGGCGGATTGTTCGTGCATAAAGTGAGTGGCGTTGTACGGGTCATACGCCAACTGGTGAATTTTCCACCCATGCTTTCGCTCGCATTCATCCATGTACGAGTCTATGGCGAGATAATCCACCACCGCCCCGTCTGTAACCGTCAGCCAACCCTTGTCTGCCCAGTCTTTGTATGGAATTCGATCAGTTTTTTCGTGCTGCGCTATCGCATCTTCGGGCAAGAATCCATGCGCGCAAACGGCTACTCGGCCATCGCGCAGCAAAAAAACGAAACCAACTGCTGTCAAATCAATTCGCCTGGAAAGATCAATCCCGGCCAGGCAGATTGAATCGCGCGTCAATTCTAAGAATTGTTCCCGCGACACGCCCAACTGGTCATATTTCAGCATGTGTTCGCCCATATAACTGGCGGTATCCCCCTCCACCCATCGGTTCAGGTTCTTTATCCTGAATGTTCGGATTTTTGACGGGTTGCCAGAGCCAAACGCCTCGTCATGCTGCTGTTTGAGCGTATCTAATCCTTCGCGCGTAGCTGCTCGCAACGGGTTACTTTTTATCCAGTTGTGCGGATCGTGCTCATCATCATTTTCGTCCAGCTCGCGGATCATCACAAAATATCGCTCGTTGAGAGACGGATCATGCAGGATCATCTTGCAGTAAAGATATTCCTGGTAGCACGGACTCTCTATGTTATTACCAGCCGTGGTAATTGTTGCCAGCAGGGCCTGCCTACGCTGCCCAAAAGCCGAGGCCATCAAATCAAATATTTCGCTTGTCTTGTGGGCATGATACTCATCGATGAAGACGCCTGATGGCGAAAAAGAATCCTTATTTTCGGTCTCACCTGAAAGCGCTGTCATTTCTCCCTCTCGCTCGATGTGACTCATCGAATATTTGCCAATGTCCAACCGTTTTCGAATATCCGGCGATTTCTTGGCCATCGACCTGGCCGAGTTATACAACACGCGCGCCTGTTTTGCATCGACGGCGGCACAATATACCTCCGGGCTTTCCTCCAAATCTCCCACCATCAAGTACAACCCAACCCCTGCTAACCTTGTCGTTTTGGCATTCTTGCGCGCCTCGGTCAAAAAAGCTTTTTCAAATCTGCGTAACCCGGTGCGGCGTCCATTTCTGCGGGTGATCTCCAGTTTCTTCGAGACCCAACCGAAAATACAACCCAAGTCAAACACGTGCGCCGGTATCAGATCAATCGGCTGCCCAGCTTCGGGTCCCTTGACGTGACGTAAATATTTAAACCAATCTATCGCCACAAATTTGGCCTGGTCAGCGTCAAATATCCATGGAAAATCAGGGTCGATATCTGGCCTGGATCGAATGCCTACCTGGTATCTGTCCACCAGATCAAACAAGGCCTTGTCCAATTGTCCCGCCCTGGCCAGATCGTGCAAATGTCGCTGTGCCGCCAGGCGCTCGGGTGTCCCTGCCAAGCGCTGGCCAGTATGCACATCAAGCGCATATTGGGTAACCGGGTCCAACTGGCTCAATCAAACATCTCCCCGAATGAGTCTTTGTCGTCGTCAGCGATCTTCTTTACAAGCCTTGCGCGCGCGGAGGGCGTTAAACCCAGCTTATCGGCGTACTGCGCCATGATCCGGGCCCAAGATTGTTGCATCTGCACATCCGCGGCTGTGCGACGCTTTTTCTTTGCCTGGTGTTGATATTGCGCTACTGCATCGCAATATGTTGCCAGCATATCGGTATCCAAGATATCGAATAGTTTCAAGTTCGCTGCATTGCTGACGGTCTTATCCCAAATAATCTGCGCATCTGCGCCAAGCCAATTGGGCTTCACCAACTTGATTGGTTCGGGTCGCTTTAATTGGCTGGCTGCCTCAGCCCGCGCATTCACCTCAGCCTTCGTCCAATGCTTCCCCCCTCCCTTTTTCCCTACACCCATGGTGTCAGCGGATACATGGTTTGTTGGCATAATTACGCTTTTTCTACGGTCGCCCAGCTACATCGGTTGCCTGCTACCTGGCAGCCTGACTTTTACCGGGACTGGACTTTCACCAGTGAGCAGACGATGACTTTTCAGGACACATCACGCGGTGTTAGGCGGTATCCCTGCCAGTCGGGACACCTAGATTATTTACTGCATTCGCAGGAGCCACTTTCTCGATTGGGCAATTGGAATCTACGTGCTGGCTCACGGAACATCAGCGTCACCCAATTCAACCGCTGATTACCTGCTCTTTCCTGTTACTCGTGACTCATTCATTTTTGAACATGAGGCGGTTTGCCGAGTTGCACGGCTTTACTTACAAACCACCTAACTATCAGATGACGCGGAGGGCATCAAGTACAATTTTTCAACGCTGATCGGGGATTCTCTCGTGAGGATCCATCCCCACGCGCTCGACAGCCCCTAGCGAAAACTTTTTTTGCCGGGGGGAAGAGATTGGTTGAGTCCAACCTCGCGTGCGGTTTGTGCTGAGTGACAAGCATGGCACAACGACTCCAACTTACTGCCATAAAACTTCTCAACGTCACCTTCGTGCCGCTCAATGTGATGCACGTCGGTGGCGAGTGTATAAATGCCTTTCTCCAAACATCGCGCGCACCACGGCTCCGCACTCAGTTGCGCCAGCCGCATCCGCTGCCATCGTCGATCGTATAGATTCTGATGCTGTTTCCGGCGAATGCCCCTGGCTTGATTGTGAAGCATGCGCGCGTGATATTCACAGTATGGTGCTGGTTGCACTGATGTGCAACCAGGCCAACCGCATGGACGTAACGGTTTTGCAGGCATCACTAAGGCTAAGGAATCCGAGCCATACAGAATTATATAAATCCGCCAGGCGCAGCCAATCTGCGCCTGGCTTATCCACTATTCGGTGTTGGAATGCCCCAGCAGCGGCAACCTCGCCGCCTTGAACGCGTCGTAAGCCGGCTTAGATCCGGCAATCTGGACAAGGAAACCCAGCACAAATATACAAATCTCCGCAATCTTCCCGGCATATCCATCAAGCACATCGAGAGTGATGTCAGGCCGAAAAACGCCAAACGCCACCAGCCCAATGAAGAAGAATAAATTAAGGCCAGCCGCCCAGCGGTCGGCCATGCCATCTGCTACCAGCCCAGGGATGAATTTGAGCAAGCTGACAATGGCCGCCACCAGTTTCGACACGCCTACCAGGGATGCAAACCCAATGACAATCACCAATACGGCGTTGAGAATGCGGTCAATTGGCATATCTCCCAATTGACCAACCTGAGCAGCCTGGACGGGTGCAGGAAACATAATCATCACAATCACGCTCAGAACAAAGAATGGGGCAATACTCTTGCATCTCATACACGTCTCCTTTTTGAGTAACAGAAACCGCCCTAACCTGCCCAACTCGCGCGAGTTAGGTTCAGGCTGGGCGGTAAACTCCAGCGTTCCCAATTGTTGATAACATTATAACACAAGCGTTCTACTGATTAATATTTATGATAACTTGGTCGCTCTTCTTGAGCATGTCCTCGATGGCCTTATCGCTAACCGACCAATAAACCACGCTGCCGCATTGTATGCAAATTGCACTCATCGATTTAATCAAAAGTCCACCAGCCCGAAGATAGGCCAAGCCATTGATTTCAACGATTTGACCTATTTCGATATGGCATTCCGGGCAGATGACACGAGTATCGCTCATAATAATTTTGTCAGCGGCGGCGCGCAACGAATAAATGCCAGATTCAGACTATCTTCCTATCTTCACTCAACTTCTATCGTTTCCGCGGAAACGGGAAAAGAAATTTCGATTTCCGTATCCGCCTCGCTTGCCGCCCGTCTCAACGAATCCGGCAGATGGACGCCGACCTTCTGCGCGGCCAATTCGACGGTTTCATAAAAGTCAATCATGCAGGTGCGGCTTCTGCTGTCAGCCTCAATCGGCGGGCGCAAGCGATGAATCATATTTAAGGCCAATTTTCTTCTCAGAAAATCGAATTTCTCTTCATCAGATGCTATTTTTCCTATCTGCGCGAATTTCGGCCCTTCATCAAGCCCATAAGCCGACAAGCAATCCTCTAGCGCTTTTACCGCTTCCAAGTTCATGGCGCCGAATAACTCGTCGGCGAAAAAATTCGCCGCTTCCCATAGCAATCGCTCCCTCTTATTCTGAGCCATCGCATAGCGGTTATTTGGCGAAAGAATACCGGCCTTTTCCATGGCTCGCTCGGCCTTGACCAAGTCTTTTAATTCCAGCATGGATTTCCCCACCACGCACACCACGCATAATTCCTGATCTATCCCATCATCCTCGAAGCTAAATTGCGATGGGTACTCGCCACGTATTTTTTCCCGCTGGATGATCCGCAAATCTGGCACCCGCTCCTTCCACAATGCCTGATGCCGGGCATCGTATCCTTTCAATATGACGAATTTGCCATCGCGCTCATCGTACAAATCAACCCCTGTCTTTTTTGCGATCTGGAATATACGCTCTTCGTCCCATGCTTTCTTTTTTCGCATGTGGCAAAATCGCAAGCCACAGTAATGCATTTTTCCCAATCGCCCATAAAACGGGCAGGAGTCGCAACTCGGGGGATCGTGCAAAATAGCAAGAGTTTCTGCCATTTTCTTAGATTCGTCGTCTTCCATCGCACCAAGCATTACCTCCGCAGCGATCGTGTTTTTTGCATGCGCGAAAACGCGCAGAATTTGGCTATTCTCAGTGAGCGTTGCCGCATCACTCAATGTTAGCGAAGGCAGGCGATAATTCGGAAAATTCTTCATCGTCAGCAACCAATATTTTTCTGATTTATGCCAGTTCATCCCAGCCCGTGGCCTGCCAGTCGCCGCGCTCTCCTGCCACATCATCAGAATATTGCGCTGCTTGTTCAGCGCTTTTTGAATAATGTCTGTGAAAGCGCTGATTCCTTCAGATGCGACGATTTCCTGGGCTATTTGCTCAATAATATTTTCGTCTACGAGATTTCTGACCGAGAGCAATGCCCTGGCCGCTCCCTGGCTCATCTTTCCTTTGCCGAGCAGCTCGCGCGCGCCGGCTGGCAAATCGAGCAATCGCAGCGTCCCGCGTACCGTCGCGTCGTTGACGCCAAATAATGCACCGATTTCAGCGGACGATTTCCCGAATTCGTCCCGATAACGCTTCATCGCGCTGGCCGTTTCAATTGCGTTTAAATCCTTGCGCGCCAGATTTTCGCCAACAGCATATCTGAACATAACCTCATCCCCTAATTCATGTAGCTGCAATGGCATCTTATCGTAAGATTTCACGGGATAGCCGCGCTCGGTAAACCAAATTCCCGTCCGGGCATTCAGGAATTGGAATGCCTTAAAGCGAGAATGCCCAAACGCCAGCTGATATTTATCTCCGGCGCGCCGCGCCACCGGATATTGCAGCAATCCATCCGCGGCAATCGAATGTGCGATTTTCTCGATATGCTCTGGATCATCCGAATTTCGCGGCTGCCAGGGATTCGGCTCAATCTCGTCGAGCGGAACAAAGATTATATTAGTCATAGTCCATTCTCCAATTTGAATTTCACATGAGGGTTTCCATCGTGCGGACTTGGCCCTTGAGATAATACTCATGGTTTCCAATAATCGCCTTGGGCGAACTCACAACAAACGCCTGTCCTGGCCATTGCTGGATGACCGTTTTCCACTCATTAATAGACGGATACACATCCGCCCGTGAAAGCTGAACATCGATGACGCGCCCTTGCACCCGCAGCGCCACCACCAACCCCTTCGCCAGCCGGCGTCTGGCCGGCTGGCGTGTGCGCTCCGCCTCGCGGAGCATATTGTCAAGCGTCTGCTTCAGGGTCATAGTCGTCATCCTCATCATCAACAGTTGCTTGGTTTTCTTGTTCTTTCTTTTTCGGAAATTTATCAACCGTCGTGAATTCAACTGTTGCGCCGGGAAAATATTCCGTTAGAAAATTCTTTATTTCTTGCTTCCCTGCCATCCAGTTTGCAGCATATTCATTTCTGGCTACCACTACCAGATTTCCATTGTCGAATCTGACAGGCCTGGCGACTTCCACCCACGTCTCGAACATTGATCTCGGCAATTCCTGGCGTAAGGCATTTAAGAAATTATGCCACGCCTCCAAGACTTCGCCGGGCACCGCGCAACTTGAGCACTCTTCAATTTCTCGCGCCTCGGCTTCTGCGTCAGATTGTTCTGCGCGCGCCGCCGCATCAATCGCATGCGCCAAAAAATCCTCGCTAAATGGCGACAAATTCTCCTCCAATCCAAGCGCGCGCAAATATGCATCCGGTAATAAATCCTGGTGCAAGATTTTTCGCTTCGATCTGGTGGCTAATCGTGCCCTAAGCAATCCTATAGGATTGCGAATTTTGCCTCCACGTCTTATATCTGCATTGATCTTGCAAATCCAGGCAAAAGCCAACTCTGGTTTTGTTCCGCGAGGTACCTCGTCAAGGCTAAGGATATCGCCGAAGACAAGATTCAGATTTCCAAGCACGGTTTCCAAGTCTGCCGGAAATTTTTCTTCATCAGGTTCTAATTGATGATGATTGATATTATTATTAATTAATTCATCATCATCAATCATGATTGAACCCGCTTCTTCCGGTTCAGAATCCGATTTTTTCGGATTCTGAACGCGTTTTTCGCTATTTTCGAGTGCTTTTTGTCCGTCATCTTCGCCAGAATCCGATTTTTTCGGACTCTGGAATTCGCTATCCATCTCGATGACTGTTCCATGCGCATCGCAGAATCCGATTTTTTCTGATTCTGGCTCTGCATCTACATCTGCCATCTGTAAAACCTTCCCCATAACTGGGTCAATTCCGGGCAGCAAAAACTGGTAGCCTTCGCCCAAGCTATAAAATGCTTCCCCGTGCGCACGCTTGATTTCCCGCACCATTTCGTAGCCGGTCAGGATATCCAGGGCATCGCGCACTGAGTCCGGTTTGTAACCTGAGTACGCGCACATCTGTCGAACAGTCAGCGCCTGGCGCACCAGGAGCAGCACCCATAGGATGCTGGCCGGCGCGCCCTTGATTGACCGCACGAACATCATTGGATTTTGAATTTGCATTGGCATTGTTATCCCTCCATCACCGCTTTCTCTACCTTTTGCGCCAGGTCTTCGGCGCCCGCATTCCGGGCCATTTCCGCCGCGATTGGCAGCTCGTCGGAAAACAGATGCACACGCCCACACACAGAATTAGCGAACGCGAACCAAATATAAGCCTGGGCATCCCCTTTCGGCGACCGATTCCTATCCAGTAACCTTGCCTTTTCCTCGTCCGTAATGTAGACGATAGCCATCTTTTCGCTCATTTCGACCTCCCGAAATATGTTACAAAAATCAAAATCGTTTCTTGTTACAAATTACAAAAGGAAGGATTCCAAGCTCCCGGCCAGGTCAGCATCATCTGGTAAACCTTCGATGTTGACCTGGAGCGTGCCTGTCCGCAGCCCGGCCTTAATAAATGCTGATCGTTTCCGGGGCGGAACCCGCGCGAAGGCCGTTAATAAATCGTCGTCATCACCTTCACGCAGGGTAATCGCCGTCCTCACCACCACAACTGGCGTGGTTAGCTTCCGCCTGGGCATGGGTTAGTCCTTTTTTTTCAAAAGCGTCATCTTGTACAGCCCGCGTGCTATCGCCTGCACCGGGTTGTCTGGGATGAAGCCCTTGCCATTGAATTTCAACGCCAGATTCGGCAGCAGCAGCGCGCCGCCGCCCATAACCAGCACCGCGGCAAAGCGCCGCCAGGCGCTGCCCCACTGGCGCTCGATGACGCCCAGCACTTCCCGCTCCCAGATGGGCAGCGCCTCGCTGGTGTCCAGCTGGCCGGATCGCAACAGGATGTCCATTTCGCCCAGCGAATACAGCCGCTGGCCATTTAAGATTTCCAGTAGCCGCCGTACTCCAGAAGCCGTCCCGGTCGTGAAACGCTGCACCGGCGCGCGGTCCCGCACCACAAGCAGTTCAACCGTTCCGAAACCAACCGAAATGATGCCAACTTCCCGCGTGAAGGCTCCCTTGCGCGCCGGGATGAACGTCCCTTTTTCGTCGAGCAGGTAATCGAAGAGCCCGCCGCTGACCTGGCTGGCAATGCGTACATCATCCACCGAAACGGTGTATTTCTGCCCGTCCGCTTGCCAGGTATGTACACCCCGCAGCCAGCGCCTCACATTCTCTGCATTCTCGCCGGCATTTTCGCTGGTGAGCGTCTCTTGGGGCAGCCCAACCACAATCGAGAGCGGCGCGTCGAAAATGCCGTTCTTCTTTTGGTAGTTCGTCAGCGCTCCATGAAGGAGCGCAACCATCTCCGGGCTGCCGTTGAAGCGCTCCACGTCCAAATTTTCCACAGGGCGCCCATAATCGTGCGCCCCAGCGCCAATATAAAACGATCCGTGACTGTTCTTGATATGCAGCGGCGCCTTGGTCTTTTTCAGGCCCAGGGTGCTTACCACCCGCTGATTACCGTTCCATGCCGCCTGGCTGAGCGTTTCCTGTCCGCCCTGCTCGCCGTAAATTTTGAATGCGCCGTTCCCAGCGTCTACGCCTAACTGAATCATGATTTGCTCCCTTCTGTTGTCACATCGGCAGCGGTCGGTAGGCCGCCACCGTCCGAGGCCAGGGACTTCTCACCCAGCCAAATATCATTCCTGAAATACGCCGGCGCATTCTGCGCCACCGTCCATCGTTGTTGCAACTGCGCAGCCTCATCCGCCGTCAAAAACCCTGGCGGCACGTTCACAAAATTGGGAAGCTTTCCCTTCTTATTCTTGTAATACAGCGCCGCCTCGCGGATGGCGTCCAGCGCGGGCTGTTTTTGGTCTTCCCGCCGCCAGACCATGCATAAGTCAATCATTCGCCCTCCTCGTAGGGGTTTGTAGGGGTTTGTAGGGTTGGTAGCCCGGTTGGTGGGGTTGGTAGCCAGTTGGTAGGGGTTGGTAGGGTTGGTAGGTTGGTAAGCAAACTGACCAATTTGGGCGTGATGTAGGTTGCATTCGCCCGCATTGGGTCTTTTTCCGACCATCCGCGCAGTTCCCAGTCATGGAGCAATCGTCGCGCCTCTCCTTGTCCCAGTCCCCAACCCATCAAAACCTCGCGGCTGATTTTTCCGCCAGTCTCGGCCTGGGCTCGCTCGGCAAGTTCCTTCTCTTTCGGGGTCAGGATAGATGCGCTTGCTCCGTTCATCAGATGGGACTTATCCAGATAAAAAGCCTGGATAAGCCCCCAACGGTTGGTGATTGCCCGGCCTGGGGTCCGCTCCGAAATCTGGGCCGCAGCCGCCACACCAACGTTGCGCGCCACGTTTTCGCTGTTGACTTTGTGGGCAATGATCACACCGACCTCATCCCGGACTGCACCGATAACTTCCTTGCTGAAATCCTGAGCGCTCATCAGCAGAGAGATGCCAAATTTGCGCCCGCGGCTGGCTAACTCGACTGCCATCTTGCCAAGTTTTCCATCCGGGCCGCCGGTCTTGGTCACGGCAGAATTGAATTCATCTATGGCAATCAGCACCCGCTTCAGGGGTTCCTGGCCGTTCGCCGCCGCCCATTGGTTGTATTCCTCGATTTTCTCGGGGTAGTTCGCCGCCTGCTTGTACAGGCTGGAGCGGTGTTCCAGTTCGCCTAGAGCGATCCTGAGAACTTCGATAAACTCATCGGTCGTGTTTGCCAGCGGCGCCAGCAAGGCCGGATGTTCGGCCAGCATCGGGAAGGTAGTCCCATCCAAATCGGCCAGGATCAGATTGAAATCTTGCCGGATTGCCTGGTAAACCAGCGAACGAGTGGTTAAAGATTTTCCCGAGCCAGTGTATCCAACCACGATAATGTGTTTCAGATCGCCCCATTTGCCGCCCGCGACCTGTCCATCTGGTCGCAGGCCAATCATCGCTCTCCCAGTTGGGAGGTTCGTGGGCAGTTCGATCTGCCTGGGCAGGCGTTTGGCCGGGGTCAAGACGACAGCAAAGCGAAAGCCGGTCGAGTTGCTCCAGTAGACCCGCTGTTGCCCACCCAGGGCGCTCGAAATCTGATGAGTTGCGCGCGCAAAAGGCTCTGGTTGGGGGATGCGGCTCGCATCCAGCACGGCATAGAAAATGACATCCTGCTGGGGAGTCCCACGCAGGACCCAACCCTGGACGTAGTCCGAGCTGGTACCTGGCCGGCTATCCAATACCTGACTGATGACCGCCTGGGCTTTTTGCGCGGCGGGGAGATACCGCTGCAAATCAATCATCCTGCACCTCCTGGGCCATCTGGCCCTGGATATCGGCGTCCCACTGGCTGATCAGGCCGGTTTCGCCAGGTTGTACTACCTGAATGTTGACGGCGGGCTGCTGTGCCATGCCACTGGCCAGCCCCACAGCCTGCCGTGAATAGCCAGGCGGTAAACGCCCAATGGCGTCAACGACTTTCGCCTCGTGGTTGATTTGTCGCTGGATATCATCCGAGGTACCCAGGCTTGGGACAGTCACCCCATCCTTGCGGCTAAAATCAAGCACCGGCCCGAACATCAGATCGGGCTGCAGGGCGCGCTGATTGATCATGATCACCCGCACCCGGCCGTTCTCATCGGCGATAACGCCGATCTGTGATTTCTTCCATATCACAAAAATCGCAGCCGCGAGCACAACCAGTGCAAAGAACCATCCGCCCCAGGCCGAGATCCACATTGTTGCCTGTGCTTTATCGAGCTCGATTTTGGCTTTGTTACTTTCGGCATAGACGGCGGTTTGTTTGGCCCAGATCACCGGCGCTTCCTGGGTTTGCTGTGCGGCAATCTCAGTGGCTTTGGCCTCTACCGTTGCGGTAATGCCAGTGACGGCCATCTGGGTCGCTGTGGCCTGGGCCTGGGCGGTCGCGGTGTCAAAGGCTTGCGCGGCGGCTACGGTTACCTGAAAAACCTGCTGGGTAGCGGTTGCGGCCTGTCGAGTGGAACGATCATCCTGGTCGTAGCGTTGCTGGGTAGCCGTCGCGTCAATCACTTGCTGGGTCGCGGTCATCTTGGCGCCTGTTTCAATCCGCTGATTATTCACGGCCTGCTCAGTCAGGCGCAGGTACATGTCCTGTTGAATAAGTTGCACCCCGGCTTCGATGGCATCCAACCCCTCGGTTGGGGTTGGAATGGGGGCAGGCTGGCCGCCGCAGGCGCTTAGCGCCAACAATAGAACAAATGCGCTAAAGAGTAATTTTCGGCTCATCATCATCCATCCTGGTAACAGTCGGGAACATTGCACCAGGCTGGCTTCCAGCACTGGATTTATTGCTCGCCATCTGTTGCATCAGCATCAGCCGATATAGTTCTGATTCACTCATCGCTTTGGGCTGGTGCGGCTGGCCCCAGTAAGCGTTCGGGCCACTGGCCCATTTGCTGGTAGCCGGATTGTGTTGCTGGCGCCACGTCTTGCGCGCCCAGACAAACACAGCAGTCGCGCCTGTTGTGACAAAGCCACCGATCAATGTGCCAATGATGGCCTTCACAACCCATTGCCCGACGACCAAGACTGGTCCAGGGGCTTCTGCCCCGGCCACAGTCGCGTTTAGAGACGCCACGGCCAGGTCAACCTGCATTCCGCTCCACAGATTCCACAGAACGACCAGTCCGAGGAGCGCAACCAGGCTAATCAAGGGGTATTCCATTTGGGTCTTCAAAATTTCACCTCCAGAATGGTAAAATGGAGGCGCAGCCGATTCCCAATCTTCTGCGCCTGTGAGTGGCCAGCCCTCCCCTGGTCGCTCACTTTTTATTTCCGGCCGGGGGAGGCTCTTAAATCAGGTAAAATATCCCCGCCCGGCCAGGTGGAACTGGCCGGGGGACTTGCTCTTAGGGGCGTTTCGCGCCATTCCCGACCCACCCCGGTCAAAACAGGATTCCTACCCCTGTTGACTACATCACACCGTCGGGAGATACAAATGTTTGATATTGATTCCTTCTTTGCCGAGAACCCCTGTTCTCAGTCCACGCGCGATACCTACTCGTATGCGCTTCATCGCTTTGAGAAGTTTTGCTCCGATCCGGGCGCTTGCACGCCCGGGGAGATTCTCAAATTCTTCAAAACGACCAAGTGGGGGTCATCTTTGCAGTACACCGCCGCCACTGCCATCAAAAAATACCTGCGCTGGAAGTATGGAGCCGCGCACCCGGCCCTCAAACTCCGCGTCAAGCGTGACCCTGCCAGACCAGGGCGGACATTGAACAAAGCCCGCGCTGAAGAATTGCTTGCATCGTTTGACCTCGCCACCGTCAAAGGAAAACGCGATTATGCAATTGCCTGCCTTGCCCTCGATACAGGTTTGCGCGTCAACGAGCTCGCCACGTTAAAATTTGTCGATATCAATCTTGGCGAACGAGTTCTAAAAGTAAAAATAAAGGGGGGGAATTGGGCCGATGCGGTCTTCTCGATTCACACACGCATGGCCATTGCAGATTGGTGTAACTATCGCCGCATGGGCGACGAGCGGCTTTTCCAGGTGACGCGCGACGGTCTGCGCGTCATCGTCCGGCGTTGGGGAGAGAAACTCGGTTTCCGTCTTTCACCTCACGACCTGCGGCGGTCATTCGCCACTCTCAGCACCAAAGCCGGCGCGCCCTCGCGCTTGGTGCAGGTCGCCGGTCGTTGGTCATCCATCGACATGGTTGAGCATTACACCCAGGCCATCGAGCCGGCAGACTTTGACGAATTCTTCCCTGTGCATCGCGTGGTCGATTAAAAGCAAAAAGCCCATATAAGTTACATGAACGCATGTTCGACAATGTAAACTTGCATGGGCTTTTTGGGGGCGCGGGTGGTAAAATCGCGGTTGCCCCCGCTGAATGACTCTTAAACTGCTTGTTTAAGAGTCACGGCTCTCGCCGAACCTTAAAAAATTTGTCCCCGCCCGACCGGCCTGATTATGAGTCCTGACTCTTAATCAGTGGGTTCAGGGTTCAAGTCCCTGGTCGATCACAGGCTGTTTTACCCGTCGGCTTCACAAACTCAAATGGTGCGGCGCACCGATGGGCCCGACAGCACAACGGGGCGGGAGGGGCGCGGCTAACGCTCCTCCCGCGCAACCCCGTACAATTTACATTTTGAACTTTACAAAAGGAAAATCAGCCATCAACCCCCTGGTAGCTGTTGGTTTTAATTGTAGCTTTGTGATTGTTAAGGTACGGCGCAAAAGAAAAAACGAACTCGCGCGCGGCTAACACGCTTATTCGTCAGATTTGGGCGAAATCAATTGTTTTTTTTGGAAGGCAATTACGTCCGCGTTGGGTATCCGTAGCGGAGAGTTCCGGCGAGTCGGGTCCATCTTTCGAGCGCCGGGAAAGTGACCGCGCTTTACCAAAATAGTCACATATTCTGGTGTGCATTTCAAGATGCTTGCGACTTGATTGCTGGTTAGTAGTTCTAGTTCGTCAGACATATTAAAAGTATAGCAAGTAATAATCAATTAAGTCAATACCCAAATTTCGAAATCTAAAATATTTTAAGGTTTATCTTCTGGAGGAACATGGCAGAGTTAAGCGAGAAAACAAAGCGAAGGCTGATGATCGGGCTGAAAACTAGCTACCAAGAGCCATACCCTGTACAGGTGCATTGCGATTTTTCAACGAAACCCCTCAGCGGCAGAAAATCGGGTTATTTCTTCTGGCCCTTGTTGTTTTAGCATATATTATCTCGGCAATTGCTCAAACTATCATCAAATAATCTGCTCGCCGCGCCCAACACTGCTTCTCGCCACCATCTTGGCCGCTGTCGTTTTGGCCTTATTTTTTCCACAAAAAAGCCGCCTCCGAAGGCGGCTTTTTTTGTGGAAACGTTACGGAATCATCTCGGGTGGAATCCCCAAAATATACGACAAAATTAGCTTGCGGTAACTCGACAACGCCAACAGGCAGATTGCTGCCAACGTTGCCGCCCGCGGATGCTTCTCAATCCAGACCACGATCGAGCGCGCGCGCACGTATTCCGTTTCGCCTTTTATGGTCTTGACGTCATCGGTCAGCGCCTTCACGTTCGTTGTCAGTTGCACCAGCAGTCCCAGCACCAGATCGTTGCGCACCGATGCTGAGATCGTCTTCTTGTTTTCGAGCATGTGCTGCACGCGCCTTACCAGTTCGTCATTTTCTTCTTCAGTCATAGATTCAGCCTCATGCGCGATTTCCGCTGCAAAGTTCTATCTATCGCTTTACCGTCAACGACGCGCGCACATAGCGCGCATATCCATTAGTACTGCCAATTTCTTTGACTATGGACGTGTTTCGACCGAGGCTGCAACAAGCTTTCCCGGCCCCAGACTTTTTGACATATTTATCATAGCAGGCACCAAGTTCCACTACATTGCTCGCCTGTGGTTCGCCTGTGGCTTCAGTTTCGAATACCATAAAATTCTTCACGAGGTCATCATTGCAGACAAGAACAAAAAAATCCGCGATCTGGCCTTGCAAACCGACTAAAACCGACAATTCTGTTTCGCGCGTGCCATTCCAATTTTGCACATGTTGGATTCCTTCATACGCGTGGCTATTATCAGAATATATCCTGTTTTGTCGGTCAATTTGATTGTAGGCATTAAATAGATATCCCCGCGTGGCATCATCGCATGTTTTCCCCCCATTACCAGTACCCGTGGCCAAGAAACTGCCCAGGTAGGTTGCATTGAACGGATTAACCGTAATCGCGATATGGGTCATGCCACAGGTCAGAACCATCGCGTTTGCGTTGACCCATATACCTTCCTTCAGCACAATCTCGGCGGATAATGCCCCTACACCGCGGTTGCTTTGGCTGGCCCAGGCCGGGCCAAAACCAATACGGAGCGTTCCATTGTCGTTCACGAGATAAACATCGTAGATACTGCCTTGTTCTATGCCAGGACCATAATCTAGGCTGAGCGCTAACTCAGAAAATTTCACCGGTATCAAGCCTGAAGGACCGTACAAGACCGACAAATTGCCCTTATACGGAGTGAAATAAATTGTATTGGCATCGCTGACAAGTCCTGACTCGGGATTGCCTGATTCCAGCGTGAGCCGACCACAAAGCGCAATTGGCGGAATAGCTGCGGCAATCTGGCTTTGCAGGGTGCT
>DYJM01000111.1 GCA_020723125.1 Acidithiobacillus ferrivorans
TTGGCTCGCGCCGTTGTTGTTCTTGGTGAAATCCTGCGCCCGTCAGGAGAGCTGTCTGAGCCCGCAGGACGAGTTCTCTCCTGACAGCAGGATGAGCCGTAGAACAACAGGCAAGGGACGTTGGAGCAAAAAGCCCCCAGGCCTGCTGCAATTCTCAGCCTCAATCCGGATGTCACTGTTGTTTCGGCGCAGTCTGGCGTCCACCAGACTCAGAGGAGGCACCGAGGGCCAGGCGGCCACCGTAGCCGGTCATTTCCAGATAGCCCTTACCCAGAGTTTTCCTCTGGCTGATGGCGCGCACGGCCCCTTCCCAGTAAATGGTGCCGCTGCTGTGGCTGGCATCAAATTCCTGGTTGTCCATCAGGGGCATAATGGAAAAGTTCCGTTCCCCGACCTGAATCTGCCAACGTACTGGATAACGAATGCCCGTCTGGCTGGATTTCCACCAGCCCGTGGCCTGCATATGAATCTGCCCCGCATGGAAATAGTGCACCCGACCATCTGCACTGCGTTCGGTGGCCGACAGCCAAAGCGGAGTACCATCGGCACGGCGCATCATGAACAGCATGAGCGCAGCGCCATTGTGCAGGTTCAGTCCAAGCCAGTCCCAGCCTACGGCAGCTTTCGGCAAGTATGCGGCAGACCATTCATGATCGAGCCAGGCCTCGCCCTGAACCGCCTGACTATGACCTTTGATGGTTACGTTACCACTGACCTGCAGATGCGGAATACTATAGTAATAACTGGCATTTTTAGGGTCAGGACCCTTTTGGCTGATGCCTTTGGGGCCTTCCAGCAGGGGCGCTTGGGTTATCTGAAAATGAAGCCGATAGCCCATGTTCTTACCTTGAATGACTGCTTGATAGCCGGATGAGGTTTGTTGCAGAAACCAGTGACGAATCCAGACCCGGGTATGGTTTTGATCCGCGCCCGCCAGGCCGAGTCCAGAACGGGCGATACGTTGTGCAGTCAGTAAGTGCCCTATGGCTGGATCGCTGATGGCGGCTTCGGCAAATATCAGTTGACGCGCATTGAATGCACTGGGATTTTCCCAGACCTTGGCGGGGCGTACGCGAAAAAAGGTCAACTGAAAACCCAAAGGATGTCCTGAAGCATTCTTGAGCCAGCCGGTGATATACCACCATTCGATGGGAAAATCAGGGTGACTGCCATAGGCATTGGGAAAATGCAGAGGATTTTGTGCAGACACCGCAACATGGGGCGGGCTTTGCAGGGGGAGTACACGGGGTGGCAGGATCGCTGCAGCTACTGAAGCACTGCGTAAAGAGATCAGCAGGATCACGACCCAAAGCCCCCATAAGCTGACCAGGCTCCGGCCTGTTGCAGGGTACCATCGCTTAGTCATCACGTAACACCGCCGGGCTGTTGCGCAGGGTACGATGTCCCGCAAGGATCATGGTAGCGGTACTTGCTATCCATAGAATGACGCTGAGTATTCCCAATAATAACCAGGGCGGCTGAAAACCCATGTGCCAGTGAAAAGATTGCGGATTGACCACCGCAATCAAAATCACGCTGATGGCAATGCCCAGGCTGCCACCGATGAGAATGCCGGCGAATGAAAGCATGCTGCCCTCGGCAAAAAGCAGGGCCAGCAGGTCACGATGGCGCAGCCCCAGATGCCGGAGCATGGCAAATTCGTTGCGGCGCATCAGGGTCTGTGCACCAAAACCACTGCTTACTCCCAGCAGGCCAATAATCATGGCTACGGCCTCCAGCGCATAAGTTGCAGCAAAACTCTGATTGAAAATCTGCAGACTACGGTGGCGAATTTCCCGGGGTGTGGCAATCAGCAGTTGCCGACTTTTCGCGATGCTTTGATGCAACTGCGCGAGTGCGGCTGAAACTGGCACATGCGGTCGTAACCAGAGTGCCACGCCGTTGATGCCTTTGTCATGGGACCACTGTTGATATTCCTGCAGCGGGATGGAAATGGATCCTTGCTGATAGGCGTAGTCGCGATAAATACCGGCAATGCTGACGGTCCGCAGTTGTCCGTCCAGAGGAATCCGGATGTTCTGGCCTGGATGCCAGGTGCTGATGCCAGCCAGAATATCCGAAATCCATACGGGCGGTGCGTCCAGCGTATGAAGAGGAACAGAGCGGAGTATTTGCAGTTCCCGGCCGGGATCTTGCAGGTCCATACCGCGCGCCAGCAACATGATGGGAGGATGACCCGGTAATAAATTCAATGGAATGCGGCGCAGCGGTGAACAATGGCGAACATCTGGAAGCGTGCACAGGGATTGAGCGGTTCCGGAAGGGAGTAATGCGTCCTGATTACTTCCCGCCTGCACATACAAATCAGCCCGCAGGATGTCACTCAGCCAGTTGGCCACTGAATCACGAAACGAGCCGACCATAATGGCCATGGCTACCACCAGACTGAAGGCTACCACGACGGCTGCAAGGCTTTGCGCAGCACGCCCCGGAGCACCCCGTAATTGCAGCAGGGCCAGGCGCCAGAGACTGCTTTCCGGTAAGGGGATTAACTGGACGATAAGGCGCAGCAACGGAGCCAGCAGGAAGAGCAGGGCGAACAGCAGGCAAGCAATGGCACCATAAGCCAGATAGGGAATGCCATGAATGGCAGGGGCCAGAGCTCCACCCAGCGCCATGATCAGCAGCAGTAAGCCGATGCGTGGATGTTGGCGATGAAGATGACTTTGTTCTTCTGCGCCGGCACGCAGAGCCTGGGCCGGGATGGCACGACTGGTTTCCCATGCGGGTAAAAAGGCCCCTATCAGTGCGGCACCCATCCCCGCCGCAAAAAATATACTCATGAGGAATGGATGCCAATGTAATTGCAGGGCAGCGCTACTGAAATATCCTGCGCCCAAATCTCCGCCGAGATGCATCAGAGCCAATCCGGCGGCCATGACCCCCAGTGCTAATCCCAGCAGCGCACCGGGTACGCCGAGCACCACGCCCTGCAGCATGACCGCCACAATGATTTCGCGCCGACGCAAACCCAATACCCGCAAAAGTGCCAGTTGCTGGCGCTGGCGCACGACCCCCATGGCGAGGGTGGCATACACCAGAAACGCCCCGGTAAATAACGCCACCAGAGAGAGTACCAGCAGATTGACGCGATAGGCTCTTGAAGCATCTGCCGCTACCCGACCCTGCTGGGTGGGACTTTCGAGAACCGCTCCGGGGGGCAGTAGTGGCCGCCACTGCTTTTCAAAAGCCTGATTGCTGATTCCGGGTTGCAGGCGCAAAGCGACCTGATTGATTTCATTTCCACGGCCCCATAACCATTGCACCGCAGCAATATCCATCACGCCCATTACCCCCACACCCGGAACATCAGGAAGGGTGCCGATCACCTTGAGGCGGCGCGGTATTCCGTCCGCATTGACGGTAATGAAATCTCCTGTGTGAACATTCAACTTCTGCATGGCCGGGGAACTCAGGGCAATATTCAGCGGGTCCAGCAGGGCCAGCGGGTTGCGCAGATTCAGGGGGATCAGGGGTTGTCCCATTCTGGCGGCCTGAAAGGCATCGATTCCCAGAATCTGAAGGGGCTGTTGCTGTGCGGGTTGGATGATGGTCGCCTGCAAATGGATTTCGGGCGCCGCCACCGCTACGTTGGGTGCCATGCTCAGGCGTGCATACCAGGCGTTATTAAAACCAGGACCCGGAGCGCTGAGGGTCAGATCTGCCTGACCCGCCATATGGCGAAGTCCCGCCGAAAAATCACTGACCGCCTGCACATTGATGAGCGCAATGGCCAACCCCAAAGCCACACCCAAGGCAATGCCGATCATGGCCAGAACGGTAGCACCCGGACGTTGTCGCAGGGGGCGCCAGACTGCGGCCCGCCAAGGAATACGCATCATCACAGGTCATGAAATCCCTGGGCATCAAAGTGCAGTTTGCGCTGCGCCTGGTTGGCTGCAGCCTCGGAATGGGTCACCAGCAGCACGGCCGGTCCTTCCGCTTCCAGCGCGGTGTAGAGCAAATTCATGACCGATTCGGCGGATTCTGCATCCAGGCTGCCCGTTGGTTCATCAGCCAGAATCAGAGAGGGACGATGCACAATCGCCCGGGCAACGGCGACTCTTTGCATTTCGCCTCCGGAAAGCTCCCTGGGCCAGGCCTGCAGCCTTCCGTCAATGCCCAACTGTTCGGCAAGATGCTGAATACGCTGGTGAAGGTCCTTGCGTGGCAGACCGTTGAGACGCCAGGGCAGGGCGATGTTTTCGGTAACATTCAATTGCGGAATCAGGTGAAAGGCCTGAAACACAAAACCCATATGACGGCGGCGGAGCAGGGTGCGGCTGTCATCATCCATGGTGTTGAGTGCCTGATTCCGAAAATGCATTTGTCCGCCATCCGGTCGTTCCAGGCCGGCGATAATGTGCAGCAGGGTGCTCTTGCCGACGCCGCTTTCTCCCATGATGGCTACAAAATCTCCCGCACTCACCTCCAGATTAGCTTTTCGGAACAACCATTTGTCATTATTGCCGGGGAGTCGTTTGGCTAAATCCTTCAAGACCAGAAGTGCGGTCACTGGAATTTTCTCCATTGTCAGGGACGGATTAAAATACCACAAGCGGTGGAATAGTTGTCAGACGCTCAAAATCCGGGAAAATTCGTTTGTCTGTAGACTTTGACCTCAGACCAGACAACAGGGTATTATCCGCCTACCGGAGAGATGGCCGAGCGGCTGAAGGCGCTCCCCTGCTAAGGGAGTATGGGGCTAAACACTCCATCGAGGGTTCGAATCCCTCTCTCTCCGCCA
>DYJM01000112.1 GCA_020723125.1 Acidithiobacillus ferrivorans
TGACTACAAATCAAAGGCCGCCGCTGGATCGCTCCCCCTGCTTCGTTTGTCGGGAAGGGAATTTCGGCAGTTCATTGGACCATCTGGAATGGATCAGCCATCAAGTGCCTGCAGCACCCCATTCTGCAGGCGCAGCACCCGTCCCATATGTGCCGCCAGCGCGGGCTCGTGGGTGACAATAACCAGCGCGGTGCCCAATTCCCGGTTCAGGCTGAGCATCAGATCATGGACACTCTCGGCCGATTCACTGTCCAGATTTCCCGTCGGCTCATCCGCCAGAAGCAGGGCTGGTCGGGTTACCAGGGCACGGGCCAGGGCCACCCGCTGCCTTTCGCCTCCGGACAGCATGCCCGGCTTATGCCGTAAACGTTCACCCAGACCGACTCGGGCCAGAATTTCTTCGCCCCAGGCTTGCACCGAATGGCGCGGTACCCGACGAATCAGGAGCGGCAAGAGCACATTTTCCAGCGCGGTAAACTCCGGCAACAGGCGATGTAGCTGATACACAAAGCCGACACTCTGGTTACGCAGGCGACTGCGCGCAGATTCCCGAAGTTTGTAGATTTCCTGGCCGAGAATGCGGACCACCCCACCTGTGGGTTTTTCCAGCCCCCCCATCAGATGCATCAGGGTACTTTTGCCCTGCCCCGATGCGCCGACAATGGCCAGGCTTTCGCCTTTGCGGATTTGCAAATTGACGTCGCGGATGACCTCCAGCCTGTCTCTGCCAATGGCAAAACTCTGACGCAAATGCTCTACGGACAGGACCAATTCATCATTCATAGCGCAAAGCCTCCGCCGGAGCGACCCGTGACGCCCTCCAGGAGGGGTACAAGGTGGCAATCCAGCTCATGATCAGGGCCGCCACGGCCACATGCACCACATCCCAGGGTTCGAGTTTGGAGGGCAACTGACTGATGGAATATACCTCCGGAGAGATGAACTGGGTATGCAGCAATTGTTCAAGAGCAGGCACCAGAGTGGGGATATTCAGAGCCAGCAGGACACCCAAAAACACCCCCAGCAAAGTCCCGACCAGACCGATTACCGCTCCCTGCACCATGAAAATCAGCATGATACTGCGTGGCGTGACGCCCATGGTGCGTAAAATGGCAATATCGGTTTCCTTGTCGGTCACCACCATGACCAGGGTCGCCACAATATTGAAAGCCGCCACCGCAATAATCAGGGATAAAATGACGAACATGACCAGTTTTTCCATGCTCAGGGCCTTGAAAAAGTTTTCATGGGTCTGGGTCCAGTCCTGAATATAAAAGGCGGGCCCCAGTTGTTTCTGGAGATGAGCAGCAAAAGCCGGTGCAGCAAAGGGATTTTTGATCTGCATACGCAGGCCGGTCACCCCTTTATCCAGACCATAAAGGCGCTGGGCATCCCCCAGATTGATGTACGCCATGCCGCTGTCGTAGGCGTAAATACCCACAGAGAACAGACCGACCACGGTAAACTGGCGCAAGGACGGACTCACGCCCAGTGGAGTGACTCCGCCCTGGGGCGAAATCAGGGTGATCTTATCGCCTACGGTGACTCCCAATTGCCGGGCCAGAGCCGTACCCAGCACAATACTCCAGGGATGACTTTGCAGGCTTTGCAGCTTGCCTACTTTCATATCCTTGGCCAGCTTGTCCACTCTCCCTTCCAGAGCAGGATCAATGCCCTCGATCATCGCCCCACTGACCAGACCATCATGGGAAATCAGTGCCTGCGCCTGCACATAGGGTGCCACTCCAGTCACATCCGGCACCCGCGACAAACGTCGGGTAGCGGTCTGCCAGTCCATGACCGGCACCCCGTTGCCCTGAATGATGACATCAGATGTCACCGCCAGGATCCGCGAACGCAGGGTGTGGTCAAAACCATTCATGACCGCCATGACCGCAATCAGGGCGGCTACCCCGATGACCATTCCGAGGATGGCCGTTCCGGTAATAAAAGAAATGAAATGATTATTTCTTTTGGCCCGGGTATAGCGCAACCCGATCCACAACTCATAAGGGCGCATGATTATTCCGGCCGCAAGTGCGGGAAGAGAATGACTTCACGAATACTGGGCTGATCCGCCAGCAACATGACCAGACGATCAATACCCAGCCCGACGCCCGCAGTGGGCGGCATGCCATACTCCAGGGCGCGGATATAATCGGCATCATAGAACATGGCTTCTTCATCACCGGCATCCTTGGCCTCTACCTGGGCGCGGAACCGGGCGGCCTGATCTTCGGGATCATTGAGCTCCGAAAAACCATTGGCCAGCTCACGTCCGGCAATCATCAACTCAAAGCGGTCGGTCACCTCCGGATCCAGATCATTGCGGCGCGCCAGGGGGCTGACTTCCAGCGGATACTCGGTAATGAACGTCGGTTGCTGCAAATTCCCTTCCACGGTCTTTTCAAAAATTTCGATCAGCCGTTTGCCCCAGCCCCAGGAAGCCTCACAGGGCATGTGCAACTGCGCCAGCTTGGCAGCCAGAACCTCCGGATCGCGCAGATCGGCGTCGGCCAGATCCGGATTGTAGGCGCGCACCGACTCGCTCACGCTCATCCGCACAAAAGCCTTGCCCAAGTCAATTTCCAGGCCCTGATACTGAATCCGGGTGTCACCCAGGGCCGCTTGTGCCGCAGCGCGAATCAGGGTTTCGGTCAAATCCATGGCATCCCGGTAATCGGCATAGGCCTGATACCATTCGAGCATGGTGAATTCCGGATTGTGGCGGGTGGAAACCCCTTCATTACGAAAATTACGGTTGATTTCAAAGACCTGCTCAATGCCACCCACTACCAGGCGCTTCAGGTAAAGTTCCGGGGCAATGCGCAGGTACAGCGTCATATCCAGGGCATGATGATGGGTCATGAAAGGACGGGCTGTGGCGCCACCGGGAATGACATGCATCATGGGCGTTTCTGCTTCAAAAAATCCACGCTGACGCAAGCCTTCGCGGAGAGCGGCCACAGTTTCCGCCCGGATCTGAAAGGTCCGGCGCGCCGATTCGGTGACAATGAGATCCACATAACGCTGCCGAAAGCGGGTTTCTGGATCACTCAGCCCATGCCATTTCTCCGGCAGGGGGCGCAGGGCTTTACTGAGCAGTTGCAGACTATGGACTTTCAGGGACAGTTCGCCGGTTTTGGTGCGGAACAAGGTCCCTTCCACGCCGATAATGTCGCCAAAATCCAGGGCCTTGAAACGCGCATAGTGCTCTTCCCCCAAGGCATCACGACTGACAAAAAGCTGAATACGTCCGGACTGATCCTGAATATCGGCAAAGCTGGCTTTACCCATGACCCGGCGGGTCATCAGGCGCCCGCCCAGGCGGGCCTGGATCGGCTCCTGCTCCAGCGCCAAGGCACCCATATCCCCATAACGCGCCTGCAGATCTCCCGCCAGGGCATCGCGCCGAAAGTGGTTGGGGTAGGCCTGTCCCTCATGCCGCCACTGGGTCAGCTTGTCCTGGCGTACCTGCATCTGGTCATTCAGTTCATGATCCACTTTGTTCTCCTCGCGCCAATTGTGCGTGACTGCATTTTATAAGCCGGCCTTCAGTGCCGCTTCGATGAACAGGTCCAGTGCCCCATCCAGAACTTTCTGGGTATCTCCCACTTCGACCCCGGTGCGCAGGTCTTTGATCCGTGACTGGTCAAGCACATAAGAACGAATCTGATGCCCCCAGCCAATGTCACTCTTGCTGTCTTCCAGCGCCTGTTTTTCTGCGTCACGCTTTTTCATTTCCATTTCAAAAAGCTTGGAGCGCAGCATGCGCATGGCTTCGGCGCGGTTTTTATGCTGGGAACGATCCGTCTGACAGGCGACAATAATGCCCGATGGGATGTGGGTAATCCGAATGGCCGAATCCGTCTTGTTGACGTGCTGCCCACCGGCACCACTGGCGCGGTAGGTATCCACCTTGAGGTCTGCGGGATTGATTTCGATTTCAAAACTGTCGTCGATTTCGGGATAAATGAATACACTGGCGAAACTGGTATGACGACGGTTTCCTGAATCAAAGGGTGATTTGCGCACCAGACGATGCACACCGGTTTCACTACGCAGCCAGCCGAAGGCATGATCACCCTTGACATGAATACTGGCCGACTTGATGCCCGCCACTTCTCCTTCGGAGACTTCCACCAGTTCCGCCGCAAAACCATGCTGCTCACACCAGCGCAAGTACATGCGCAAAATCATCTCTGCCCAATCCTGGGCTTCGGTGCCCCCCGCTCCCGCCTGAATATCGACAAAGCAATCGGAAGCATCATGCTCTCCCGAAAACATCCGCTGAAATTCCAGTTTTTCGACCATCGCCAGGGCCGTATCCAGATCGGCATCCACCGAAGCCAGCAGTTCCTGATCCTGCTCACTGAGCGCAAGTTCCAGCATTTCGTTAGCGTCAGCCAGACTGGCACTCAACTTGTCCATCGGTTCGATGATGGCTTCCAGAGCCGCCCGTTCCCGTCCCAATTCCTGGGCTTTTTCAGCCTGGGTCCAGATACCCGGATCTTCCAGTTCGCGCTGAACTTCTTCTAAACGGCCACGCTTTTCTTCGAGGTCAAAGATACCCCCTCAGGCCGCTCACCCGGGCCTGGAGATCTTCGTGCAACGCACGCATCTCATTCACTTCTCTCATGATTTTTCCTTTTCGAGCGGACTGCGCCGGGATCAACCCCGCGCCAGGCCGTTCACTTGGTACGCAAAGCCCGTAATTATGCGCAGTTTCGGTGCTGATCTCCAGTGGGATTTTGAT
>DYJM01000113.1 GCA_020723125.1 Acidithiobacillus ferrivorans
CTCCAGAGATACACGATTTGACAATCGCGCTGCAGGGTTTGCCCCCGCGCCGCGCTCCTGACGAGACAGGACGCGGGGGCGGTTTGATATTGGGCCGGGATAAAATCCGCGACCAAGACCGGGCTGGGCTGGCGATTTCTAAAAGGCTCCGTCCTGCTTGCCGTGCAAGCCAGGATTTACCGGCAAAAAAACGATGAAAGATGACCTTTGAAATCGCTATGGAGACACTACAACGAAAACCGATGTTGTTGTTGAAGTTGTCTGGGATGTTCCTGTTACGGTTAGCACAGCGCGCGTTCCTACTATTGTTGTTCCACGAGCCGCCTCGAAGTATTGCAGCCCGGCCTTTTCAAAATTTGTTCCATAAACTGTCCCAAAAAGCAAAAGCGCCCTTACTTTGTCTTCATCCATGCGCCCAACAGTTTACCAACCTCGTTAACCATGCGGCTGACGTGTTCATACTGCCCCAATTTGAGCAGTTCCAGGTCGCGGCACAGGCGCAGGTAAAAGCGCAACTTGGTTAATGATACATCCGCCTCGCGCAAAAAGGACAGGGGTTCTTTGTTTTTAGCGGCTTCAATGAGATTCTCGTGTAGTTCAAAGGCTGTTTTTTGCAAAGCCCGCGCCAAAACAAAGCGATGTTGACGGGGAAATTTAACCGTAACCGGTAGCAACCATTGCAACAGTTCGTAAGAACGGGTGAAGATGGGGGATTCCCTCATTTCTTTTCTTCTTTACCCTTTTCTCCTGCAACAGGAATACGAGACTGAAACAAAGAACGGCGCAAGCCCCAGGTATTGGCATTTTGGGCATGGGCAACCCAACCTTGTATTCGGTCATGCAGTTTGGAGAAAGACAGTTGCCCCTCAGAAACCTGCTTACGCCATTTGAGAAAACGTTTCTGAAAGGCTATGCCGTTTTTACGTTTCAGCAGGCGGTGGTCGGGATACAGCCGAAAGCCCAAAAACGGGATTCCGGTTCGGGTGGGGTAAACGGTACTTTCGCGCTCGTGCAAAGTCAGGCGCAAAGTGGCAAGAAAATCCACAATGGCGCGTTTCCAGCTCCACAATTCGCGTTTATCGGAGGAGAAGAGCAGAAAATCATCCACATAACGCAGATAAGCGCGGGCATGCAACCTGCGCTTGATAAACTGGTCCAGTTCGTTAAGGTAGATATTTGCCCAAAATTGTGAAGTGAGGTTGCCGATGGGCAACCCACGCGGGCGATTCACCGAAAACAGGTCATCACCGGGGAAGTAGACCATTTCGTATTCTTCCTCCAGTACGCCCTCCCCACTTTTAAGAATCTGGTTGCAGAGCCAGAGCGTATCATCATCCTGAATTTTGCGTGCCAGGATTTCTCGCAAAATTTGATGGTCTATGCTGGGGAAATACTGGCGGACATCACATTGCAAAACATACGGGTAGGTTTGGGCAAAACCCTGGGCGCGGTCTAACGCCTTGTGGGTGCCTTTATGTCTGCGGTTGGCGTAACTATCACCCAGGAAGGTACGTTCAAAGACCGGTTCGATAACATTGCAGAGTGCGTGATGTACAACACGGTCACGAAAGGGAGCCGCCGAAACCAACCTGCGCTTGGGGTCCAGGATGTAAAAGGATTGGTAAGAGCCGGGTTGATAGGTCTTGGCTTGCAATTCTTCCTGCAACCGAAAAAGATTCGCATCCTCCTCAAACGCAAATTCTGCCACCGTAGGCAGCCCCCGCTTGCCTCGCGCGGCTTTTTGGAAGGCGCGAAACAGGTTCTGATAGGTGACGAGACGTGGGTAAAGATTATTGTACGCAACCGCCATAAGATACTCCGGCTACCAAGCTGGAAAACCAGCCGCGCAGCAAAAAAATTCGCTTAACCTGTGGGGGAACGCAGTTCCCCCACACCCCCTCCTCAGGATTCGGAAATCCGGATTCAGGAATCAGAAATCAGGATTCAGAAATCGCCAGGGAGACACTACAACGAAAACCGATGCTGGAGAGGAAGAGGTCCGGGAGGTTCCAGTCACGGTCAGCACAGCGCGCGAGCCAACTAACGTAGAGCCACGAGCCGCCTCGAAGGGAACGGCGCTTGCCTTTTTCGTACCAATCCGCCGACCATTCCCAAACATTGCCCGAAAGGTCAAACAGCCCTTCCTGGCTTTGCCCAAGCGGGTAGGTGCAGACGGAAGTTGTTGCACTCAACTTGCTTTCACTTGTGTTGGCAAACTTGGGGTCAAAACCTTTGCTCCAGGGGTATTCGCGCCCATCCGTAAAGCGAGCGGCGCGCTCCCATTCCAGTTCAGTTGGCAGGCGCGCGCGCAGCTTACCCTCTTTCAACCCTGCCCAGAAATCTTGCGGCGCTTGTTTTACTGAGAACAGACCACCGTTCACTGATAACTGTTCTGTCAGCCAGTTGCAATAGGCCTGGGCTTCAAACCAGGAAATTCCGACTATCGGGAAAATCGGGTTGTTCCACTTCGCGCTGTCCCAATAAAAAGGTTGGTTTCGTAAATCCATTGGGCGGCGTGCCAACCAATCTTTTTCGTAACTTTCAGTCGCTTTTGTATCATACTTGCCGGTGCGCCAATCCCAGCCCTCCTTGCTCCACCAATCCGGGTCCTCGTAGCCGCCCGCCCGCACAAAACGGGCATATTGCAGGTTCGTCACCGGGTATTTTGCCATCCAATAGGGATACTCAATACTTCGTTCTTTTTTATCATCGCCATACAGGAATTTGCCGGGCTTAATTTGGATGAACTCATCTAAATCATCCGGCTGCCAGCCCAATTTGCCCAATGCCAGCCCGGCGCGGCGGCGCAGGTCGGGTTGGGCGGCAGGGTTTTGCATGGCGGGGATTAAAGTTTCCACCACCCTGGCTGCGCCTTCCCGGGTAATCCCATCCGGCAGGGCATCCAGGGCGGCTTCGCCTGCCAGCACAGCCGCCTCGGCGGGCGCGCCGGTTTCGGCAGATGCCAACCCCTCCAACACCAGGCTCGCCACCCGCGGCAGGTTTTGGATGATGCCGATGTACGAAACCGTCAGAAGAGCCACCTCCCGCCAGGCTTGCTCGCCCACATGCGGGGTGAGGGCTGTCACCACCGGCGCGGGGTCGCCCTGGGCTGCAAAAGCCAGCGCCACCGCCGCCAGGTATTCTTCAAAGGTCAGGTGAATAAACCCATACTCGTCGGCGCCGCGCTCCAGCAGCAGGGCAGTGTGTTCATGCACGTCGTCCAAAAATTGGCGGCTGGCGGCTTCGGGGTCGGGGTCGTTGCGCTCCGCAAAAATCGCTTCCAGTTTGCGGTGCAGGTCGGGGCGCTTCACCAGCCCCACGCCGGGGTTGACCTCGTGCATCCACAGCGCCAGCGGAGCCAGCACGCGGGTCGTCTGCACTTCGTCCAGGTCTCTGCCCACCGACCGACCGGTCACGCTGCGGGCGCGGTTCCAGGTGCTGAGCAGGGTGCGCACATACTGGTCATACAACTGCACGCGCCGCTCCGGCAGGGTGACGCCTTTGCGCTTCATCAGCGCCAAAATGGTCAGCAAGAGCGGGTTGGCAGCCAGGCGGCGCACGCCTTCGTTGGTTTTCATCGCTTCCAACAGTTCGCGGCGCTCCTGTTCCGCATCCCGGCGGGCTACAGCGGTATCCCCCAGGGCTTGTCTTTCCAGCGCGCTCGTCCAGGAACGGACAAACCCGGCAATTTCGTCTTCGTTAAAATCCACCAGGGTACATTCCACCAAGCCATCCGCCACCGAGCGCACGGCGCGATAACCGACCACCCGGCTGGTAAGCACAAATTTGTTGCCTTTGCGCCGGTGTGCGCTGTAAAAATCGGTTACGCGCTCCACGACCGTATTGCGCAATCCCAGGTCTTTGACTTCGTCCAGCCCGTCCAACAGCAGCAGGGCTTTGCCGCTTGCCAGGGCTGCTCCCAGCATGGGACCCAACGGAACGCTGTAACCGAGGTCGTCAAAATAGCCGGCAATAAACTCGTCCAGACGAATGTTTTTGTCCGCCAGGGCATTGGCATAAGCCGCCAACGGCAGCAAAATGGGCAAACGACCCTCCAGGTTCAGTTCCGCGCCCTCGCCCCGCGCCAGTTTGAGCGCCAGGAATTTGAGAAAGGTGGTTTTGCCCGCGCCGGGGTCGCCCAGAATGATGACCCCGTCCTTTTCGCGCAGGATGTTCAGCAGGGGTTCGGGTTCGCCCAGGCGCAGGGCTTGGGCGGCTTCCGGGTCGTCTTCGGCGGCGGCGCGCCCAGCCAGTTTCAGGCTGCGCTCCCAGGTTTCCCCCTTCGGCACTTCGCGGCGGGCTTGGAGCGGCACGTACAGCTCCAGCAGTTTCAGGCGCAGCGGCACATTTTCGGCAGTGCCCATGCCCTTCAGCGTCAGGTAGGTGTGGCGGTCGTGGATAATTTGGAGGTAGGATTCGGTGGCGGCTTTGAGGCTTGCCCCTTTCAGGGAGGGATTTGCGCCCGCCCAAACCCGCTTCGCCACTTCGCTGATAACGACTTCCCCTATCTCAACATGGATGTCGCCTCCGACAGCCACGCCGCCCTCCCCCGCGCTGACGGTTTTATCGCGCCCGGTGAAGTCGCCGCCGCCGGTGTTCACATTCCCACCCACATACGCCCCGCCGCCGGTGTTAATTTTGGTTTTTGTGGTGGGCGCGGGCGTGCTGCGTTCACTGCGTGCGCTGAAAAACGAGAAAATGGCAGCAACCAGCGCGCCAAGCCCAGCCAGGATGGACAGGAGCGCATCCGCGCCT
>DYJM01000114.1 GCA_020723125.1 Acidithiobacillus ferrivorans
TCCGGCCTCGCGCTGGATTATGAAGTGCATATCTTCATCTGCCCGGCGGGCGCGCGCTGGATGGTCAAGGGTGAGTTGGAGAAACTCGGTATTCCGAAAGGGATGCCCGATCCCATCAAACTCTTCAATGACATCCTCGAGTTGGGCGGCGAGATCGTTTTCTGCGAACTGGCCCTGGAAGCCAAGGATATCAAGCCCGAAGACCTGCGCGACCCGCGCATCAAGATCAAGAAAGCTCCGCCGTTCCTGATGGATGTCGAGGGCGCGATGCAAACCTATGTGTTCTAGGTAATTGAAGTCGGCCACGTCTCAAGCGTGGCCGACTTTCAAGACGGAAGAAACCATGATTTTCAAGCCGCAGGCCGCGACTAACCGCGGCCTGCAGTTGTATCGGATCGTTTTGTTTTTCTCCGCTATCCTGCCTGTTTCAGGATGTCTGCATTAGATGGGTCGTGGATAAAGCCCCAGAACACGTCACGCGGACGGTGTGGGGCGCTGACGCGCTTGCGGACCATGTAGATGGCGCGCTGCAAGTCCATGCCTTCGACAGTAACCTCCGCAATATTGCCGCGTTCCAGGGGGTAAGCGGCTGCAAGTTTAGAGACAAAGGCAACCCCATAACCCGCGGCAACCGTGTGGACAATGGCTTCCGCGTTGCCCAATTCCAAAAAAACATTCATATCGTCCAGGCTAATATCGTGTTTTGCCAGTTCTGTTAATACCACCCTGCGCGTGCCGGATGTTTCTTCGCGCTGGATCAATGGTTCTTCCAGAATCTCAGCCGGCTCAATGGATGATCGTGACGCCCAGCGATGGCTCGCTGGTACGATCAGGGTAATCGTATCCTTGAAGAATTTTTGGGATTCCAAACTGGCATCATTCACCTCAGTGCTGACCACCCCGATATGCGCCTCCCCTTCAAGCAGGTTCAGCGCGGCATGTCCGGGTCCACAGGCCAGAATTCGCACTTTGATCGCCGGGTAACGCTGGCAGAAACGTGCGGCCATTTGCGGCAGGATATACTTTCCGGCTGTTGTGCTACAGACAATCCGCAATTCTCCAACAATTTCACTTTGCAGGGATGACATCATGTCTTTTAGTTCGTGGGTGTCATGCAATAGACGACGTGCCCAGGGCAATAACAGACTGCCCGCCTCGGTCAATTTCAAGCCGGTACTTCCGCGAATGAAAAGGGTATTTCCCAGTTCCTGTTCCAGCAACTTGATCTGGTGGCTTACCGTGGGTTGGCTGAGGTGGAGTTGCTTGGCGGCTTCTGAAATGCTCAACTTTTCAGCTGCGTATAGAAATGTTTCGATCTTTTGGATGTCAATCATCGTGCGCTCCAATTCGTGTGCGCCTGCGGGGAGGGGGGGCCGCAAACGGCTTTTTGGAAAACGCCAGTTTTGCGGGTCTCACCGATAATAACATTAAAATGGTCATCAGGATCGCCGATGTCAGGCACCAGGCGCAGGTCGCGCCGATGACAAAGGGTTCCAGGAAGGTGAGGTAGATCGAAAAGAGCGTGCCAAATGCAGTCATGGCAAACAGGGACAGGACAGCCATGTCGGCGGGCGAGCCATTGGCGTAGCGGGCGATTGACCAGGCCGCCAGGATCATCGCATACCCGATTAGCCCCAGGATGCCGACGGGGAGGACGCCGAACAGCCGCGCGTATTCGCTCTGTTGGACGGTGTTGCAATCTCCCACAGGGCCGCAGACGGCTGTCACCCGGGCAGTTTCCACGTAAGCCAGGTAGCCAGCCACGCCAATACCAATGGCGCATAAGGCTGGAATCGCCCAGCTCCAATTATCTTTTAGAGAGGCGCCTTTTGTTTTTTGGAACAGTCGGCAGCCCCAGGCCAGCGCGCCAATCATGCTCGCAAGGACAATGACGGCCAGTGTGTTCCCGGCTGGGTCGAGGGCGAAAGTCTCGGTCCAACGACCGCTGTGGGGATCAGCCGGGATAAGCCCCGGGGCAGCAGCTTTTGGGGTAACGGTGGCCGGCCCGAGGGGAGTGCGAGTCGCCGCCGGTTTAACGGAAGCGGTAACAGCCGGGGCGTCTGCCTGGGACGTGGAGGCGGCAGCGGTCGAAGCATCCGCTCCTGAAGGCTGGGAAATTGCCTCACGCAGCCCCGGAATGTCGGGCCAATCTACCCCGCCCTGCGCCAGGCAGGTTTCGACCAGACCGGGGAATTGTTCGGGGATGTCGAGCGACCCGATGAGAACCCTGTCGCCGATCACCAGGAAGGGAACGCCGGCCTGTTCGACGCCGAATTTTTGCATGGCTGCCAGGAAGAATGCTTGCCCCTGCGGCTGGGTAACGTCCAACCCAATGATTTCGAGCTGCCCGGCATACTGCTCGATCATAGGCAGCAGGGTTTCGTTGATGACGAGCTGGCAGTGACCGCAGGTGGGGGAAAAGAAAAGCACGGCGCGTACCACCGGCGCGGGAGTTTGTGTTTGGGCCTGGGCCGGTGACGGCGTTGCCAGGAGCAGGCTTGCCAGGATGAAAATGGAAAGCACGATGCGACCGTTCATTGACAGTCATTCCCTGGAATACGCGTCGTGGAGCGCCTGCCTCAAGTGCGCCTTGACTTCCACCTCGGCGAGTTTGCCCGAAGCATAAGTAGACGCATCTTTCATCAATTGCCTGGCTTCGGCTTGCGGCAAATTTTTCAAATCTTCCGGCGTGTACCCTTTCCCATTCAGGTAGGCTTCGATCAGCATTTTTTCCATGAAAGGGTGGATGTCGTCCAGGATTTTCGAGTTATTTTTCTCAGGCATGAACCACCTCCTTGACGTGGTTCGATCAACGGCGCGGATCGGTCCGGCGGCTTTGCGCTTCACCAGGATAACGCGATGGCGACGCGCTCCAAAGCCGGCAGCCGTACCGTTCGATCACCTGCGCCTGTCTGCTGTGTTCCAATTCCTAAGGTGGAGTCCACATCTCCTTTTGATGTCAGTGCAGCTGCTTCCGGTGGTCCACAATCCGGCCATCCAGGTAAGCTATGACCGCCGCTTCGATCGAGACGATGTCGGTCATTGCCGGGCGGATGCCCCGCGCCTGCAAATTGGGGAAACCTGCTCTTCGTACACCTCAGCCAGTTTGGAGGGGAAGGTATAAGCTGTCTCCCGGACTGCCGGATCGGGCTGATAGGTGATTTCGCTCTTGTGGGCGCGTTTGCGCCCCGGCTGCCTGTTGTGGCAGGGTCAGAACGGTCACCAGGGCTGCCATGGCAATGAACATTCCGATGTGCGTGGTGGTAGGGTTGCAGAGTACGTTCAACGGGCAAAATGGTTTTCCGCTGGCCAGTCCCGCGCGTCCATAGGACAGAAGACGAACAGGGCGCTGGAGGGTGCGGGATCGAGGTTCTTCCAGCGGTGGGGGATGTAAGCGTCGAAGAGCAGGCTGTCGCCTGGGGTCAGCAGGTAGGTCGAATCCTCGATGAAGTACAGGATCTGCCCCTCGAGGCAGTAGACAAATTCCCGTCCGGTGTGGACGCAGGGCGTCTTGTCGCTTTCGGCGCTCGCCTCCATGATGAAAATGAGCGGTTCGGCCCCGATGCGGGGCATCCTATCCCCCAGGTTTTCCAGAATGCCATGCTTCAGCGCGACGCGTGGCCGCTGCCCGGCTTTCTGGAAGAGTACGTGAGGATTCTCAGTCGGGGTCTCGAAAAAGGTGCTAACCGGCTGATGCAGCTGCGTGGCCAGTTGATGAAGGGTATTTACGCTGGGCGAAGTGCGCCCGCGTTCGATCAGACTGATGGTATTGACGCTGACGCCGCTCATGTCGGCCAGGGCGCGAATGGATAAGCCGCGTGCGTTGCGCATGGCGCGCAGACGTGACCCAACCATTTGCTCGGCAGTTGCAGCCTGGGCCGGCTGCGCCGCCATGACTGTTGAAAGAGAAGGGACGGGAGGAGAAGACATCGTGCTTCATCCTTTGATCGTTGTCATTCTTGGAGCTGCGTCAGAATGTCTGAACGCTGGTTTTCGCGTTCCGCAAGCACGCCGCGCATCATTTCACAGATATTGACAATTTTGGGGTTGGCGATCCGGTAGAATACATCTGTGCCCTGACGGGTGGCAGCCACGATACCCGCATTGCGCAAGATGGCCAGATGCCGCGAAACGGTAGGCTGACTGACCAGGAGTGCCCCGGCGATTTTGTTCACTTGTTTTGGGCCATCCTTGAGCAAGTGGACGATTTTCAACCGCAACGGGTGTGCCATTGCCAGACAAAGTTCAGCCTGCATGTCGAATATGGTGGGAGCAGGCGTTGTCATGGCGACTCCTTTCGTCAGGGCTTTGGCTCGATCTCGGCTGGCCTGGGGATTGCGTCCGATTCTTTTGCCGATGATCCGCTGGTTCGTTCTACCCAGTGTCTCAACAACCAGCCTGTGCCGAGCGTGATTGCAAGCGGCAGGATACAGCGCAGGCCAAACAGGGCTAAAAGGGTAGTACGTGATGGAACAGGCTGTCCATGGAAACTCTCCTAACAATGCTCGGCAGGCGACTGTCCTTATTTCTCACTCATCTGCTGCGGCATGGGAAACGCCGCGGAACGGCAGGTAACGCGCCGCCAAACTGAATCCCAACAACCAGTACGAGATGACGA
>DYJM01000115.1 GCA_020723125.1 Acidithiobacillus ferrivorans
TGGTGCGCAGTACTGGATTCGAACCAGTGACCTTCGGCTTCGGAGGCCGACACTCTATCCAGCTGAGCTAACTGCGCGTGCTGCAGATTATAGGGAACTCGCTGGCGCGTTGTCCAACCTTTCCTGTGCAACCCCCTGAAAGTCCAGCGCCAGCCAGTACTGTTCGGTAGAACGGGCGCGGGAAGCTTCCGGTTTGCGTACCACAATTTTTTTGAAATCCTTGCGCAGGGCACGACGCAGCTCTTCAGCACCCGCCCCCATAAACACCTTGATCAACAGCGATCCGCCCGGACGCAGCCAGCGTTGGGCCATATCCAGCGCCAGCTCCGCCAGGTCCATGGCGCGCGCCTGATCGACACTGGCAATTCCGGACATATTGGGGGCCATGTCACTCATGATCAGATCGGCCCCTTCCGGCAGGGCCTCCCGACAGGCGGCAATCACTGCATCTTCGTAAACGTCGCCGCAAATCACCGTGGCATCGGCGACCGGATCCATGGCCAGCCGGTCCACAGCCACCAGCCGCCCATTACGGCCGATGAGCGGGGCGGCCACCTGGGTCCAGCCGCCCGGCGCGGCTCCTACGTCAAGGACGCGCATACCGGGGCGAATCAGCCGATCCTTCTCCTGAATTTCCAGTAATTTATAGGCTGCCCGGGAACGATATCCTTCTTTCATGGCACGCTGCACGAACACATCCCGAAAATGTTCTTTCAGCCATTTTTCACTGGATTTACTTCTAGCCACTGCACCAACCTCCGACCTTTGACCACCGCATCGCGCAAACGTACACTCCCGTCCACCATTTATCGAATCATCTGTCTGACGAGGATACCATGCTGGACGCCAAACAAAGACAAAACCTGCGCGGTCAGGCCCATACCCTCAAACCGGTTGTGATGATTGGTGCTCAGGGCGTCACTGATGCCCTGCTCGCCGAACTGGAAATCGCTCTGGATGCTCACGAACTCATCAAAGTCCGCTTGCCGCAAGTGGAACATGCACTGCGCGATGCCCTGATTACCCGGTTGGTCAGCGCCAGTCACGCCGATATCGTTGGGCGCATCGGCCGCATGGTCATCCTGTATCGGCCCCGGCCTGCTGCAAAAATGCCCAACAAACGACGCTGAAGCGGCTTGGCAGGTGGCTTCCCGCTCGTTAGACTGGTTCTTGATTATCCTAGTGGCTTAGCGCCCGGAGTAAGATCATGGCAGAAAACGCCCCCACAGACATTCGGATCACCGTAGAAACCCGATATATTCCCGAACAATCCAGTCCCGAGCAGGCGCATTATGCTTTTGCCTACCAGATCACCATCGAAAACCACGGCCCGCAAACCGCACAGCTGCTCAACCGCCACTGGATTATTACCGACGCCGAAGGCCATATCCAGGAAGTCAAAGGTCCCGGTGTAGTCGGCGAACAGCCCATACTGCAGCCTGGACAACGCTTTCGCTATTCCAGCGGATCGGTTCTGCCCACTGCTGTAGGCAGCATGCACGGCAGTTACGAATGGATTACTGCAGACGGGGAAATCTTCGAAAGCCCCATTCCTGCATTTCGTCTGGCCGTCGCTACGGTATTTCATTGAGCCGCAGCAGCCTGCAACGCGCCTACGGCATCTGGGCGCCCATTTACGATCAGGCAGTACGCGGTTTTTCCGAACCTTTACGACAGCGCAGCCTCCGCCAAATCCCCCAAAATGCGTCCTGTCAGATTTTAATTGATGGCATTGGCACTGGGCTGGACATTCCCTTTTTGCCAAATCACTGTACCGCTATTGGCATTGACCTGACCCACGCCATGCTGCGCCGCGCGCAAAACCAGCCAAACCCCATTCCATTGGTTCAGGCCGACGCCGAAGTGCTGCCCTTTGCCAATGCGACCTTCGATTTTGTGGTGATGCATCTGATTCTGGCGGTGGTCCCCAATGCCGGCAAAGCGTTGGCAGAAGCCAGCCGGGTTCTCAAACCCGGGGGCCGGATTTTGCTACTCGACAAATTTTTACGCCCCGGCCAAAAAGCATGGATAAGACGTGCGTTGGGTCGGGTAGCGGGGGCCGTGGCCACCCATACCGATCTGACCTTTGAGGAGATTCTGGCAGAACGCCCGGAATTACACTGTATGCGTGACGAACCGGGTGCCATGGGCGGCTGGTTCCGCCTCATCACCCTAGAAAAGACCGCATAAAATATCAGGCCCGGTAAGCGTAGCCGCTTCCGGGCCTGCAGTGCCAGCCACCGAACACAGCGCGTATCAGTGGCAAAGTCCTCTTAACTTAAAAACGACAGTTGCCATGGGTGCTTTGCAGCGTGTTTCGAGCCGTTGTTGCTCTTGACGAAATCCTGCGCCCGTCAGGAGAGCCGTCTGAGCCCGTAGGGCGAGTTCTCTCCTGACAGCAGGATGAGCCTTAATGTGAAAGAAATGGAACCATTTTCTTTACATTCTCCCGGGTGGCGCGAGTCGCAATGGACGTTAGAACAACAGGCGAGGAACAGCAAAAAGCACCCACGACAACTGCCGCTTTTAGGGCTTAACCGTTTCCGGCACCGCCACGTGACGCTTTTTTACGCTCGTTTTCCGTGAGATAGCGCTTGCGAATCCGGATGGACTGGGGCGTTACTTCCACCAGTTCGTCGTCGGCAAGAAACTCTACCGCAGCTTCCAGCGTCATCTTGATGGGTGGCGTCAACATGATGTTTTCATCAGAACCCGAAGCCCGCATGTTGGTCAGTTTCTTTTCCTTAAGCGGGTTGACTACCAGATCGTTCTCGCGGCTATGAATGCCAATCACCATGCCTTCGTAAACCTTGTCGCCGGGGCTGACAAACATCCGCCCCCGATCCTGCAGATTGAAGAGGGCAAAACCCACTGCTTCGCCTTCTTCTGCAGAAATCAGCACGCCATTATTACGCGCCGGAATGCTGCCCTTGACCGGACCGTAACCGTCGAAAATATGGCTGATCACCCCTGTGCCGGAAGTGGCGGTCAGAAACTCCGTATGAAAGCCGATCAGACCGCGTGCGGGAATTTTGTATTCCAGACGCACCCGGCCACGACCATCGGGCATCATGTCCTGCAATTCACCGCGCCGGATGCCCAGACGCTCCATGATGGTGCCCTGATGGGTTTCTTCCACATCCACGGTCAAGGCTTCATAAGGCTCTTCCCAGACGCCGTCCACCTGACGCTGAATCACCCGGGGACGGGATACGGCCAGTTCATAGCCTTCCCGGCGCATATTTTCGATGAGGATGGTGAGATGCAGCTCGCCGCGTCCGGACACCATGAACACATCGGCATTGTCCGTATCTTCCACCCGCAACGCCACGTTAACAAGCAACTCCTTGTACAGGCGATCGCGCAACTGGCGGCTGGTGACAAACTTGCCTTCGCGCCCGGCAAAGGGGCTGGTATTCACCTGAAAGGTCATGTTCAGGGTCGGTTCATCAATCGGTTTCCAGGGCAGGGCTTCGGGCGCTTCCGGTGCAGCAATGGTCGCACCAATGGAAGGCTCTTCAATACCGGTCACCGCCACAATATCGCCCACCGTGGCCGTTTCCCAGGGCACCCGCTTGAGGCCATCAAAACCCAGCAACTGTAAAATCCGCGCCTTGGTCTGGGTCTGATCCACACCATGAATCAGGACAATATCCTGGCCGGGCTTCATGGAACCACGGCGGATCCGGCCAATGGCAATACGACCCACGTAACTGGAGTAATCCAGATCGGCAATCTGCATTTGCAAAGGGCCTTCCGGATCACCTTCCGGGGCAGGCACATGACTCAGAATCATCTCGAAAAGGGGTTTCATGTCGCCCGAGCGCACCTCAGGATCTTCACCCGCATAGCCCTGCAGACCGGAAGCATAAATAACCGGGAAATCCAGTTGTTCTTCGGTAGCGCCGAGTTTGTCGAAAAGATCAAAAGTGGCACTGATGACATGATCGACGCGAGCGCCGGGGCGGTCTACCTTGTTGATGACGACAATGGGCTTCAGACCCAGTTCCAGCGCCTTACGGGTCACGAAGCGGGTCTGCGGCATGGGGCCCTCGACGGCATCCACCAGCAGCAGTACGCCATCCACCATACCCAGCACCCGTTCCACCTCGGCGCCGAAATCGGCATGTCCGGGAGTGTCAACAATGTTGATATGGGTATCACCCCACTGCACCGCCGTGTTTTTCGCCATAATGGTAATGCCGCGCTCTTTTTCAAGATCGTTGCTGTCCATCACCCGCTCCTCCACCTGCTGGTGCGCGGCAAAAGTACCTGACTGACGGAGCAACTGATCCACCAGCGTGGTTTTGCCATGGTCAACGTGAGCGATGATAGCGATATTACGAATTTGACGAGCCACTGATATTCCCCAAAACGGTCATAAGAAAAAACGCGGGATCAAGCCTCCCCGCAGCGGGTTTTCTTATAATGGTATCCTGCTCAAAAAGCAAATAAAAACCGCCCCCGAAGGGGCGGCAAGAGGGCG
>DYJM01000020.1 GCA_020723125.1 Acidithiobacillus ferrivorans
GCCAGCATTGCCGAAGAAGTCGGCTGTACGGAATTCACCGTCCGATCCGTGTTCAGCGACTATGTGAACGAATTGGAAAAGACGATTCGCTTCGAGACGCCGAAATGGATGGGCATCGACGAAATCCACCTCATCAAGCCGCGCTGTGTCGTCTCGAACATCCAGAACAACACCATCGTCGAACTGCTGCCGAACCGCAACAAGGAAACGGTGGTGCGGTATCTGCACCACCTGGAAGGCAAGGATCGCATCCAGTACGTTGCCATGGATATGTGGACACCGTACCGCGATGCTGTCCGGGAGGTTATTCCGCAGGCCGAGATCGTGGTGGACAAGTTCCACGTCGTCCGCATGGCGAATGATGCGATGGAGCGTGTTAGAAAGAGTCTGCGCGAATCCCTCACACCAAAACAACGTCGCGGGTTGATGCACGACCGCTTTGTATTGCTCAAGCGCGAGCGCGACCTGAACGACAAGGAACGACTAAACCTCGATGGCTGGACCAAGAACTACCCGGAGCTTGGCGAAGCCTACCGGCTCAAGGAGCAGTTCTTCGGCATCTACGATTCCGAGTCACCAGACGAGGCACAAGCCAAGTTCATTCAGTGGCAGAAGAACGTTCCGTCCGAGATTGCGGATGCCTTTGCCGACATCGAGCGGGCGTGGGGTAATTGGACGATGCCCATCCTCAACTACTTCAATCACCCCGTCACGAACGCCTACACGGAGAGCCTGAACAGCCTGATTCGCGTCGTGAATCGTCTTGGTCGTGGCTACTCGTTCGAGGCGCTACGGGCCAAGATTCTGTTCTCGGAAGGCGCTCACAAGCACAAGCTGTCGCGCCCGAAGTTCGAGCGCAGGCGTGAGCCTGATCCAGTTGAAATGGGTTATGGGCTACCCGGCAACATCAAGAATATTGAGGCGTGTGATTCCCTTGCACGGATGACGCCGAAGCCGTTACCTGAGCCGGAGCCCTACGTCCCGAAATCAACAGAATCGGAAAAGCCGGAGAAGAACTACGGCGCGGACATTTCAACACTCATCCGCATGATCGAGAACGGGGAGCTATGAACCCGTTTCAATCACGGAAATCGGATACCCGATTTTTATAGGATCAGCAGAAAATTTTCAGGCATGCGCTGCCGCAGTTTTCCGGGCCAGGGCTGTTGCCTGTTTGGCTACCTGAGCGCCGGGCAGACCGAAAGTCTCGCGCACAAAACACCAGCCGTAGAGCCCAACCAGTATCAATAATGCCACCCCTATCAGGGATACCAGCAGTGCCGCGGCATAAGTATGCAATCGTGCCGATATGAAGGTGATGACCCCCTGTAGCAGCAGGCTGGCCAGCAAGAAAGCCAGCCATACCCGCACATTGGCCAGCACAGCCTGGAATCCTGCCAGCAGGGCCAGATAGCCTCTCTGGGTGATACCCGTGACAATGACGCCAACAGACAGCAGCAAAAATGCATTACCCAGCATGGTCTGTGCGGTACCAAGGGCATTGGTGATGAGCGAACGCAACCAGTCCGGCAGCTTTTGCCAGTCGGCAGATTTCAGATTGTGCAAAGTCGCCGCTGAGGAAATATGATCCTGACTGAATATACCCTGCAGATAATGCCGGAATATCAGCATCAGCATCAGCAGTGCCGCAACCAGCAGGGCAATTTCCAGGATGAGCCGCAAGAGGGGCCACCAGGGTACGTCGCGAATGCTGCGGCCTACGTCGGTCAATTGCGTGCTACCCTGATGAATCGCCATGGCGACGGCAAATATAATCGCCATGACAATGCAGGAGATGGGAATACTCAGTACAAGCGGCTGCCAGGCGATATTCAGTAGCAACATTACCAGATAAAGCAGCGCAAAAGACCGGGGCGAAGCACGCAGCAGAATCAGGGAATCCTGCCACCAGCGCAGCAGCCAGCCGGATTCAACGGGCTGTGGTTTAAGCGATGCAGCCATTATTCCATAGTGCGTAAGCAGAAAGGGGCCTACGCTGACGATGACGCATCGTCACGGTATGCCCCTCTCCCTGATGACCATTATTGCCACGATGTTTGACTTTGCGGTTATAAACCGTCCGGTCTTTCTCAATACGGGTGGGGTGGACACCCAAACGCGGCTTTGGCCGTTTGGCCTGACCATGTATTTTTTCTATTTTCATCGATATCTCCTGAACTCTCCAGAAACTGGAGCTAGTCTAGCATGATCCGGGCAAGGATGAAGATTTCAGCTTTTCAAAGTGAAAGTTTGCAGCGGGTGCATGATCAGGCGTGCTGCCAGCCAGGCCAGCAGGGCTGTGAGAAAAATAATACCGATATCCTTTAACGACAGGGACGTAGTCTGAAAAACAAGCTGTAAAAATGGTAACTGCGAAAATAGAGCCTGGAGCAGGATCATGACTACGAGGCTGCCCATCAATATCCAGTCACCGCGATCATTCCGCCAGGATCCATACATCGCCAGAAGTACAGCCCCTTCCATGGCCATTAATCCATTCACGGCCAATGTGCGGGCATGCACAACATCATAAAAAGCACTGCCTGTTTTAAAAATCGCAAATACCATCATCACCAAAAAAAGGGTCATTAACATAATGCGGATCCAGAGAATTCCAGGAAGCAGGGGCTGGGCAACGGGTCTTGGCAATTGCTGCATCAAGGCCTTATCAGCGCCCATGAAAGCAAAAACAAGCGCCAAAGTAATGGCAGTCACCGTATTGATCCACAAAATTTGCAAGGGCGTAATGGGCAAAATCATTCTGAAAATAACCGCCAGAAAAATCACCATGCCCTGGGCAAAATTGGTGGGCAGCATGAACAGTGCGGTACGCTGGATCTTGTTATAAATATGACGGCCTTCTGCCACAGCGCTGGCAATATGCGCAAAATCATCATCGACAAGAATCATGGCGGCGGCTTCGCGAGCAACGGTACTACCTGAAAGCCCCATGGCCACCCCAATCTGGGCACGACGCAATGCCGGAGCATCATTAACGCCATCTCCCGTCATCGCGACGATTTCCCCTTCGTCTTGCAACGTTTTTACCAGCTCCAGCTTGTCAGCAGGCTGCACTCGGGCAAATACATTCACCTCACGCGCCAATTGTTGACGTTCTGCAGGCGAAGCGGCCAACCACTGCGCATGATCAACTACCCGAACAGGACCGGCCTCCACAAGACCTATTTGTCGGGCAATAGTCGCCGCGGTGCGGGGATGATCACCAGTAACCATGATCACCCGGATGCCGGCTCCCCGGCAGGCTGCAATTGCTGCTGGTACTGCCTGTCGAGGCGGGTCGAGCAGAGCAACGACGCCCAACCAGCGCCAGCCCCCCTGTTCCAGAGAGGTCCAGCGAGATATATCCGCTTCGGCAAGGGCAATAGTACGCAGGCCCAGATTCGTCATCTCTGAAATAACCCCCTCCCAAAAACTGACCGTCTGTTCCTGCTCTTGAGAGCAGTGCTGCAAAACAAATTCCGGTGCACCCTTGATGGCGATGCGATCAGCATGCAGGGTCGCCATATAAGGGCTTTCATGATCAAAAGGATGCGTGTCCAGGCGGGGATTGTGTTTTCGATAATGGATTAATGCGCCATCCTCGCCTTGTGCATAGCGTATAAGCGCCTGTTCCAACGGATCGCCACTACCCTGTCCAGCGTCAGATATTTCTGCGTCATTACAGAGCAGCATATTTTCTAACGCCCTGTGCAGGCCCTCCGGATTATCCTGGGCCAGGCGCAAGTCTTCTACGGCCATGCGGTTTTCAGTCAGAGTCCCGGTTTTATCCGTACAAATGACCGTCACGGCTCCGAGGGTTTCTACGGCGGGTAACTGACGAATGATGGAGCCCCTTTGCGCCATACGCTGGACACCGAGGGCCAGAGTTATGCTGATAACTGCGGGAAGACCTTCCGGAATAATAGCCACCGCCAGACTGATGGCTGCAAGGATCGCAAATTCGAGACTGTCACCATGAGTCCAGGCGATGAGGGAAGCGATAATAGCCAGGAGGAATACGCCAATGCCCAGCCATCGGGACAACTGATTGATGCGCATCAGCAAGGGCGATTTACCAGCCTTGGTTTGCGCCAGCAACTTCTGAATCTGGCCGATGGATGTCACCGCACCCGTTGCAAAGACTTCACCCACACCAGAACCCCGCGTGACCATCGTCCCGGCATGCAACACGCCTTGTTCATTGTCATTAGTCAGTTGCTTATCCACAGGAACCGATTCGCCAGTCAGCAAGGATTCATCTACCTGAAGCTGATGCGCTTCACGAATGTGCAGGTCTGCCGCTATTCTCTCTCCGTTTTCAATACGTACCCAATCGCCAGGCAGCAGATTTTCAGAGGGCAGTTTTTGCCAATGACCATCGCGTAGTACCAGCGAATATTCCACCAGGTACGACTGCAGGGCAGCAACAGCTTGTTCTGCACGGTTTTCCTGAATAAAACCCAGCGCGGTATTGACCAGAATCACAGCGGCGATGATGCCACTATCCACCCAATGACCAAGGGCTGCTGAAAAAATGGCGGCGATGCCAAGTATGAAAATCAGAGAGCTGTTAAATTGTTGTAGAAGTTTTCGCCACCAGGGCGTTGGGATTGGGGCAGGTAATTGATTGAGACCAAACTGCTGCTGCAGTAAAACCGCTTCTTCAGTGCTGAGTCCGCGTTTTTCCATGGCATTTCTGCCCTCGTCCGGTTTTACTGAAGCCTAAGCGATGCGTGTTATTTTTTCCAGTGACCACTGACCTGCCGCCCAACGTCCAATGCAGGCGGCATCCGGGCTCCAGGCACCCAGCACCATCCGCCAGCCAGCGTCAGTGTGTTCCCAGACGGGGCGATGCGTATGCCCATGTACCAGCACGTCAAAACCCTGCTCCAGGTGCTGATCCGCAATTCCGTACCGCAGTGCCGTGTGGATCGCCAGAGGATGAGCGTCGGTGATATTCATGGATTTTTTCTGGACGGCGCGGGTGCTTCCGCGCCGCAGACCGGTCGCCAATTTTTGCAAGCAGGAGTAGGGGAGATTACCGACGCTGAGGCGAATCAGGGGATGGCGAATCACCCGCCGGAAAAGCTGATAGCGGCGGTCATCGGTACAAAGCAGATCACCATGGGTGAGCAGGATATTCTGGGTACCCAGGCGCAAGGCCGTCGGGTCGGGAATAGGCAGAAGGCCAAAGGATGCGAGCAGGGTTTTACTCAAGGCAAAATCCCGGTTGCCGACCATTACATAGACGCGAATACCCACTGCAACCAATTGCTGCAGGTGCGCGAACACTTCGGCGTAGGCGCTTTCCCGGGATTGATCGGGATGGACCCAGTAATCAAAAAGATCCCCGAGAATAAAAACAGCCTGCCCTTCTTTGGCCCGGGTTTCGCAAAACTGCTGAAAAAGCCGGGTCAGGGCAGGCTGCTGGGGGCTTAGGTGCAGATCAGAAATGAACCAGATCGGTCCGTCTTCAAAATCCACATCCAGATAGGGCATGTCAGGCCGTAGCGATACGCTCGCCCTTGTCGATGGTGACGGTATCCTTGGGCACATCCTGGTGCATGCCTTTATTGCCGGTAGGCACTTTGGCAATTTCGTCCACCACATCCATGCCGCTGACGACTTTTCCAAAGACCGCGTAACCCCAACCGCTGCCCGAAGCGGCTTTGAAGTTCAGGAAATCATTATCAGTCAGATTGATGAAAAACTGGGCAGTGGCTGAATGGGGATCATTGGTGCGGGCCATGGCCAAGGTTCCGCGCAGATTTTTCAGACCGTTTTCCGCCTCATTTTGGATGGGCGCATGGTTTTTTTTCTGCTGCATATCTGCCGTAAAACCGCCGCCCTGAATCATGAAACCGGGAATGACCCGATGAAAAATGGTTCCATCAAAAAAACCTTCATCAACATAGCGCAAAAAGTTTTCGACCGTGTTGGGGGCCTTTTCGGCATCCAGTTCGATGACAATATCGCCCTTGTTGCTGTGCAGTACGACTTGTGGATTGGTCATGAAGACTCCTCAGAATTGCAGGGATCCACCCTGTTCAGAATAAATTCACCACTGGGTCAGCGGCAGCGAGTGAGAAGAGTAAAGCGTCAACCTGGCTTTTGTCGATAGGCGCAAGCATCCTGACGCAGGGCATTCATCCCAAAAACGGTGGTTGCCACGGGTGTTTTTTGCTCCATTATTCCTCGCCTGTTGTTCTACGGCTTATCCTGCTGTCAGGAGAGAACTCGCCCTACGGGCTCAAACAGCTCTCCTGACGGGCGCAGGATTTCGCCAAGAACAACAACGGCGCGAAACAAAAGTCGCTGCAAAACACCCGTGGCAACCACTGTTTTGGGGTTCATGGATTCTCCGGGTCAGAACGGGTCACTTCACAATGAATGCGGCCTCTAGCTAAAGTAGCTACCAGTTGTTCACCGGGATGGGTGTTCTGACTGTCGAAAATCACTTTTCCCGAAGCATCCCGTAATACCGCAAAGCCTCTTTGCAATACTGCCAGAGGGTCCAGAAATCGCAGTGCAGCGGTGCATTGCTGTTGGCGAAGGCCTGCACGCTGCAAAATACCGAGCATGACGGTTCCCAGTTTTTTTTGGCTTTCGCGCAGTTGTTTTTCCAGAATTTGCAGGCGTTGCCTTGGATCCTGGCGCGCCCGTCGTTCCTGGAGATAGGCGAGTTGCTGCGCTCGCGATGACACCTGTGAGCTTATGGCTCGAATCAAGTTCTCACGAGCGAGTTGCAGGCGTCGTTGGGCCGCATCCAAACCTTCTCCAGGATGGCGCAGGCGCATCCGCAAAAAATCGAGGCGCTGGGCTTCATCCTGCAGCTTTCTGAGCATAAGTTTTTCAAGCTGATGATGTTGAGCCCGAACTTTGGGCAACCACTCGCTCCGATCAGGACTGACTGCTTCGGCAGCGGCGGTGGGAGTGGCCGCGCGCAGATCACTGGCAAAGTCAGCAATGGTAAAATCAATTTCGTGACCAATTCCGGTGACTACCGGAATGCGCGAGGCACGGATGGCACGGGCCACCGTTTCTTCATTGAAACACCAGAGATCTTCCGTGCTGCCACCACCACGGGCAAGAATCAGCACATCTTCGGTACTGCGCGCATTGGCCCGACCCAAGGCTTCGACAATCTGGCCGGCAGCCTGATCCCCCTGAACCAGTACCGGATAAACCAGTACGCTGAGTAAGGGCCAGCGTCTGGCCAGGGTTGCCCGGATATCGTGCAGGGCTGCACCGGTTGCCGAAGTGATCACGGCCACCCGTTGTGGCCATGCGGGTAGTGGGCGCTTTAAATGGGCTTCAAAAAGTCCTTCGGCTGCGAGCTTTTCTTTTAATGCCAGAAAACGCGCCTGCAAGTCACCTTCGCCGGCTTCCTGCAATTGCTCAATAATCAGCTGAAATTCACCCCGACCCTCATAGAGCGTAGGTTGTGCCAGCACCTGAATTTGCAGGCCGTTACGCGGTTGCACCCGACTATATGAATTACGTTGCCGAAACATGGCGCAACGTACCTGGGCACGACTATCCTTGAGAGAAAAATACCAATGGCCAGAGCCCGGCGCACTGAAATTGGAAATTTCACCCTCGACGCGTAACAGCGGAAAATTGCCTTCAATAATTTCCCGGGCCGTACTGTTCAGTGCACTGACTGACAGCACCGGCATAGATTCTTCAGAAATACGCATGTCTTGAACTCATCCCTTGACCCCATCTGTCCTGCGCTTTAAGGTCAGCATATAACATTTTACTGTCATTCGGGATGGTCCCGTCTGCCGCGCGCGATTCTGCGCAATCCTGTTTACGAGAGGACATAGCATGGCTGTAGTGGAACTTACCCAGGAAAACTTTGAACAAATAGTTACCGGGAATGACATGGTTATTGTCGATTTCTGGGCCCCTTGGTGTGCACCTTGCAGGGCTTTTGCCCCAACTTTTGAGGCTGCTGCCGAAAAGTATCCGGAGATTGTTTTCGGCAAGGTAAATACGGATGTGGAACAGGAACTGGGTGCTTCCTTCCAGATTCGTTCCATTCCCACATTGACCATTTTTCGCCAGCAGATTGGCATTTTCTCTCAGGCCGGTTCGCTACCTGCCAGCGCGCTGGAAGAAGTTATCCAGCAGGCACTCGCACTGGATATGGATAAAGTCCGTGAGGAAATTGCCAGTCAACAGGGCGAAAATACCAGTCATTGAGACGTTCACGCCGGCCTAAAAACCGGCGTATAACTGCAGTAGCAGTAATCCCAGCAGGCTAATAACTGCCGCAGTCAAGCCGCTGCGCAAGGGCAAAAACCAGCTTGGCAAACTCAAGCGCTTGTTTATACGATAATCGGCGAACCACTGCGCGATAAAGCCCAAAATCAGCAGGGCCAGCGCTACGGGTGCTGACCACCATAAAGCAAAAAACCCCCATAATGCCGGAATAACACTCCACATCATCAGCATGGCTGCGTCATCGCTGTGCTCACGGTTCATGGCCAGGCCCCAGTGAATGGCACCCAGAAAACCGAGAATAATGGCGGCGTAGATATTACCCAAAGTCACAGCCACCACACCGTAACCATTCCACAATCCCAGATTGGCAAGAATAAGGGGAATAATTCCTGCCCAACCGAGTACTCTCGCCATGCGCGTGCTATCCATGATGACTGTCCTTGACTGAAGATGAAGCGCTGGAAGCAGTCGCTGCGGTACCAATACCCTTCGGCTGAATGTTGGTAAAACCAATCACGACCAGAGCAACCATGGCGACTGCCCAGAGCACCAGAAACAGCGCGAACAACAGTGGGCCTACTTTACGTTTTTTCAAAGAGTTCTCCTCATGAGTAAATCACCAGGCATTGACACGCCGCACCCCCATGAAATGCATATTCAGCGGAATTTCAATTTTCCGGGTTTGGGCTGCCAACTGCTTGGAAAAAGGCGTGTAGGGAAATGAAAGTCGAATAATGCGCTCAGCCGCCGCATCAAGTTCCTTGTTGCCGGAAGGATCTACCATGATGATGCGTTCCAATCCCCCCTGGGGATTGAGCACCACCTTGACTTTCAACTGACCCACCATAGAGCCGGGATAATTGAGATCACCAATGCGTTCCAGTTTCTGAATCCAGCCGGCGATGTAAAAATCGGCTACCGGTCCCTTGGGGTTCTCGAATTTGGGTAAAGGTGGGCTGGCGGTAGCTTCACGCGCGGCTTGGTCCATTTGTTCCTGCAGCCTTCCCAAATTGATATGGGGTGGACCTGCGGGCTGAATGCTTTGCAGGGTGGATGGCGCCTGAGAAACCGCAGGTTGCGGTTTTTGCGGCAGCGCATGGGGATGAAATACCGGGTGTGGTACGGGGCGTGGCACCGGTCGGGGTACCGGTACTGGTCGCAGCTGCGGCTTCACCGGGTGTGGTTTCACCACCGGTCGAGGATGCGGGATTATCTGCGGTTTTACTGGACTGGGTGTCACGGCCTTATTGGGTAATGGCATAATATGAAAGGTTTTATTGACTTCCGTCTGGTTGCGCAGCGCCTGCATTTTGGGCTTCTGGACATGGATCAGCAAAAACAGGGCGAGGGCCACCAAGATTGCTGAAACAGCCAACCACGGAGCCAAGCTTTCACTCCAATGGGGTTTCTCATCAGGAATCAAAAAGTAAAACTTTTGTTCAGCGAAGGCCAATCGTCCTAACCTCGCGGCAGTGCCGCTCATGAAATATGCCCGCGCAAGGCGGGCGGCAATGCTTAGCTTGTCCTATCAACCGCCACGAGTAAAGCCGGTTAACGCGCGCTTTTGGGCGGCGCTGGAATATGCGGAAGAAATGCTGCAAGCAAGCCCAGCAGCGGCAGGAACGCACAAATCTGGTAGACCACCTGGATACTCCAGACATCTGCGAGTTCACCCAGAACCGCAGCACCTACCCCACCCAGACCGAAAGCCAGACCAAAAAACAATCCGGAAATGGTGCCAACCTTACCGGGAACCAGCTCCTGGGCGTACACCACCATGGCGGGAAAGGCCGAAGCCAGCATGAAACCGATGATCACTGTTAACAGAGCACTCATGGTGAGGCCGACGTAGGGCAGAGCCAGAGTAAAAGGCGCGATTCCCAAAAGGGAAACCCAGATGACCTTTTTGCGACCAATGCGGTCACCAATGGGTCCACCCATCAAGGTTCCGGCAGCAACCGCCGCCAGAAAAATAAACAAATGCAACTGGGCTTCCTGGGTGGCAATGTGAAAACGCTGCATCAGATAAAAAATCAGATAGCTGCTGATACTGGTCAGATAAAGAAATTTGGAAAACATCAATGCAACCAGAATGATAATGCTGCGTTTGATCAGTTTTGCCGGTAGTACTGCTTCGCGAATCTGGCCTCCTTGTTTTTTGGGTTGACGATGCTGATGTTGGTACCAACGCCCAACAAAAGTCAGGATCACAATGGCCAACAGGGCGGCCAGAGAAAACCAGGACAAACTATGCTGGCCATTGGGCATGACAATAAATGCTGCCAACAGCGGTCCAACGGCGGTGCCCACGTTACCCCCCACCTGAAAAATGGACTGGGCGAGGCCATGGCGGCCACCCGAAGCCATTCGCGCCACCCGCGAGGATTCCGGGTGAAACACCGATGAACCCAGACCCACCAGTGCGGCTGCGAGCAGAAGTATCAGATAATTGGGGGCGATAGAGAGTAACAGCAAACCGGCAAAGGTGGATATCATGCCAATAGGCAATGAAAAAGGCAGAGGATGTCCATCCGTATAGCGTCCAACCAGCGGTTGGATAATGGATGCCGTCAACTGGTAAGCCAGGGTAATCAACCCGATCTGGGCAAAACTCAAGTCAAAATTACTTTTGAATAATGGGTATACCGCCAACATCAACGATTGAATGCTATCATTGAGTAAATGTGACACGCTGATGGCACCAAGCACGTCAAAGCGGGTGCCTTCCTGCTTTGACAGGGTGGTTATCTGCGCTGTCTTTTGTATGGACATGGAGAGAAGGGCCTTTTGGAATGAAAAACCAGACGGAATATTAGTATCCAATTAACCGACCGTCCAGTATGAAAATGAATTTTTGCGCTTGCCCCGAGGACGGGGCCTAGTGTTTAATTGGCAAACATGGAAAAAGACATGAATAACGAACTCTCTCCTGCAGACACGCCTGCAGATTTCGCCAGCACCCTCGACGCCCTTGAAGCCACGGTCCGCCGTCTGGAAGGTGGTCAGCTCGGCCTTGAAGATTCGGTGGCTCTGTTCAAGCAGGGCATGGATCTTGCCAAGCGGGCTGAATCACAACTACTGCAGGCGCGCCAGACCGTGGAAATACTGCTGGGAGAGAACGCTACCCCAATGACTCAGGATGAATGATCAATGACCCTGGAAGCCCTGGAGATCACTCAGAATTTTGCTTCATTTCGTCAGCATGCCGTGCAACGCATTGAGGCGGTTCTGCAAAAACTGCTGCCCGAAGAGCATGTTTTACCGGCGCGCCTGCATGCCGCCATGCGTTACAGCACCTTGGGTGGCGGCAAGCGCATACGGCCGCTGCTGGTATACGCTACCGGCCTTTGTCTGGGCATTGCCCCGGAAAAACTCGATCGCCCTGCTGCCGCCCTGGAAATGATTCATGCCTATTCCCTGGTTCATGATGATCTCCCGGCCATGGACAATGATGATTTGCGGCGGGGGTTACCAACCTGTCACAAAGCCTACGATGAAGCCACTGCCATTTTGGTGGGTGATGGCTTGCAGGCTCAGGCTTTTGTCGTTCTTTCCGAGCCGGATTGGGGCGTTGATCCTCACTGGCAAGTCCGCATGCTGGCGGCACTGGCCCAGGCAGCCGGTTCCCGGGGAATGGTCGGTGGTCAGGCCATCGATCTGGCGGCGGTCGGCCATGAGCTGGCTTTGCCAGCCCTTGAGCAAATGCACCTGCATAAAACCGGAATGTTGATTCGTTGCGCCATTCAACTGGCTCTTTGTGCCGCCGGCGTCGAAGAAAATTCGGAGCAGGGCAAAATGCTCCTGCAATATGCGGATCGGGTCGGTCTGGCTTTTCAGGTTCAGGACGATATTCTCGATGAAATCGGTGATCTGCAACAAACCGGTAAAGCCCTGCAGGGCGCAGATCGCAGTCGCAACAAACCGAGTTTTGTGACCTTGCTGGGCTTGAAAGAAGCCCAAAATTACGCCCACCGCCTTCTGGAAGAGGCGCTTGCTGCCTTGCAGCCCTGGCAGCAAGAGGCGGATCATCTGCGCGCACTGGCGCGCCTTATTGTAGAGCGGAATAAATGACGGACTTGTTGAAGGGCATTCCCATGCCCGAAGAACTGCGGAGAATGTCCCGCACTGAATTGAAGGGCGTTGCCAAGACATTGCGCCAATTTCTTCTGGAATCCGTAAGCCAGACCGGCGGGCATTTATCCTCCTGTCTGGGTACGGTGGAACTGGCGATTGCCCTGCATGCGGTTTTCAACACCCCTGATGACCGCCTGGTCTGGGACGTGGGCCATCAAGCCTATCCCCATAAGATTCTGACCGGGCGGGGACCCCGTTTTGGTCAACTGCGCATGAAAGGCGGGCTTTCCGGTTTTCTGAAACGTGATGAAAGCCCTTATGACAGCTTCGGAGCCGGTCATTCCAGTACCTCCATCAGTGCCGGGCTGGGCATGGCGGTTGCCGCAAAACTGGAAAAGCAGGACCGGGAAGTCGTTGCAATTATTGGTGATGGTGCCATGACTGCCGGAATGGCTTATGAAGCACTCAATAATGGCGGCGTACTGGACGCCAATCTGCTGGTGGTTCTGAATGACAATGAAATGTCCATTTCTCCCAACGTCGGTGCGGTTTCCCAGTATCTCACCCGCATCCTTTCCGGGCGCTTGTACAATACCGTGCGTGATGGTGCCGGGCAGGCACTAAGTCTGGTGCCGCCGCTGCGCGAGCTGGCCAAGAAGGCGGAGGAAGGTGTCAAGGGGTTGGTTACTCCTGGGACTCTATTTGAGGAAATGGGCTTCAATTATTTTGGACCCATCGATGGTCATGATCTGGACGCCCTCATTCCTACCCTGGAAAATCTCAAAAAAATTAGAGGGCCACGGCTTTTGCATGTGATGACCAAAAAAGGCAAGGGCTACGGTCCTGCGGAAGAAGATCCCTGCGGCTACCACGGTGTTACACCCTTCAATCAAAGTGACGGGAAAATGGTCAAAAAGGCCGGTGGCCCGCCATCTTATACCAAAATTTTTGGTGATTGGCTGTGCGACAAGGCCGCCAACGAGCCCAGTCTGGTGGCCATCACCCCGGCCATGCGCGAAGGTTCTGGTCTGGTGCGTTTCGAGCAGCTTTATCCGGAACGTTACTATGATGTCGGCATAGCCGAACAGCATGCCGTGACTTTTGCTGCAGGCATGGCTTGTGATGGCATCCATCCGGTCGTGGCCATTTATTCGACCTTTTTGCAGCGCGCCTATGATCAATTGTTGCATGATGTCGCCATTCAGAATCTGCCCGTATTGTTTGCCATTGATCGGGCCGGGTTGGTGGGCGCCGATGGGGCTACCCATCAGGGTGCCTTTGATATGGCCTATGCACGTTGCATTCCCAATCTGGTGATCATGGCACCCAAGGATGAACAGGAACTGCGCGACATGCTCAATACCGGGTTTGCCTATCCCGGTCCGGCCTTGGTTCGCTATCCGCGTGGGACTGGCGTAGGGCTGGAACTGGATAAAAATCTGGAGCGGACCGTAGCACTAGGCAAGGCTGAAGTGCTTCGCTCCGGAAAAAAACTGGCCATATTGGCTTTTGGTACGCGGGCTGCAGCAGCCTTGCAGGCTGGAGAAGCGTTAAATGCGTCGGTTATTAACATGCGCTTCGTCAAACCATTGGATCACGAGTTGCTCCAGGAGTTGACCCAGACCCATCAGGCTTTGCTCACCGTAGAGGAGGGAGTGATTGCCGGTGGTGCGGGTTCTGCTGTGGCGGAATACCTGCTGAACCAGGGGCAAATTGTTCCCATGCGCATTCTTGGGCTTCCCGATCAGTTCATTGAGCAGGGTGATGCCAATCAGTGGCTGGCTGAACTGGGTCTGGATGCTGCTGGCATTATGGCAGCGGGTCAGGCTTTGCTGGACTCCCTTGCCCAGAAGCCGGGTCACGCGTAATATCTGACCGAATTGGTCCACTATTCAAAGTGAGGTGCGCGTGAGGAATTGCGCTACAGAGATTCTTGAAGATGTTCAGGGTAGGGTGGATCCCCGTGCCATTCCCATTCAGCAGGTGGGTATTCGTGCCGTCAGGCACCCTCTGCAGATTGCGGACAGAGAGGCAGCAGTCCAACCCAGTGTTGCCTTGTGTAACATGTATGTCAGTCTGCCTGCTCATCTCAAGGGCACCCACATGTCGCGCTTCATGGAAATACTCAATAACCAGGAAGCGCCCATCAGTGTCGAAGCTTTTCGGGGCATTGTTGAGCAAATGTGCACACGCCTCGAAGCCGATTCGGCACGGCTCGAAATGCGTCTGCCGTTTTTCGTGCAAAAAGCGGCGCCCGTTTCCGGTGTCAAAAGCATGCTGGATTACGAGGTGGAATTGATTGGCGAAATCACTCCGCAAGGCTATCAATTGACCTTGGGGGTCATGGCGCCGGTAACCAGCCTCTGTCCCTGTTCAAAAAGCATTTCAGAATACGGGGCGCACAACCAGCGCGCCCATGTTTGGGTGCATGTCCGCAGCCAGGAGACCATCTGGATTCGGGATCTTATTGATTTAATTGAGGCTGAAGCTTCCTGTGAGTTATATGGATTGCTCAAGCGTCCCGATGAAAAGTATGTGACTGAATATGCCTATGATCATCCCAAATTCGTCGAGGACATGGTCCGGGATATGGCTCTGCGTCTGCAGGAAGATCCGCGAGTGCGCTGGTTTTCGGTGTCATCGGAAAACTTTGAATCCATTCATAACCATTCGGCTTATGCCATGATCGAAATGGAAAAATAATTCATGGCTGGCAGCAGTTTTGGGGAGTGTTTCCGGGTGAGCACCTTTGGCGAAAGTCATGGACCGGCCATTGGCTGTATTATTGACGGCTGTCCACCGGGAATGCCCCTGGCACCGGAAGATATCCAGGGTGATCTGGATCGGCGCCGTCCGGGGCAATCGCGCCATACCACCCAGCGCCAGGAAAAAGATCAGGTAGAAATCCTCTCGGGTGTGTTCGAAGGGGTGACCACTGGGACACCCATCGGTCTGCTGATTCGCAATACCGACCAACGCTCTCAGGATTACAGCAAAATCAAGAATCTGTTCCGTCCTGGTCATGCAGATTATACGTACCTGCAAAAATACGGATTAAGGGATTATCGGGGAGGGGGGCGATCATCGGCTCGCGAAACCGCGACCCGCGTAGCGGCAGGTGCTGTCGCGCGCAAATTTCTCAAGGATCGACTAGGCATGGAAATCCTCGCCTGGATGGCGCAGATGGGGCCTGTGCATACCCAATCGTTTGATGCTGCTGAAATTTCCAAAAATGATTTTTTTTGTCCAGATGCCAGCGCCGCAGAACAAATGGCAGAATTTCTGGATGCGTTGCGCAAGGAAGGTGATTCCATCGGTGCCCGCGTCGATGCCCGGGTTACAGGTATGCCAACAGGATTGGGAGAACCCGTTTTTGATCGTCTGGAAGCAGATATTGCCAAGGCCATGATGAGTATTAACGCGGTGAAGGCCGTGGCCATGGGGGATGGTTTTGCCGTAGTCGAGCAGCGCGGCAGTCAGCACGGCGATGCGCTGACCCCGACCGGTTTTCTGAGTAATCATGCCGGCGGAGTGCTGGGCGGCATATCTTCCGGTCAGGATCTGACGCTTTCGGTGGCCATCAAGCCCACCTCCAGTATTCGTATTCCTCGTCAAAGTATTGATATTCATGGTCTGCCACAGGAAGTGGTAACCACCGGTCGCCATGACCCCTGTGTGGGTATTCGTGCGGTACCCATTGTTGAAGCCATGCTGGCTTTGACTTTGATGGACCACTGGATGCGCCACCGCGCCCAGAATGGAGACGTACAGTCTCCGCTTCCTCCTATCTGTAAATAATGGGCACTGAGCGGGAAGGGGGCTGGCTGGCCGCCTTCTATTTTGTTTATTTTTGCGCCTTGGGTGCGTTCATGCCCTACTGGGGACCCTGGTTGCATGCTCAGGGCCAAACTCCCCTGGCTATTGGCATCCTCACCGCTGCCGTACAATTCAGTAAAGTTCTGGCGCCCAATCTCTGGGGGTGGTTATCCCACTTCTGGGGGAGCCGCCGGATTGTGATGCTGGGGACTCTGCTCACTGCTGCCGGATTTCTGGCGCTGGAATTCAGCGCCGGTCATTTCCTGGTTATTCTGCTCATCACTCTGGTATTTTCTTTTTTCTGGGCCGCAACATTGCCATTGGTGGATGCAGCCACGATGGACTGGGCGCAGCGCCGCTCGGCCGCTTATGGCCGCATCCGCTTGTGGGGTTCATTGGGCTTTATTGCCCTGTCCCTGGGAATGGGGGTGTTCATCAGCAACTGGGGAATGCGCGCATTTTTACCCGGTATCCTCGTGTTTTTAGTGCTTGCCTGGTGGATAAGCCGTCATTTGCCCTACGGAATCCAGACCCATCCGTCCCATCAGCGGCGTCCGCGCATGAGTCCGGTGTTGCGGGATGCCGGGCTCTGGTTTTTTTTGCTGGCGGGCCTGCTCGAACAGGCCAGTCACGGCGTATATTATGCATTTTATTCGATTTATGCCGAGGCGCATGGGCTCAGTAGCAGTAGTGTTGGCATGCTCTGGGGTTTTGCCGTGCTTTGTGAAGTAGCCTTTTTCTGGTGGGGAGATCGTTTTATCCGTCGCTTAGGTGTGCCACTGGTTTTTACGGCCGCCTTTTTTCTGACGGCGCTGCGCTGGGGCGTAATTGCCTGGTGGCCGGGTTTACTCTGGATCGTGCTTGTCCAGAGTCTGCATGCAGCCAGTTATGCAGCTTTTCATCTGGCCGCTGTCCACTGGGTATCTGAGCGTTTTCCCGGAGCCTTGCGGGCCCGGGGTATGGCGCTTTATGCCAGTATGGTTTATGGCCTGGGCGGTGGCATGGGTGCCCTTGCTGCGGGCTGGTCCTGGGCCCATTGGGGTGGACAACTGACTTTCGCTGCGGCTGGTCTGGTGGCCTTGCTGGCCAGTGTTTTTCTGATTAAAGGATTGCGGGGATCACCTGCCCTTGAAAAAAAGATCAGTTGATCCCATGTGATGGTCAACGTTTATTCCATGGAGTTTTACCATGCGCACCGATAAATTGACCACCAAATTTCAACAGGCCTTTCAGGATGCCCAGAGCCTTGCTCTCGCTCAGGATCATCAACAAATTGAACCCATCCATTTTTTGATCGCTTTTCTGGATCAGGAAGGGGGAATTGCCCGTCCGGTTCTTGCCAAAGCCGGCGTACAGGTGGATGCCCTGCGCAATCAGCTGAATCGCGCATTGGAGGGTATGCCCAAGGTACATGGTCAACCCGGCGAAGTGCAGGTCAGTCGTGACTTGAACAATATGTTCAATCTGGCCGATAAAATCAGTCAGAAACGCGGCGACAGCTTCATTTCTACCGAGCATTTTCTGCTCGCCCTGCTGGAAGACAAGGGCGAAGCCGGCCGCTTGCTCAAAGCTGCAGGAGCCACCAGCAAGGATCTTGAACAGGCCGTCCATGATCTTCATGGAGGTGAAAAAATCAACGATGCCAATGCTGAAGAACAGCGGCAGGCTCTGGAAAAATACACCATCGATTACACCGAAAGAGCCAGACAAGGCAAGCTGGATCCGGTCATTGGGCGCGACGATGAAATCCGCCGCACCGTTCAGGTATTGTTGCGACGCAGCAAGAATAATCCGGTGTTGATTGGTGAGCCGGGCGTTGGCAAAACGGCCATCGTCGAGGGACTGGCTTTGCGTATGGTCAATGGCGAAGTACCGGAATCCCTGCGCGACAAGCGCCTGCTGGGTCTGGATTTGGGGGCCTTGATTGCGGGTGCCAAGTTTCGCGGTGAGTTTGAAGAACGTCTGAAGGCCCTCTTAACGGATCTTGGGAAAAGTGAAGGGAAACTCATTCTTTTCATTGATGAAATTCATACCTTGGTAGGCGCCGGCAAGGCGGAAGGTTCCATGGATGCGGGCAATATGCTCAAACCGGCGTTGGCGCGGGGTGAACTGCACTGTATTGGTGCCACTACCCTGGATGAATATCGCAAATACATCGAAAAAGATGCGGCGCTGGAACGTCGTTTCCAGCGGGTGCTGGTGGATGAGCCCAGTGTCGAAGACAGTATTGCCATTTTGCGGGGTCTCAAGGAGCGTTATGAGGCCCATCATGGGGTGCGCATTACCGATCCGGCCTTGGTGGCGGCTGCCCAGTTATCGCACCGCTATATTCCAGATCGAAACCTGCCCGATAAAGCCATTGATCTGATGGATGAAGCAGCATCGCGTATCAAAATGGAAATTGATTCCAAACCTCAGGAACTGGATGAACTGGAACGCCGAATCATCCAGTTGAATATTGAGCGGGTCGCGCTGGAAAAAGAAAAAGATGAAGCAAGTCTCAAGCGGCTGGATATTTTACAGTCGCAAATCAAGGAGCTGGATAAAAAATATCAGGAGCTGGAAGAAGTCTGGAAAGGTGAAAAGCTGGCTATTGAAGGTACTTCGCAAATTCAGAAAGAACTGGACCGCAAACGGGTGGATCTGGATACAGCGCGTCGCGCCAATGATCTGGAACGCATGGCAGAATTACAATACAGCGTCATTCCTGCCCTCGAAGCCCAGATCAAAGCGGCTGAAACTCAAGGCGAAGGCGCAAAGCAGACTAAACCGACTTTGCTGCGCACCGAAGTCGGTGAAGAAGAAATCGCCGAGGTCGTGGCCCGCTGGACAGGTATTCCCGTTTCAAAAATGCTCGAAGGCGAAAAAGAAAAGCTGTTGAAAATGGAAGAACGCCTGCAGGCGCGGGTCGTGGGACAAAGCGAGGCAGTGGCTGCAGTTGCCAATGCCATTCGCCGTTCCCGTGCGGGACTTTCTGACCCGCGCCGTCCCAACGGATCCTTTTTGTTTCTTGGCCCCACTGGAGTAGGTAAAACCGAATTGACCAAGGCCTTGGCAGAATTCCTGTTCGACAGCGAAGACCTACTGGTCCGCATTGATATGAGTGAATTCATGGAGAAACACTCGGTAGCGCGCTTGATTGGTGCCCCGCCCGGATATGTCGGCTATGAAGAAGGCGGCTATTTGACCGAAGCGGTGCGGCGTAAACCCTACTCGGTTGTTCTGCTCGATGAAGTGGAAAAAGCCCATGCCGATGTGTTCAATGTCCTCTTGCAGGTGCTCGATGATGGTCGCTTGACGGACGGACAGGGTCGCACGGTGGACTTCCGGAATACGGTCATTGTCATGACTTCCAATCTTGGTTCGGACCGGATTCAGGAGTTCAGCCGTAGCGGCAATTATGACGCCATGCGCGTCGCCGTCATGGATGTGGTTCAGGATCATTTCCGTCCGGAATTCCTGAATCGTATTGATGAGATGGTCATTTTCCATCCGCTGACAGCCGTGCAACTGCGGGAAATCACCAGTCTCCAGATGGGTGCATTGCGGGCGCGCCTGAAAGAGCGGGATATGGATTTGTTGTTAAGTGAGGGGGCATTGGACCGTCTTGCCGAAGTGGGATATGACCCGGTTTATGGAGCCCGTCCCCTGAAACGGGTCATTCAGCGGGAAATTGAAAACCCGCTTGCCCAGCGTTTACTGCGTGGGGATTTCAGTCCTGGCGAAACCATCGAAGTGGTGCTTGAAGGTGACAATTTCACCTTCATCCCGCGTCGCCTGCACTGATTTATCCTGATCACGGCGCTGGGCCGGGAAGCTTTTTGCGCCAACGTCCCTTGCCTGTTGTTGTAACGTCCTGCTGTCAGGAGAGAACTCGCCCTTTGGGCTCAAACAGCTCTCCTGACGGGCGCGGGATTTCACCAAGAGCAACAACGACGCGGGCCAAAGTCGCTGCAAAGCTTCCCGGCCTCCCGCCGTGTTCAGGCTTACGCAGAACTCAGCGTTTGTCCTGAGCACCCAGTTGCTGCAGGGTGCCTGCATCTTCCAGGGTGCTGATGTCCTGCGTTAGATCCTCGCCCCGGGCGATAGAGCGTAACAAGCGGCGCATGATTTTGCCCGAGCGGGTCTTGGGCAGGGCGTCGGTAAAACGAATATCATCCGGCCGGGCAATGGCGCCAATCAGTTCAGTGACCTGCACTCGTAATGCCGCGCCGAGTTCATCCCGATCATCCCCTTGATGTTGATGTTTCAGTATAACAAAAGCACAAACAGCTTCTCCCTTGATTTCATGAGGAATCCCTACCACAGCAGCTTCTGCCACAGCCGGATGGGCGACCAGGGCTGATTCTATTTCGGCCGTGCCCAGGCGATGCCCGGAAACATTGAGCACATCGTCAATGCGGCCCATGACCCAATAATAACCGTCCTGATCCCTACGGGCGCTGTCACCGGCTACATAGTAGCGATTGTCGAATTTGGCCCAATAACTTTCAATGTAACGCTCCGGATTCCCCCAGACTCCACGCAACATGCCCGGCCAGGGTTGATCAATTACCAGATAACCCCCCGCGTCGGGAGCGTCAACCGGATCTCCCCGGTCATCCACAATCCGGGCACTGATACCGGGTAAGGGGAGGGCGCAGGAGCCGGGTTTGTTGGCGGTGACGCCGGGAAGTGGCGCGATCATGTGGCCACCGGTTTCGGTTTGCCACCAGGTATCCACAATGGGGCAGCGTCCGCCCCCAATTTGCTGGAAGTACCACATCCACGCTTCAGGGTTCATGGGTTCGCCGACGGTACCCAGCAGACGCAAACTCGACAAATCATGTCTGGCCGGCCATTCATCGCCCATTTTCATGAAAGCCCGGACAGCCGTAGGCGCCGTGTATAGTACGCTGATTCCATGGCGGGCTATCATTTCCCAGAAACGGTCGGGCTGGGGATACATGGGCGCGCCTTCGTACATGAAAACGGTTGCGCCATTGGCGAGGGGGCCATACACCACATAACTGTGTCCGGTAATCCAGCCGACATCTGCCGTGCACCAGTACACATCTTCGGGCTTCAGATCAAAAGACCAGCGGGTGGTCAGCATAGCCCAGAGCAAATAACCGGCGCTGCTGTGAAACACGCCCTTGGGTTTGCCGGTACTGCCGGAGGTATAGAGAATAAACAGCGGGTCTTCTGCAGCCATGGGTAGGGCGGGACAGACAGCACTTTGTCCGGCAATGGCTTCCTCCCACCAGATGTCGCGCCCTTCCTGCATATTGATGTCCGCACCGGTTCGGCGCAGGACTATGACCCGTTTCACGGAATGTTCGTGTTCACGCAGTAATGCCTGATCGGCATGCTGCTTGAGCGGCACTTTTTTGCCGCCACGCCAGGCCCCATCTGCGGTAATAAGCATCACGGCAGACGTATCTTCAAGGCGATCCTTGAGCGCCTCGGCAGAAAAACCGCCAAATACTACTGTATGAATGGCACCAAGACGGGCGCAGGCCAGCATGGCCACAATGGCCTCTGGAACCATGGGCATGTAAATGGCGACCCGATCGCCTTTTTTGACGCCCTGATGGAAGAGTGCATTGGCAAAAATGCTGACTTCCCGGTGCAATTGCGCGTAGGTGAGGGTGCGGACATCTCCGGCTTCGCCTTCCCAAATCAGAGCAGCCTTATGGCGCTGTGCGTCATGCAGATGACGATCCAGGCAGTTATGGGTCACATTGAGCTTGCCGTCGCTGAACCAGCGATAAAACGGCGCGTCACCTGAGTCCAGTACCGTTTTGAACTCCGTGTCCCAGTCCAGATGCTGACGCGCCAGATCAGCCCAAAATTGTTGAGGATCGTGTGCTGCTTTTTGCTGGAGTTCTGCAAACTCATTTGCGGTCAGGTTTGCCTGGGCAGCAAAATCTGCGGGTACTGCGAAAAGGCGGTTTTCGGTCAGACTGGAATCAATGGCATTATTCATAAATCACTCTCGATTTTTTTGTGTGGTCCGCACATATTCAGATAACGCTTTAACATAACACAGAGAGAAGCGTTCTTGGACTATTCGGCCACTGGTCAGTTTGAAAACTTATGCACTGACAGCAGTTTCCTGTGCGGTGTTACCCTCAAGAACATACAGTTCGGCTTTGGTCAGTGCTGCGGGGCTACCAAATAAAACCAGTACATCTCCAACTTGCAATACGGTATCCGGAGCCGGATCGCGCCCGCGAATACCGTGCCGCCGCACGGCCACCACAGACACGCCAAAACTGGTCAAATTCAACTCGCGAAGGCTAAGGTGCAAGCCAAAAGCGGTTTCACCCAAAGGAATGGAAGCCAATCGCGCCGATACCTGATCTTCGCCGGGTTCAGAACCGCCCCAGAATGCGCCCCGGAAGAACTGGTAGCGCTCCTGACGAAAACGTCGGACCCGGCGCAATACCGTGCTGATGGGGAAACCGATGAGTAATAAGGTCTGAGAGGCGAGCATCAAGGCTCCTTCGTTTACTTCCGGCACTACTTCATCGGCTCCGGCGGCTTCCAGTTTTTCCAGTTGGCTGTCGTCATGAGCACGGACCACCACCGGTAATTCTGGTCTCAACTCCTTGATTATGGAAAGAACCCGCTGACTGGACGCGACATTGGCATAGGTGATCACCACCGCCCGTGCCGAGAAAATCCCCGCCGCCTGCAAAACGTCACGCCGACTGGCATCCCCATAAAATATGGACTCGCCCGCTGACTGCGCTTGACGTACCCGCACCGGATCCAGATCCAGGGCAATAAACGGGATAGCTTCTTCTTCAAGTACCCGGCCTACACTTTGACCAACCCGGCCATATCCACAAAGCACCACATGGGCCTTGAGATCAGCAGCGCGTATTTCAGTGAGTTGCTGATCACGATGATTGCGGTAACTTCCCACCAAGTTGCGCGCAATCCAGCCATTATGTTCTACCAGAATGGGTGCCAACATCATGGATAGCAACATGCCGCCCAACACCGGCTGCAACACATGCGCGGGTAACAACTGATATTGATTGGCCAGTGCCAGCAATACAAAACCAAATTCTCCGGCTTGCGCAAGGACAATGGCAGAGCGCAGTGCCACTCCGGATTCATAACCGAATAAGCGACTCAGCCCCCAGACCAAAAAGCCTTTCAGAAACACGATCAGCAACAACACGATGAGAACCCAGGCAATATTCGCCCACCAGGCAGGCAAATCCACCAACATCCCGATGGTGACAAAAAACAGCCCCAGGAGAATATCGCGAAAGGGCGCAATATCGGCTTCCACCTGATAGCGATAGGCGGTTTCGGAAATCAGCATGCCCGCTACAAATGCGCCCAAGGCCAAAGAAAGCCCGGCCTGTTCCGTAATCCACGCCAGCGCCAGGGTCACCAGTAACACATTGAGCATGAACAGCTCAGTAGATTTGCGGTTGGCTATCAACTGAAACCAGGGTCGCATTATCGGCCGGCCAATGACCAGCAACACCAATAACACCACCACCGCTTTCAGCCCGGCCATGGCAAGATCATGAGGAAGCTCTTTGGCGGACCCTGCCAGTGCCGGAATCAGAATCAGCAGGGGAACCACGGCCAAATCCTGAAACAGCAACACACTGACCGCTATGCGGCCATGACGGGACTGCATTTCCATTTTCTCGGCCAGTGCACGGATTACCATGGCCGTCGATGACATGGCCAGAATGCCCCCGAGAATCACGCCCGTTTTCCAGGAAAGCGGAATAATCAGAGCAATCCCCACAAAAATAACACTGGTAAGCAACACCTGGGCAGCGCCCATACCAAAAATCAGTCGTCGCATGCTCATGAATTGCGAAAGACTGAATTCCAGACCGATACTGAACATCAGAAACACCACACCAAATGCTGCCAGTTGACGGGTGCTGGCCAGATCGGGCACGACAGCAAGGGCATGCGGCCCGAGAATGACGCCGGTCAGCAGATAGGCAAACACTGCAGGCAACTGCAAAAAGCGCAGCACCCCCACCAGGATCACGCCCGTAGCGAGTAGCAAGATAATGATTAGCAGTCCCTGATCGTGCATAGGTCTCCTCAGCAAACACGCCAGAATCAGATCATGGCGCTTGCGTGGTTTTCATAGGTAGGGTCGATTGAGTATTTTCACTCCCCGAAAGGGATATGGGCTTATGTTCGGCAGTTGCCCACTTTCTGTTATCATAACCGGAAAAGGAGAAATGCGCATGTATATTGTCACGGGCGGAGCTGGATTCATCGGCGCCAATATTGTTTGTTCACTGAATCAAAAAGGTATTTCAGACATTCTCGTGGTTGACCACCTGACCCGCGCAGACAAGTTTCTCAACCTCACCGATCTGGAAATTGCCGACTACATGGAAGCTGAGCGTCTTCTGGAGTTGATTCAGAATGATCAGCTGCAAGGTGTCGAAGCCGTTTTCCATGAAGGCGCCTGTTCCGATACCATGGCCACGGATGGGCGTTATGTCATGGAAAACAATTATGCTTTCAGCAAGGCGTTGCTGCATTGGTGTCAACGGCATAATGTTCCTTTTCTGTATGCTTCCAGTGCTTCTGTTTACGGTATGACCGGTAGTTTTACGGAAGAACGCCAGGCCGAATCTCCCCTGAATATTTATGGTTTCAGCAAGTTTCAGTTTGACCAGTATTTACGGCGCATGTGGAACGAGTTGAAGGCCCCGGTACATGGATTTCGCTACTTCAATGTCTATGGCCCCCGAGAGTTTCATAAGGGCCGTATGGCTTCTGTGGCCATGCATTTTTACAGGCAATATCGGCTGGATGGGCATGTGCATCTGTTCGCAGGCAGTGCCGGTTATGCGGATGGCGAGCAACGGCGAGATTTTATTCACGTAGATGACGTGGTGTCCGTCAATATGCACTTTCTGGATCATCCACGCAGCGGTATTTATAACGTGGGCACAGGGCAGGCGCAGAGCTTCAATGATGTGGCTGTCGCTGTAGTCAACAGTATGCGGCGCATGGCAGGACAGGGCATTCAGGACTTAGCCGGCTTGCAAAAAAACCAGACGATTCGCTATATCAGTATGCCCGAGGCTCTGCATGGTAAATATCAAAGCTTTACTCAGGCTGACATTCATCAATTACGCGCTGCCGGTTATAGCAAAACCTTTCTCTCCGTAGAACAGGGAGTGGAGCGTTATATCGACTGGCTGGCTGAACGGGACCAATAATGGAAACGCGTGTACTTATCACCGGCGTTGCCGGATTCATTGGATTTCATCTGGCGCGGCGTTTGCTGGCCGATGGATGGATTGTGCAGGGGATTGATAATCTTAACGACTATTATGATCCTAACCTCAAAAAAGATCGTCTCGCGCAACTGGAAGGCCATCCTGCTTTTCAGTTTAAAAAAATCGATCTGGCAGAGCGCTCCGCTATGGAAACACTTTTTGCGGGACCCCATTTTGATGTGGTAATCCATCTGGCCGCTCAGGCTGGTGTGCGTTATTCATTGCAGGCTCCACACAGTTATGTGGACAGTAATGTGACCGGTTTCTTGCACATCCTTGAGGGATGTCGGGCACAAAAAGTCGGGCATCTGCTTTTTGCGTCTTCCAGCTCTGTATATGGAGCCAATAGTCAACTTCCTTACAGCGTTCACGATCCGGTGGATCATCCAGTCAGCCTCTATGCGGCCACCAAGCGGGCAGGTGAGCTGATGGCCCACAGCTATGCCCACCTCTATGGCATTCCCTGTACGGGTCTGCGTTTTTTTACCGTTTATGGTCCCTGGGGAAGGCCGGACATGGCGTATTTCAGCTTCACCCGCAAAATCCTTGCCGGTGAAAAAATCCCGGTATTCAATCATGGAAAAATGCAGCGGGATTTTACGTACATTGATGACATCATCGAAGGTGTTACCCGCCTTGTTCCGAAAATCCCCGGTCCACAGGCAAGCTGGCCTGCGGATCCGGCATCCAGTGCCGCGCCTTTTCAGATACACAATATCGGCAACCATACACCGGTAGCCCTGACGGACTTCATTCATACGCTGGAAGAGTGTCTGGATAAAAAAGCAGAAATCGAATGGCTGCCCATGCAGGATGGCGATGTGGTGGCTACTTACGCCGATGTCTCTGCGCTTCAGGAGGCCGTCGCTTTTGCTCCGGACACGCCCTTGCACAGAGGATTGCAGCACTTTGTGGACTGGTACCGTCGGTATTATGGCAATGCCCAATAGGTATAAACCACTTCATCTGCAAAGCATCCGGCTGCGCAGTCGAACGGAGTTTATTTGGCACCAGCTCCGCTACACCGCCATTGGCTTGGGTTTTATGGCCATCTCCTTGGGGGTCGGTGTCCTGGGTTACCATTTTCTGGGGCAGATCAATTGGATCAACAGTCTGCTCAATGCCAGCATGATTCTGAGTGGCATGGGGCCGGTGTCCAGTCTGCATGGGACAGCCGCAAAACTGTTTGCCAGTGCCTTCGCTTTGTACTCGGGCATTGTCTATCTGGCAGTATCTGCTGTTCTTCTTTACCCGATCGTCATGCGGCTCCTGAAGATTTTACATCTTCAGGCTCTTAACACCACTACGGATAATTTGCATACAAAGCCTAACATCTATGCAGAGGACGAATAATCCTAAAAACGGCAGTTGCCGTGGGTGCTTTTTGCTCCGTTGTTCCTCG
>DYJM01000116.1 GCA_020723125.1 Acidithiobacillus ferrivorans
ACATTCTCCGGGGTGGCGCGAGTCGCAATGGACGTTAGATTTATGCATGCTCCTTTTTTTTCGTATAATCGTCGGCTGGCTGGCACGGGAGTTGTGCAATGAGCAGCACCATCGCCCTGAATCGTGAGGCGAAACACGATTATTTCATTGAAGAGCGCTTTGAGGCAGGCATCGTCCTGGAAGGCTGGGAAGTCAAATCCCTGCGTGCCGGACGCCTGAACCTCAAGGACAGTTATGTCATTGTGAAAGATGGAGAACTCTGGTTGTTGGGGGCGCATATCAGCCCCCTGCTGACCGCCAGCACGCACATTCACCCCGATCCTACCCGAACCCGCAAGTTATTGATGCACCGCGAGCAAATCAATCGGATGATTGGCAGCGTGGAACGCAAGGGTTTTACCGTCGTGCCCCTGGCCATGTACTGGAAGCAAGGCCGGGCCAAGGCCGAAATCGCGCTGGTCAAGGGCAAACAGGAACACGACAAGCGCGCAACGATCAAGGATCGGGAATGGCAAAGAGATAAGGCCCGAATCATGAAAGGCGGGTCGAGGGACGTGTGATGGGCTGCGCACCTGAAATTCACCCGATTTGTCGCGCGGAAATATCTACGGAGTCATAGTCACATGACGTATGCACCAAGAAAATGGCCACTGATTTATCTCACCTTCTGGTTATTGGCCGGGATGTTGTGTGTTCCGTTCCATGCATCCGCTGCCGTCGCCGGACCGGCAGCCGCCAACGACGGAGATCTGGATTATTGGCAGGCCCTGACCCACACCCATTACATTCAGGAGGGCAGCAAGGGACCCATTGTTTATGATTTTTACGACCCCAATTGTCCCTACTGTCATGAAATCTATACCTGGCTGCAAAACCCCATTCGCAGCAAGCAGATCCGGGTCAGATTCATCACCGTGGGCTTCCTGAGACCCAGCAGTGCAGGTAAGGCCGCCGCCATTCTCGCGGCCAAGAACCCGCTGGCTGCCCTGAAACTGAACGAAAACAAATTCAGCACCAAAAACGGTCCGGAAGGAGGCATAGCCCCTGCCCCTGCTGCCGTGCAACACAAAATGCGTGAGGCACTGAATTTCAATGCTTCGCTTTTGGTCAACAAGGAAGCTGAAGTGCTCGGATTTCCCGGAGCCAGTGTGCCTTTTCTGGTCTATCGCCAGGATGGCAAAATTTGTTATATCCTTGGTTTACCCAACAACAAACAATGGTCAGAAATTATTCACGCCCAATGACCGCGTCCCGATACGCACCCTGGCTGGCAGCTCTGGTCATTCTGGCTGGCATTCTTGCCTTTTCGCTGGTGCTGTGGCTGCAGTTTGCACAAGGTGAGCAACCTTGCAGCATTTGTGTTTACCAGCGTCTGACTGATCTGGCCGTCATCGTTATTGTCAGCATGGGTTTTTTCTGGAAAGGCACAGCACGCCGGGGGTTATGGATATTGGCAGCGTTGTATGCCCTGCTGGGCGCGGGTCTGGCAGGATGGCAGTGGCACCTGACGGAGGTAGCGGCAGATCGGATAGAAGCCTGTTCTTCGGTTCAGATTTTTCAGAGTAGTCCTGCCCTGGGCGGCCTGGGGAATGATTTAGCCTCAACCTTATCGGGACATGGTTCCTGTGCGCTGGCTGGCAGCAAAAACCTGGCAGGATGGCCCATCACCCACTGGAGTATGGTGTTTTTTCTGGGTTGCGCTGTCTTGCTCCTGATTGCCCAGTGGTTGAGCGGCCGCGTTCAGACTTAATCCCCAAAACGGCGGATGCCACGGGTGCTTTGCCGCGACTTTTGTTCTGAGCCGTTGTTGTTCTTGGCGAAAGCCTGCGCCCGTCAGGAGAGCTGTTTGAGCCCGCAGGGCGAGTTCTCTCCTGACAGCAGGATGAGCCATAGAACAACAGGCGAGGAACAACGGAGCAAAAAGCATCCATGGCATCCGCCGTTTTTTGGCTGGCAGCCGGTTAACGCGGCCAGTTCCAGTCCTGGCGCAGCGTCTCCAGCACCGCCAAAGCCCGCTCTACATCAGAACTCAAGGCATTGATATGGCCCATTTTGCGACCGGGACGGGCAGCCTTCTTGCCGTACAAATGAACCTTGATTTGCGGATGCTGGAACAGCTTCTGCCAATCAGGTCCGTCTTCTTCCCACAAATCGCCCAGCAGATTCATCATGACTACGGGGCTGAGCAGACGGGTATCTGCCAGGGATAACCCGCAAAGGGCACGTACCTGCTGATCAAACTGACTGCTGACACAGGCATCAATGGTGTAATGACCACTATTGTGGGGACGCGGGGCCATTTCATTGACCAACAGCCGGCCGCCTTCCGCCACAAAAAACTCAACGGCAAGCACGCCGACATAGTTCAGTGCCTCAGCAATGCGCGCCGCGCTTTGTCGCGCCTGATTTTGTAGTGCCTCTGGAATTCGGGCGGGCACAATACTGAGATCAAGCACAGCATGGTGATGACGATTTTCTGCCAGGGGATAAAACACCATCATCCCCTCCACTGAACGCGCCAGAACCACGGAAAACTCCTGCACCAGTTTAATCCGTGACTCCAGAATGGCTTCCGGGGTATTCAGGCTGACCCATGCGGCTGGAACTTCGCTGGCCGTGGTCACATTCTGTTGTCCCTTGCCATCGTACCCAAAGCGGGTAGTTTTCAGGATGGCAGGAAAACTCAGTTGGCGTGCCGCAAGCTCCACATCATCCTCTTGTCTAAGCAGTGCAAAGGGCGCGACTTCCAGACCAATATCCTGAAAAAAGGTCTTTTCCCGCGCCCGGTCCTGGGCAATGGTCAGCGCCGTAGAACTGGGACGCACGGGTATTCGCGCTTCCAGATAACTCATGGCTGAGGCAGGGACATTTTCAAATTCGGTGGTCACCGCTGCACAGTGATCCGCCAACAGCGCCAAGGCAGAAAAATCATCATAGGGCGCACAAAGATGATGGTCTGCCACGGCCGCCGCCGGACAATCCGGATCAGGATCGAGAACCCATACACCATAACCCATGCGCCGGGCAGCCAGCGTAAACATTTGCCCCAACTGCCCACCTCCCAGGATTCCGAGGGTGGCACCGGGTAAAATCATGGCTCAGACTCCGGCAAAGTCATGGCTAATACGGCCGCCTCTTGTTGGTGGCGAAAATCCTGCAGGCGCCGAGCCAGCGCAGGGTCGCTTGCCGCCAGCAAGGCTGCGGCGAAAAGACCGGCATTGGCAGCACCGGCAGTACCGATGGCAAAAGTGGCCACCGGAATACCCTTGGGCATCTGCACAATGGACAGGAGCGAATCCATGCCGTTCAGGTGCCGGGAAGGCACCGGCACCCCCAATACCGGCAAGAGGGTTTTGGCGGCGAGCATCCCCGGCAGATGGGCAGCACCGCCCGCCCCGGCAATAATGCAGCGCAATCCACGGGCTGCAGCCGTTGCGGCATAATCAAAAAGCAGGTCTGGGCTGCGATGCGCCGAAACTACCCGCTTTTCATGGGGAATATGCAATATCTGCAACTGTTCTGTCGCAGCAACCATGACTTCCCAGTCACTGCTGCTGCCCATTACCACCCCAACCAGGGGATGCTCCATGCCTGCTCTCCTCTCTAGGCCTGCACATCAAACGGGTTATAATGCCTGTCATGGAAGAAGCGCTCAATACCGGGCAACGCCCGATTCGCAGTTTTGTATTACGCCAGGGACGTATTACCGCCGCACAACGTCGGGTGATTCAGGACGCTCTCCCCGCTCTGCAAATCCCAACCAAGGAACCCTGGCAGGATCCCTGGGCCGGGCGGCGGGCCATCACCCTGGAAATCGGTTTTGGCAACGGCGAACATCTTGCCGCTCTTGCCGCCGCAAATCCCGATCAGGGTTTTATTGGTGCAGAAGTACACACTCCCGGAGTCGGTTCTCTCCTGTTGCAGATGGAAAAAGCGGGCATTGATAACATCCGCATTGTCCATGATGACGTCGCAACCTGGATGAAAACCCTGCCGGATGCCCTATTTGCGCGCATCATCATTCAGTTTCCCGATCCCTGGCCGAAAACCCGGCAACAAAAACGCCGCCTGATTCAGGCTGAGTTCGCGGACACATTGCAGCGCCTGCTCAAAACGGATGGAGAATTACAACTGGCAACGGACTGGGCTGATTACGCAGAGCAAATGCTGACCGTCCTCAATCAGACACGGGGCCTGATAAATACGGATTCTGGAAATAGCTTTTCAGAGCGGCCCGCCAACCGCATTCCGACCCGTTTTGAACGTCGCGGCGAAAAACTCGGACACAGTGTTTATGACCTGGTGTATCGACGCACAAGTTGATCCTTAAACCTAAAAACGGCAGTTGCCGTGGGTGCTTTGCAGCGAC
>DYJM01000117.1 GCA_020723125.1 Acidithiobacillus ferrivorans
ACAAAAGGGCCAGTGGCTGTATCAGCCTGCCAGGGCGAGCATCAACTGGTTGAGACGGGCCACAAAACCAGCAGGGTCTTCCAGTTGCCCGCCCTCACTCAGAATCGCCTGATCCAGTAACAGAGATGACCACTCCGCAAAGCGTGACGCATCTTTTTCACTTTCTATGCGGGTCAACATAGGATGGGTAGGGTTGATTTCCAGGGTGGGCTTGGTACTGGGTACTTCGTGTCCAGCCTGCTTCAATAATTGCTGCATATACAGGGCCATGTCCCGTTCGCCCAGGACCATGCAAGCAGGAGAACTGGTCAGCCGGTGGGAAACCCGAACTGCTTCAACCCGATCACCCAGCGCATTTTTGATACGCTCCACCAGACCTTCTGCGGTTTTCTCGATTTCTTCCTGAGATTTGCGTTCTTCTTCGGTTTCAATGCTACCCAGATCCAGCGTACCCTTGGCCACGGAGCTCAGGGCCTTGCCTTCAAATTCATGGAGGTGGCTGGTCAACCATTCATCCACACGGTCACTGAGCAGTAATACTTCAATACCTTTTTTACGCAGAAGTTCCAGCTGCGGGCTGTTTTTGGCAGCAATAAAAGTATCCGCAGTAATGTAATATATTTTGTCCTGACCTTCGCGCATACGGCCAATATAATCAGCCAGGGAAACATTCTGGGTTTCAGTGTCTGAATGGGTGCTCGCAAAACGTAATAATTTCGCGATTTGTTCGCGATTGGCAAAATCTTCACCAGGACCTTCTTTCAGCACCCGTCCAAACTCATTCCAGAAGTTTTGATATTTTTCGGGTTCTTTTTCAGCCATTTCTTCCAAAAGGCCCAGTACCCGTTTGATGGAACCCGAGCGCATCTGGTCAATGACGCGGTTGCCCTGAAGAATTTCGCGGGAAACATTCAGGGGGAGATCGCTGGAGTCAATGACGCCGCGTACAAAGCGCAAATAACGGGGCAGAATCTGATGTTCGGTATCGTCCATGATGAAAACGCGCTGCACGTAAAGCTTGATGCCGTGCGTTTGATTGGGTTCCCAAAGATCAAAAGGTGCCTTGCCGGGAATATAGAGCAGAGAAGTATATTCGAGGCGACCTTCCACCCGATTATGCGCCCAGGCCAGTGGATCAGCATAGTCATGGCTGACGTACTGATAAAATTCCTTGTATTCCGCATCACTGATCTCGGACTTTGGTCGTTGCCAAAGGGCAGAGGCTTTATTGACGGTTTCCCAGGTTTCGCCCGGTTTGCCATCTTCGCCCATTTTCCGCATCAGGATGGGTAGGGGAATATGGTCTGAGTATTTGTTGATAATGCCGCGCAAGCGCCAGAGATTCAGCAGGTCCTGGCGTTCATCTTCGCGTATGTGCAGCACTATCTCGGTACCGCGTTCAGGCAAATTCACGGTTTCGAGGGTGTAGGCACCGGTCCCATCGGACTCCCAGCGCACCCCATGTTCTGCTTCCATGCCGGCTCGGCGGGTACTCAGCGTTACGCGGTCGGCGACAATAAAGGCAGAATAAAAACCGACGCCAAATTGACCGATCAGTTTGGCATCCTTGCTTTGATCGCCACTCAGTCTCTCAAAAAACTCCTTGGTGCCCGACTTGGCAATGGTGCCAATGTTGGCAATGACTTCGTCGCGGTTCATGCCGATGCCATTGTCGCGGACAGTGATGGTGCCTTGTTCGGCATCAAAATCTACCTGCACTTTGAGTTCGCTGTCTCCCGCAACCAGGCTGGGATCTGCCAAGGCTTCAAAGCGCAGTTTGTCACAGGCATCAGAGGCATTGGATATCAGTTCACGCAGAAAAATCTCTTTGTTTGAATACAGAGAATGAATCATCAGATGCAGCAACTGATTGATTTCAGTCTGAAATTGTAGAGTTTCCTTGTTGGTGGTCATTATTTCTCCTTCCTATGGACAAGTTGTCTGAGCAGCAATCATTTCAATAGACGCACTGGAAATGGGGCCTGCTTCACCGAGAATCAAGAGTGCTTATGGACCGTTCTGCCGGGACAATGGACTTTGCGCATTGAGCTTGCCGCCTCGACAGGTATAGGGCCATCCTCTAATATTGATGAAATCTCTCAACATTGTAGGTTGTTTATGTCAGATCCAGTTCTGTTGACGGCTATTGATGGATCACAAAATGCCTTGCTCGCCGCCGCTGTGGCGGCGCGCTTTTCACGTCTTCTTGGAGCACGTCTTGGGCTGGTGACCTCCCTGCATGTGGCCAGTAATCCACTGGGTTTTGGCGGGGGGCTGTTTTCCCGTGATCTGACGGATCGCATGCTGGCTGAAGCCCGCATTGAAGCGGAAAGTAACCTGCGCGCTGTGGCCGAACGTATTGAAGAACATTGTGATATTGGGCTGCCAGAATATTTTCTGCTGGAAGGGGATCCCGAACAGGAAATTCCGCGACTGGTCCAGAGTCTTCCGGAAACGGTCATGGTGGTGCTAGGACAGCGTGGTTTTGGCACGGAAAGTAAACCGCGGGGGTTACCTCATCTTCTGGGGGGACTTGGTGCAAAACTGAGTCTGGCATTGGCGGTTCCGGTGTTGCTGGTGCCACCTGATACGAACATCGATCAACTGTGTTCTGCGGTGTTTTGTTCCGATCCGTCGCAGGGGGATCGCTGAGTGGAATTGTTCCTGCCTATCGCGCATATGGACGTGAATATCTGGCTGATTGTCAGTTTTGGTTTGGCGGTGGGTTTCCTGTCGGGATTGACCGGCGTGGGTGGAGGTATTTTGATTACGCCTCTGCTGATTTTTATCGGGGTCCCGCCGCTGGTTGCCGTGGGGACCGGAGCTGCCCAGATTGTCGGTGGCTCGGCCATTGGCAGTTATGCACACTGGCGCATGGGTAATGTGGATATGCGCATGGCCTTTGTCCTGTTGGCAGGGAGCTGGACGGGGGGGCTGATCGGTGTACACATTGCCCGGATTCTGGAGGCGGGTGGCCACTTCAATCTGGTGGTGACTTTTCTGTATGTCATTTTGCTGGGTGTCATCGGTACTTCCATGTTGATAGAGTCGCTGTTGGCTTTGCGTGGTCGGCCTGCCCATGCACCTAAAAAAAACCGCAGCGATGGTCTGTCATTTCTGCAGCGTCTTCCGGGACAAATGGATTTTCCGGTTTCAGGATTGCGTCTTTCTTTTCTGACCCCGGTTTTACTGGGTTTCGGCGTGGGCTTGCTTACCGCGCTGATGGGGGTTGGAGGTGGTTTTGTGATGGTGCCCATCATGCTCTATGTATTGAAAATGCCCACCAAGGTGGTAGTAGGCACCTCATTGTTTCAATTGCTGTTTACCACGGCCGAAGTGGGTATTTTGCAGGCGGGAATGAATCATGCCGTAGATCCTTATCTGGCTTTGGCTTTGGTTTTGGGTTCCATTTTCGGCACGCAGTTCGGGGCACGGGCCGGAGCGCATATGAAGGGTGAGCAGTTGCGTCTGGTGCTGGCCCTGGTGGTCGTGGGAGTGGCTATCAAGATGGGGTTGGGATTATTTATTACGCCCGAACACATTTTCAGCATGGCGCGGGTTGTTTAGATGCTTTATCTGCGTCTGATGCTCATGTTGCTGACTATGGGTGCTGCCATGCTGGCCGAGGCATCTACGCCCCTGGTGGTGGCTACCAGTACGGATAAGGTGAACGTGACCAGCCATTTTGTCGGGGAAAACCTGCTGGTGTATGGTGCCATTACGGGTCCGGGGCAGGTCATTGTCATACTGCGTTCGCCCGACAGTACCGAAGCCATGCAGCAAAAAACCCGAACCGGGCCAATCTGGCTGAATGGTGCAAAGGTAACGGTGACCAAGGCTCCGGGAATCTGGCAGCGGCTTTCTTCGGCCCCGGTCAGGCAAATTCTGCCTGATGATACTCTGCAGAAACTGGGATTAACCCTGTCTTCGCTGGTAGATAAAGCCCGTTTTGATCCCGAACCCGATCATCTGGATACCTGGCAAAAAGCCTTTCTGGATGAGAAAATTCGCCACCGCAATTACGTGGTGGAACCCGCAGGGGTCATTTTGAAGCAGGGTTTATTTTCGGCGAAAATCAGGCTGCCCGCGTCTTTGCCCCTGGGACATTATCAATTGGCGACTTATCTGGTCCGGCGACAGCAGGTGGTCGCAGTGTATAATCAGCAAATTGATGTCCGCCAGGTCGGTTTTCAAGCGTGGATTGCCCGTTTTGCCCTTGAGAACAGTTGGACCTACGGCGTTGTCCTGACTTTTATTCTGGCCGGATTGGGTTTTGCTCTGGGCATTCTCATGCGGCGGCGTTCAGCTTGATGCTTCAGCCTAAAAACGGCAGTTGCCATGGGTGCTTT
>DYJM01000118.1 GCA_020723125.1 Acidithiobacillus ferrivorans
TACTTTCGTCAAGCAACTGCTCGACGATGGCATCCATGCGCGGCTCGCTGCCGGTGCATACCGCCAGCATCTTCAGGCGAATCTGTCCGGCGGTGTCGTCCGCTTTCAGCAGCTTCTTGAGGGCGTCCTTGCGCTTGACCGCCTGGAAGAACTCCGCATGGGCCTGCACCACATCCGTGAACTCCAGGCCGAGCTCCAGTTCGGACAGCCAGATGGCCACCTGATCAGTGCGGAACTCACCGTGGGCCAGTTGTACATCCAACAGCCAGTTATCCAGATCGGCGGGCTGAGGCCCTTCGCGGTAGAGCAGAAATTTCTGTTCCGGTTGCTCGCGCAGGATTTTGTACTTTATGCCGTATTCATTATTAGCCAACTCCAGCTTCTCGACGCCGGGAAGCGCAAGCGCCTCGAAATCGTCGCGCAACTCCTGCTTGGCGTCGTACCAGAAGACAATCCGGTGCCGGTCGAAGAGTTTGGTCAGGGCCTGGGCTATGCGGTCGTTCATGCGACAACGAAGCCTCCGAATAAGTGACGAATCGTTGTCCAGAATTCTCCGAACCGCCCCGATGCATCTCTGCTCAGATAGCCGGAAACAAAGGCCTGCATCTCTTGAGGTGATAAGCCATCATCCAAAAACGGCTCAATAGCTTTGGACCGCATGGCATTGAGCTTTGGAATATCCAGCCCTATCTTTTTGATTGTTTCGGCCGCTGCCAGATCATTGTCAGCCAGTGGTTTGATCTCACCGTCGCCTGTGAAGGCAAAGCGATTTTCGCAGTCTGGGTCCAGTGGTGAGACCAGCAAGTTTTGGTCGAACCAATCGTCTTTCAGATTTCCACAATGACGCGGCTCGCCTTTTTTGATCTGATTCTGGCACGAACACAACAAATTGCTGAAATCGAGCGGGTCAACCGCCGGATCGCTTTGAGGTCTGAAATGTTCGATATGCGAATCATCATCGTTCAGCCGTCTCTCGCAGTAGCAACAGAGATACCCCTGCTCGGCCATCAATGTCTCCTTTACCGCTTTTTTGGGCTCGCCTGCCAAATCACTATATGTCGGCTGCCAATTTTCGTTAGCCAGTGCCTTCCAATCCGTAAACGCTTTAGGTTCGCGTTGCTTCACAATATGTTTCATTTGCCAATCAACTCCTTGCGTTTGATCAGCACCGTTGCCTTGACCAATTCTGGATCTCCACCAATCTGTTTTTCCAGTTTCTCAATTGACTTTTTTGCATCGGCAAGATTACCCTTATCGATCTGACTGTATATCTGAGTAATATTTTTTTTAACTTCATCCGGGCGGGTTGTTTCAAGCCCCATAAGATCTTCAAGAACTCGTTCGACAGTCTTACCGTAAGATTCTGATGGCCGAAAAGCCTGCAACCCCTCAGAAGTCACACTGAATAGAAACAGGTTTTCCGGTTGCACATGGGTGATGACATGCGGCGAGTGGGTCGAAATCAGAAACTGACAGTGGGGAAAGACCTCCAACAGCCTTGGGATGATCATCCTCTGCCACACCGGATGAAGGTGGAGATCGATTTCATCAATCAGAATGATCCCTTCACCCTCCAGTGGATTGCCCCGCAAAGGATTGGCAATGGCCATGCGCCGGGCCATGTCGCCGACCATCGCCATAAGACACTTTTCACCATCGGAAAGCTGGTTGACCGTCAGGCGCTTACCGTGTTTGTCGACTTCCATGCGTAGGGGATTGCGCCGCACGGTCAGGTTGCTGAATTCCGGCATGAACCGAGTCAGAGCATCCCGAACAGCTTTTAATTGTGGGTCAGGAAAGACCGCATTGGAGGCACCGCTAAAAAGTATTTGCTGATCCCGCCTCGCCTCATTTTCCAGGTCCTCCCGTTCACGAAACCACTCAAAGAAGGTTCGAAAATTTGCGCCACCGGTCAGTGAATCATCATAGGCCGAGAGCAAATCGAAGCTGTGCCTGTCTCGAATCCGTAAAGGAATATCAAGTACCGCACGATTCACAGGGTAATAGGCGAACAGCGGGATGTTGATCTGGCCGTTATGTTCTGAGATCGTCCTCTGTATTAGACCAGCATGCTGAGATGCAAAGGTTAAAAAGGAATGTACATCCTTCTTGCTGTATCCTTTACGCACCTTGACAATACTCCAAGCGTAGGCAGTACCAACCCCACTCAGGAAACTTTCCAGCTTCGCAGAGGATTCACCGTTTTTGATGTCGGATTCAGTAATGGGTCTTCCGGAGGCTCCCGCAGTTTTAATACGATTCACCAGCCATGAAAGCAATATCGCCGTTGCATCCAGGATGCTCGATTTCCCCGTACCATTCATGCCGACAAGGACATTCAGCCGCTCATGCAAATCCAAGTGCAGATTTTTTGCCCCTCGGAATCGTTCCAGGGTCAGATTGTGAATATGCATTTTTACTCCTCCTCGATCTTTTCGTGCAGCGCGAACAAGTTCGTATACAGGTTTTCCTCATACTCCACGATGGCATCCAGCGAAGCATGAGAGGATGAGTACAGGTCAACCTGCGCATTTCGATAGGCATTTCCAAAATAATTAAGGGTGATCATTCGCCACTGCCCTCCTGCAACTGCCACAAATCCTGCTCAATCTCCTCCACTGTTGGCAGCGCGCCCTTCAGGTTGTCTGGCAGTGTTTCCACTATGGTGTATTCACTGACGCCCATGGGCTTGTTCATGTCGCGCAGGGCGAATTCCACCTCGATGTTGTTCTTGTCGCGACACAGCAGCAGGCCAATGGTGGGCTGGTCGTCGTCGCTTTTGAGCAGGCTGTCCACCGCTGACAGATAGAAAATGTAGAAACCCGCTTCAGCCACACTGGCGCACTTGGTGAAGATCAGGATGTTGTGACCCCAGGGAATTTGGTCAACAGGTTGTTGACCAAATGGTGTTGACGCGATGTCTGTGGGTGAGTCGCCATCCCCACCGTCCGATGAATAGAACTGAAAAAAGCGCTGGCAGTATTTCAGGTTGGAGGCCGACAGACCCCTGACCTCGGGAAATTCCCGTTGGAGATCGTGCGAAAGCTGCGGGATGACCTTGTCGCCCCATTGGCTTTGCACCTGCTTGGCGGCAATCATGCCCCCCAAGTCCCAATAAAATCGAATCAACTCGCGATTTGCCGCCAGCGCCATTCCCAGACGGGCAGATCTGATGCGGTTCTTGATCTGTTTCAACCACGACTGATAGTCATCGCCGACAAATAAGGGAAATATGGTCATCGCTCCTTAATCCTCTTTCGCATCCAACCCGACGATCTTCTTCAAGGCCGCACCGAACTTGGGGTAGTTGACCTTCACGCCGTCGTCGAGGTCGATCTCAACCTGCTTGGTAGCCAGCGGGTAAAGCACTTCGCGTTCGTACTCCTCCATCTCGGCGATCATCTTGGTGATCTTCTCGATCTCTTTTAGCGCCTTGGTCTTCTCGCCCTGCGAGGCGCTTGCGCTGATGCTGACCGCCTCCAGATGGTTCTTGTGCGCGGTGAGCTTGGTGCGGAATTCGCGCAGGTAGTCGTTCAAGACCACGCTGACGGTATACGGGCGGTATCGGTGCATGTAGATCAGCGCGTTGAAGCTGCCTTTGGGGCTGGAGAACAGCCAGTAGATGGGGCGTTTCTTGTAGCGCTTCACATGGTCGGCGTAGAAATCCTTGAGGAAATACTTGCGGATGTCTTTGCCCAGCGCCTGCTCGACGAAGCGGAGGTTTTCCTCGTAGTGCTCCTCGCCAAAGGCCACGCGCAGGAACTTGCGGAAGCGCTCGGCGATGTCGTCGGTGAACCAGTCGCCGTCGAGCATGGGAATGACATTGTCTTTGTCCGCCGGGAAAGAATTTTTAACCACGGAACACACGGACGACACGGAAGGAATACTCTGATCATTTTCTTTTTCCGTGTATTCCGTGTGTTCCGTGGTTCCAATCTTTCTGTGATAGTCCTCGATGGTCTCGCCTTGATTGGCCAGGATCAGCCCCGGCTTGTCCAGCGCGTAGCGGCCGAACATGCAGCCCACGGCATAGGAAACCAGCTCCCGCATGGTGTCGGCCAAGAGCAGCGCCTCCAGCTCGTCCTCGCTCTTGTCGCCACCGTAGCGGTAGTACGGGTTGCAGGTCAGGGTGATTTCGTTGAGCGGCACCTCGGGCGTCAGTTCATCCTGAAGGCCGTAGGCCTCAATGAAGATGCGGTTGTTCTCTTGCTCCAGCCGCTGCATCTCCAGCGTCATCTCCCGCCAGTGGGCGCGAAGCTTCTGGTAGGTTGCCTTCAGAGTTGGCTGACGGTAGTCGGGATTCAGCAGCGGCAGG
>DYJM01000119.1 GCA_020723125.1 Acidithiobacillus ferrivorans
CCGGCGTGGAGGTCACCACTCTAACGTAGTCTAATAGACTGATCAGGATAGTAACTTGCGTAGGGACGGGTATATGCTATTCTTGAAGGCAGCCGGTTGGGCTATTTTTGATTATTTTGGGGTGTGAAATGGCGGTTGGTACAGTGAAGTGGTTCAATGACAGTAAGGGATTTGGTTTCATTACACCCGAAGATGGCAAGGAAGACGTGTTTGTGCACCATTCCGCCATTGAAGGTACGGGTTTCAAAACCCTGGCTGAAGGTGAAAGGGTCAACTTTGAAGTGACGCGTGGACCCAAAGGTCTGCAGGCCGAAAAGGTCCGCCGGGCTTAATTAGGGCTCAGCGTTAAAACCGGATGTTTCGCGCATCCGGCTTTTTTTGTCTAACGCCCATTGCGACTCGCGCCACCCCGGAGACTGAAAGAAAATGGTTCCATTTCTTTCACATTAATTCTCTCTCGTTGGCTTTTTGCGTTTGCCAGCCGAGTTACTACGCGGTTTACCCTCACCTTTCGATGGCTTGGTAGTTGCCGACAAAATCCTTCTGGATGGTTTCGTGTCTCCCCCGGTACGCGCACGTGGTGCTGAAGACCGACGGAACGCTTCCGATTTATCGCTTCCGGCTTCTTGTGGGGCAATTTGTAACGGCCGTCCCGCCACCCAGACTTTCTGCAAATGCTGCAAGGCGGCCGCAGGAATATCCGCCGGTAATTCTACCGTACTGTACTCGCCGTGGATTTCCACCTTGCGGATATTGCGACTGGGAATCCCTGCCTCATTGGCAATAGCGCCGACAATATTCTTGATCTGAGCGCCGTGATCTTCGCCGACATCCAGACGGAAGCGTCGCATCGGCTGATCATCAGCAAGGGGTTTACGGGGTGTGCGGTTGACACCGCGATCACTGCGCACCGGCCTTTCGTCATCGCCGCGCCGCCGTGAAAAGCTTGGCCGCCCCGATCCTGAGGACTCAGTGCGCATGGGCCGGGTGGGTTCTTCAACCGGTACCAGTGGCCGCTCTTTTTGAACCATGTAGGCCAGGGCTGCCGCAATTTCACTGAGGCCCACGTCATGCTCCTGCTGATAATCGGCAATGAGCGATTCAAAAACCGACAAATCCTGAGCGTTGATGACTTCCGACAATTGCTCCTTGAACTGGGTCATGCGGCGGTCGGCCACATCTTCGATGCTCGGCAGATGCATAGCCGTAATCGTCTGGCCGGTGGCCTTTTCAATGGCACGCAACAAATGCCGCTCGCGGGGAGCCACAAAGAGGATGGCATCACCGCTTCGTCCCGCCCGTCCGGTACGCCCAATCCGATGCACATAGGCCTCGGTATCATTGGGAATATCGTAATTGATGACGTGGGTGATGCGTTCCACATCCAGACCCCGCGCCGCGACATCCGTAGCAATCACAATGTCCAGGGCGCCGGATTTCAAGCGTTCGATGGTTTGTTCACGCAGGGCCTGGCTCAAGTCACCATTCAGGGCACCGCAGGCATAACCGCGTGCTTCCAGACGCTCGGCGAGTTCTACAGTCGCCGTTTTGGTGCGGACAAATACAATCCAGGCATTACTGTCTTCGACTTCCAGAATCCGGGTCAGCGCATCCAGCTTGTGGGTACCGCTTACTTGCCAGTAACGCTGACGAATAGTGGCCACGGTGGTCGTCGCCGACTTGATCTTGATTTCAAGAGGGTCCTTGAGATAGGTTTTCGCAATCCGATGAATGGCTTCGGGCATGGTCGCCGAGAACAGGGCCACCTGCCGACCATCGGGGGTGTGCTGCAGGATGTCTTCCACTGCATCAATAAAGCCCATGCGCAGCATTTCGTCGGCTTCATCCAGAACGACCGCCCGCAACTGGTCAAGGCGCAGGGTCTTGCGGCGCAAATGATCCTGAATGCGCCCCGGAGTCCCCACCACCACCTGCACCCCCCGCTGCAGTTGCTTCAGTTGCAAGCCCATGGATTGCCCGCCGTAAATAGGCAATACATGAAAGCCCGGCAGAAATTTGGCGTAGCTTTGCATGGCCTCGGCAACCTGAATGGCCAATTCACGCGTAGGTGCCAGAACGAGTAATTGCGGAATACGCAGGCCAACATCCACACGGCTGAGCAGTGGCAAGGCAAAAGCTGCCGTCTTACCCGTACCTGTCTGGGCGAGGCCAATGACATCACGGCCTTCCAGCAGTGGCGGAATACTTTGCTCCTGAATCGGGGAAGGCTGTTCATAGCCGATCTCCGCCACCGCTTTCTGCAAAGGTTCGGCGAGAGCAAAATCACTAAAACGGAGATCAGATTGTTGAGACATGGACACACCCGGAAGAGAATTCAGGGTCCGAACTATACGCCAATTATCGCGAACTTGCAGCGTTTTCTTGTCGATAAATGCGCTTCGGCAAAATCAGTCGGCGTCGAGTACCGCCTGCAGTTCTGTTTGAATCGCCAGATCTGCCCCGGGACCAACGGGCGTCCTGTCTGCTACAAAGGTATCTGTGAAGGCATATTCAAAATGCACATCCTGGAGGCCGAGGCTGCCGAAAATGCGGGTTTCCCAGGAATGATCATCGGCATGGGCCAGCAGGGTAGGCCATTGGTCCGGACTGGCAGATTCGAGGATAGGGCCAAAAAAGATAGCGCCCGGCTTGTTTTTCAGGCGTAAAGCACAACTGCCGGGGGTGCGGCCAGACATGGGCAGAAAATCAATGGTGCGCGTCAGGCGCAACTTGCTATCCAGGGCAATATCAATGGGCGTGTTCAAAAATTGGGCCTCGGCGGGCTGCGCCACCAGCTTGCAACCGGCCTGCTTCCAGAGCAGCATATCCTGCGCCCCAAAATGGCTGGGCAAAAACAATATCTGCAGCGGAGCCAAGGCTTCCAGTTCTGCCTTCAATGCCTCGGTATATAGCGGCGCGTTGACGAGAATGCCCCCGGCATCTTTATCGGCAATAAAATATACTGCTGGCCGTGCGCCCCCACCTTCTACATGGTAAATATCCCGGTCGAAGAAACTGCACAACTTTTGCATACTCTGCTCCTGCCTCGGCCATTCCAGATGATGCTTGCAGTATAAACATAATCCACGCTGAAACTCATCTTGCGACTGTTTTTTGTCGTTGTGGATACCTACCACTGTGGCATAATCCGTCCATGAATGTACTCCTGCTGATTGCTGCCCTGATCATCATCCTCGCCGGGGCCGAGGCGTTTACCAATGCCCTGGAACATCTGGGCGACCGCCTCGGCATATCCGAAGGCGTCACCGGTTCGATATTTGCTGCTGTAGGCACGGCACTGCCGGAGGCTATGGTCCCCATCGTCGCGGTATTTGCTGCCGCATCGGGAAAACCGGTCCATCTTGGTGAAGAAGTCGGTGTCGGTGCCATTCTGGGCGCGCCCATGATGTTATCCACCCTGACCTTGTTCCTGATGGCCGTTTTTGTGTCTCCGCAACGGGGCTGGCAGGGGGCCCTGCAGCCAGAACCCAGCGGATTACGCCGTGATCTGGGATGGTTTCTGGCGGCTTTTGGTCTCTCCTGCGTCGCCTTGTTTGTCCCTCATCATATTACCCTGGTGCGGGTCGGCATCGCCCTGATTCTGATTACCCTGTATTTTTTGTATGTGCTGGTCACCCTACGCGCTTCGGCAGCCCTGGTTGCCGAGGGTCACGGCACAGAAGCTGGTCATGCCTTATACCTCAGCAAAGCAGGTTTACCCGTGCAAATGCCGGTGATTCTGCTGCAACTGGCGATCGGCTTGGGCATGATCGTGTTTGGTGCCAGTTTATTTGTGGATGGTATTGAAGGATTATCCCACTGGCTGGGCATCTCGGCGCTGATCCTGTCGCTGCTGGTGGTTCCCATTGCCACTGAGCTTCCGGAAAAAATCAACAGCATCCTCTGGATTCGACGTGACAAGGATACCCTGGCCTTTGGCAACATCACCGGTGCACTGGTTTTTCAGGGCAGCCTCCTGCCCGCCATTGGCGTATTACTCACCCCCTGGTCGCCTTCCTTCCCCGTACTGCTGGGGGCGGGGATGACCTTGCTGGCCGGCACTTATACCTACTTGCTGATCATTCGTAGGGTGACTCTCCGTCCTTATCACTTTGTAGTAAACGGTTTGTGCTATGCCACCTATTTTCTTGCCTTAACCTGAAGGCATCTGCATGGCTGCTGCGAACAAACAAAGATCTCGCCGCCGGTGACCTGCTTTTGCTAGACTACGCTTGTGCCTCGGTAGCTCAGTGGATAGAGCAACCGCCTCCTAAGCGGTAGGTCGCGCGTTCGATTCGCGCTCGGGGCACCAA
>DYJM01000021.1 GCA_020723125.1 Acidithiobacillus ferrivorans
CTTCGACGAAGTCGTGCGCTTCGAGATGCCGAATCTGGAGCAGATCAAACGCCTGCTTGCACTCAAGCTTTCGGGGATCCGGCGCAACTTTGAGGCCGACGATGCACAAGTGGCCTCGCTGTTCAAAGGCATGTCGCACGCCGACATCGAGCGCGTGCTGCGTCGGGCCGTCAAGGAAATGATCTTGTCTGGCCGCGAGTTCATGGAAAGAAGCCATCTGGATACCGCCCTGGCCCGCGAGTACCGGCATAACAACTGAAGCACGGAGGGGGAGGCATGGCCTATGAACACTTGCGCCTGGAGCGGGAAGCACCGATCAATCCCCGCCATCCGAGAAGGTTCGGAGGCGGTTTCACACCGCCAGATCCACTTGCTCATGGTGCGGAGCTTGGGCAAAAACTCCAGGCTGCAAAGACACGCCTCACCGATCCTGCTCAGGCCGACATTGGCGGCTTCGATAACCGCAAGCTGCTGAAGATCCGGCTGCATGCCGGGGACAAAAGCGTCCCTGCGTTCAACGCCATCCCCGGCGTGGAAATCGTCAGTCAGGAGGGCGAAGCCGTTGTACTGGCTTTCGCCACCGATGAAGGCTTGAGCGAATTCGAGCGGCGCTTGACCGCGCTGGCACGTGATGGCGTGGTCACGCGCAAGGAGCTGTTATACGCCATCGAAGACTTCGACCGCTGGACGCCAGAAGACCGTACAGGCAATGCCCTGCGCGAGCATGGATTCCCCGCGCAAGCGTTGTTCACACTCGATATCGAGCTCTGGCCTCAGGAGCGGCAAGACAAGCGTCAGGCCATGGTCCGCGCCTTCACGGCCTGGTTGCAGGAGCTCGGCATCGAGAAGCTGGACGAGCTTCAGCGGCCCTCGCTCGTGATGTTTCGCGTGCGCTGCGACCGGGAGCAGGCGGAACTGCTTCTGCACCATCGAGACGTTCGCACGGTGGATCTGCCGCCTCGGCCGGGCGTTGCCGTCGAACTGCTGCGCACGGATATCAACCTGTTTCCAACCTTCAATCCGCCGTCCGCAGATGCACCTGCAGTTGCCGTTCTTGACTCGGGCCTGACCTCGGGGCATCCGTTGCTCGGCAGCGCCGTCGGCGATGCACAAGGCTATCTGGAGCCGCATCGAAGTACCCACGACACCAATCCCCATTGGCATGGCACCTTTGTCAGCGGACTGGCCCTGTACGGGGATGTTCACAGCGCCATACAGCAACGGCAGTTCGTCCCGCAACTGCGTCTGTTCTCTGGCAAGGTGTTCGAAGACGACGGACAAGACCAAACCGAGTTCGTCGAAAAAGCGGTCGAGGAAGCCGTGCGCGACCTGCACGGGCAGTACGGCTGCAAGGTGTTCAACCTGAGCTATGGTGACCTGAACAAGGTGTACGACGGTCGGCATGTCCGCGGGCTGGCTTACACCCTGGATCGTCTGACGCGCGAGCTGGGCGTGTTGTTTGTGGTGCCAACCGGCAACTTGCAGCTCGACCAGCTTCCGCAGGAGGCCCGTGAGCAGTTCCCCAACTATTTGTTCGAAGCGCACGCCCGGCTGCTGGACCCGGCCACGGCGCTTAACGCCCTCACGGTGGGCGGCATCAGCCTGTTCGAAGCCACGCGCGACACGCAAAACCATCCCAACACCATTGAAGATCACATCCTGGCGCGGGCGAACCAGTCCTTCCCGTTGACTCGACGCGGGCCCTCCATCAACGGCGCCATCAAGCCAGATGTGGTGGAACATGCGGGGAACATCGCTCTGATGCGTACAAGCGGTCGCCCTCGCCATACGGGGCTGGGTGTCGTGTCGCTCAACGGTGGATTTGCCGCCCACGGATTGACATTCAAAGAGGACATCGGCACCAGCTATGCCGCACCGCAGGTGGCGCACAAAGCCGCACGCCTGCTGGCCGCAGTGCCCGATGCCTCGCCGAACCTGCTGCGTGCGCTCATCGGCGCGCATGCCCGATGGCCCCAAGCTTGCGAAACCTTGCTCGGGCCTGGAAACAGGCCCGAGGGGCGTGAACGCCTGCTGCAACTCATCGGTTATGGGCGTGTGGACGATGCGGCACTCTACCGTTCGCTCGACCATACAGTGACCTTGCTGGCGAAAGAACGCATCGGCAATGACCAGCACCACTTCTTCGAGCTGCCCTTGCCGGACAGCTTTTGGGCCAACGGGCGCCGTACCCGTGAAATCACGGTGGCACTGGCCTACAGCCCCGAGGTGCGCACCACTAGGCTGGACTATCGCCGCGCCAAGCTCTGGTTTAACCTGGTGGTGGCCACCAACCTGGATGAAGTAACGCAGGCCTTCCAACGCAACCGGGAAGAAGGCATGGGTGAACACGGCAATGGCCGCTGGCTGCCCAACGACACCCGCAAAAACGGCACGCTGCAAGTCTCCCGCTGGGCGTTCAAGCAAGCGCCCGCCCGGGGCGACAAAGTGTTTGTCGTGGTCACCCGGCAAGACAGCGCATGGTCCCAAGATGAGCACCGTGCTGAAAACGAGCCTTACGCACTGGTTGTTGTGCTGGCCGATAGGGAAAACGCCAACACCCAACTTTACGCCGAAGTGCGTGCTGCCCTGCAAGCGCGCGCTCAGGCAAGGGCGCGGGCCAGGGTCTGAAAATCAGGAACTTATCGATGAGCAAACAAAAACTCGAACTCACCTGGATCGGCAAGGACAAGCGGCCCAAGCTGGAGCCGCGCATCCTGCTCGAAGACCCGGAGAAGTCCTATCACGCCAAGCATCGTGTGACAGAGAACGACATCTTCGACAACCGGCTGATCTTCGGCGACAACCTGCTGGCGCTCAAAGCGCTGGAGGCGGAGTTTGCGGGCAAGGTGAAGTGCGTGTTCATCGACCCGCCGTACAACACCGGCAGCGCGTTCACCCATTACGACGACGGGCTGGAGCATTCGATCTGGCTGGGGCTGATGCGCGACCGGCTGGAGATCATCCGGCGGCTGTTGTCGGAGGATGGGTCGCTGTGGATCACGATTGACGACGCGGAAGGTCATTACCTGAAAGTGATGTGCGACGAGATTTTCGGGCGCGTGAATTTTCTTGGTACGGTCACTTGGCAGAAGACGACCAGCGTGCATAACAACGCCGTCTTCTTTTCTTCGGCAACGGATATGCTTTTGGCCTACTCGAAAGAGCTTTCTGAATTCAAAATGGGGCGCGTACCTCGTAGCGAAAGAAACGCTGGCGACTACAGTAATTCTGACAATGATCCACGCGGCGCGTGGGCATCGAGCCCGTTGCATGTGAGCCTGACTTCCGGGCAGCGGGGGAAACAGTATGCACAGACAGGCAAGAGTTCAGGACTGTTTGCGATTATCAGCCCACATGGCGAAGAAATATGGCCGCCAAAGGGGCGTTGCTGGGGGTACTCGCCTGAATCGATTCAGCGTTTCGAGAAAGATAAACTCTTGTGGTGGGGCAAGGATGGACGGAATCAACCTCGATTGAAGAGGTTCTTGGATGCAAACAAAGAGGGTGTAGTGCCGATAACGTTATGGCTGTCAGAGGAAGTTGGCCATAACCAAGAAGCCAAGGCTGAGAACGCTGGGTTGCTTTCTGAGCAGCCCGAGCTTTTCTCAACGCCCAAGCCCGAACGTCTCTTGAAGCGTGTCCTCGAAATCGCCACCAACCCCAACGACCTCGTCCTCGACTCCTTCGCCGGTTCCGGCACCACCGGCGCCGTCGCCCAGAAAATGGGCCGCCGCTGGATCATGGTCGAGCTGGGCGAGCACTGCCACACGCACATCATCCCGCGCCTGAAAAAAGTCATCGACGGCGAAGACCCCGGCGGCATTTCCAAGGCGGTGAACTGGCAGGGCGGCGGCGGTTTCCGCTACTACCGCCTCGCGCCCACGCTCATCGTCAACGACCGCTGGGGCAACCCGGTCATCAACCCCGAGTACAACGCCGCGATGCTGGCCGAGGCCCTGGCGAAACTGGAGGGCTTCAGCTACGCGCCGTCGGAAGTGCACTGGTGGCAGCACGGCCATTCCAGCGAGCGCGATTTCATCTACGTCACCACGCAGAACCTGTCGGCCGAGCAGTTGCAGGCGTTGTCCGATGAAGTCGGCGGCGAGCAGAGCCTGCTGGTGTGTTGCGCAGCATTCCATGGCGTGACGGCGGCCAGGGCGGCGGAGCGCTGGCCGAACCTGACGCTGAAGAAGATCCCCAAGATGGTGCTGGCGCGCTGTGAATGGGGGCACGACGACTACAGCCTCAACGTGGCGAACCTGCCGATGGCGCAGCCCTCACCCCCGCCCCCTCTCCCCGAGGGCGAGGGAGGGTCGCCGCCCTCCCCCCGGCCCTCTCCCGCTCGCGGGCGAGGGAGAAAGGCGACCAGCGGCACGGCCGACCTGTTTGGCGATGGGGAGGAAGCGTGATGACAACGAAACCCACGGTTCCCGAACTCGCCAAGGGTGAGCCAATCGTGCAGCAGCCTGCTGCACCAATGGCCGGGCAAGGCGAGTTCCTGTTTTACCAGACCGAGGATGCCCGGACACGCGTTCAGCTTCGGCTGGACGACGGCACGGTCTGGATGAGCCAGAAGCAACTGGCCGAGCTGTACCAAGTCAAGGTTCCAACCATCAATGCGCACCTGAAAAATCTGTTTCAGGACGGGGAGTTGGCGGCAGATCGAACGATTAGGAAATTCCTAATAGTTGCCCGCGAAGGAGCGCGGAATGTGGAACGACGGGTTGACCATTACAACCTGGAGGTGATTCTGCACCTGGGCTATCGGGTGCGTTCACATCGGGGGACGCAGTTCCGGCGCTGGGTGACAGAACAGTTGAAGGACTATCTCGAAAAGGGTTTTCTGCTGGACGACGAGCGCTTCAAGGGTGGGCAGGACAGCGCCTATTTCGAGGAACTGCTCGCACGCATCCGCGACATCCGCTCCTCGGAAAAGGTGTTCTGGCGCAAGGTGCTGGACATCTACGCCACCAGCGTGGACTACGACCCGCACACGGAAACCTCGCAGCAGTTTTTCGCCACCGTGCAGAACAAGATGCACTGGGCCGCGCACGGCCATACCGCGGCGGAGCTGATCGTGCAGCGGGTGGACGCGCAAGCGCCGAACATGGGTTTGACGAACTGGGCAGGGGCCAGCAAAGGCGCACCGGTACGCAAAGCCGATGTGAGCATTGCAAAGAACTACCTGAACGCCGAAGAGCTGGACACGCTCAACCGGATCGTCACCGCTTACATCGAGGTGGCAGAGCTACAGGCGCAGGCGCGGCAACCGATGACCATGCGTGATTGGGCGGGGGAGCTGGACAACTTCCTGCGGATGACGCGCAAGGACATTCTGACCCACGCGGGCAAGGTGACCGCCGAAGCAGCATTGGCAAAAGCTCAGGTGGCGTATGCCGAATATCAGGCCCGCATTCGCGATCTGCCGTCACCGGTGGAGAGGGATTTCGATGCCGCCATCGCGCGACCGGTCAAGCAGCTTGAAAAAAGCAGGAAAGCATTGCCGAACAAGAAGAAAGGGGAACGGGCATGAACGCGCGCGTGCAAAACCACATCACGGGCCGTCTATCGCTGCGCCCGCCGCAGGCGGAATCGCTGGCCCGTCTGGTGCGCGCCATCGAGGCCGCGCCGGAACTGCTGGAGCACGACAAGGACATAACGGCAGTGCTGGCCACCCTGAAAGCCGAGTTCCCCACGCTGGAAGACTTCGATCGCGAATTTCCCTCGCTGTGCTTTGCGTTGGCCACGGGCGTGGGCAAGACGCGGCTGATGGGGGCCTTCATCGCCTACCTGCATCTGGCCCACGGCATCAACAATTTTTTCGTGCTCGCGCCGAATCTCACGATCTACAACAAGCTGATTGCGGATTTCACGCGCAACACGCCCAAGTATGTATTCAAGGGCATCGCCGAGTTCGCGCAGCAAGCGCCGCTGATCATCACCGGCGACAACTACGACCAGACGGGGAGCACTGTGGGGGAACAACTGCCCGGTTACGTCGATGACTTGGTACGCATCAACATCTTCAACATCTCCAAGATCAATTCCGAGGTGCGCGGCGGCAAGGAACCGCGCATCAAGCGGATGAAAGAGGTGCTGGGGGACAGCTACTTCAATTATCTCGCGAATCTGCCCGATCTGGTGCTGCTGATGGACGAGTCGCATCGTTACCGGGCCAGCGCCGGGGTGCGTTCCATCAACGAGCTCAAGCCGCTGTTCGGGCTGGAGCTGACGGCGACGCCCTTTGTGGAGTCGTCTCGTGGTCCGGTGCCGTTCAGGAATGTGGTGATGGACTACCCGCTGGCGCGGGCGATGGAGGATGGCTTCGTCAAGGAGCCGGCGGTCGTCACCCAGCGCAACTTCAAGGCCAGCGACCACACGCCCGAGGAGATCGAAAAGACCAAGCTGGAAGACGGCGTGCGCCTGCACGAGACGACCAAGGTCGAACTCCTCACCTACGCCCGCGAGAACGGTGTCAAACCAGTGAAGCCCTTCATGCTGGTGATTGCGCGCGACACCACGCACGCGGCGCAGCTCAAGGCGCTGATCGAGTCCGAGGCCTTCTACGAGGGGCGCTACGCGGGCAAGGTGATCCAGGTCGATTCCAGCCGCAGCGGCGCGGAAGAAGAGGAGATGATCACGCGCCTGCTGGCGGTGGAGAGCGTGGACGAACCCACCGAAATCGTGATTCATGTCAACATGCTGAAGGAAGGCTGGGACGTGACCAACCTCTACACCATCGTCCCCCTGCGCGCCGCCAACGCGCGCACGCTGATCGAACAGAGCATCGGTCGCGGCCTGCGCCTGCCCTATGGCAAGCGCACGGGCGTGGCGGCGGTGGATCGCCTCAACATCGTCGCCCACGACAAGTTCCAGGAGATCATCGACGAGGCCAACCGTGGTGATTCGCCGATCCGGCTGGAGCAGGTCCTCCTTGATGCGCCGAGCGCAGGCGACAGGAAGGTGAGCGTGCAGGTCGAGTCCGGTGCGGCGGCGCGTCTCGGGCTTGCGGACATCCCGGCGGTCGATCCGGCCTCGACAGCGGCCAGCAACGGTGGCGAAGCTGTCCCCGCGCCAGCCCCTGTGTTTACGACAGAGGCGGAAAAGCAGGCGGCGCGCATGGTGATGGATGTCATCGGCAAGTACGAGGTCAAGCCCGATCAGGTGCCAACCGTTGGCGCGCTGCTCAATCCAGACGTTCAGCAAGAAATTCTGGCAGAGCTGACGGAGCGCCTGAAGCCATTGCAGGGCAATCTGCTGACGGGCGCGGACGATGCAACACCGGTGCTCGATCTGTCATTCGTCGTGGCGAAGACCACAGAGATGATGGTGCAACAGACCATCGACATCCCGCGCATCGCCGTGGCGCCCAAGGGTGAGGTCACGACCGGCTTTCGCCCGTTCTCGCTGGACGTGAGCCAGCTTCGCCTGCAACCCGGTGAGCGCGAGATCGTCGGTCAGATACTGCGCACCCACGAGCAGTTCACCCTGGCGGCGGAAATCGGCCTGAAGGAGCAGCGCCCGGAGGACTACATCGTCCACGCGCTGCTGGACTTCGACGACATCGACTACTTCACCCACGCCGACCTGCTCTACGACCTCGCGGGTCAGATGGTGAGGCACCTGCAGAGCTACCTCTCGGAATCCGAGGCGGTCAGCATGCTGGATCGGGATCGCCGCCTGATCGCGCGGGAAATCCACGCACAGATGATGGCCCACTTCTTCGAGGAGGCAACCGGGTTCGAAGTGCGGGTCAGTCGCGGCTTCACAGGACTCAAGCCCTGCAACTACACGGCCACCGCAGGCCAAGCGCCGCGCCATTACCGCGAAACGGTAGAAGACGTGAGCCGCATCAGGCAGATGCTGTTCGGCGGGTTCACCAAGTGCCTGTACCCGCTGCAGAAGTTCGACTCGGACAGCGAGCGCCGCTTCGCCGTCATCCTGGAGCGCGACGCCAGCAAGTGGTTCAAGCCCGCCAAGGGCCAGTTCCAGATTTACTACAAACTCGGCATCGAGCAGCCGGAGTACATTCCCGATTTCGTGGTAGAAACCGATGCAACGATCGTCATGGCCGAGATCAAGAAGCGGAACGACCTGAAAACCGCCGAGGTGCAGGCCAAGGCAGCGGCGGCCCTGAGCTGGTGCAAGCACGCGACCGAGCACGCCGCAAGCGTCGGCGGCAAAGCATGGAAATATCTGCTCATACCACATGATGAAGTCAATGAGTCGCGGCGGCTTAGCGATTTTTTGCGCTTTGAGGTGAAGGCTTGATACAAAGCCTGGATATTGCAAAAACCACCCCCGGGCGCGGATAATCAGCGGATGCAAAACGAATTTGATGTCATTGTCGTCGGTGGAGGTCATGCCGGCACCGAGGCTGCCGCTGCCGCAGCCCGTTTGGGCGTGCGCACTCTGCTCCTGACCCAGAATCTCGATACCATTGGGCAGATGTCCTGTAACCCGGCCATTGGCGGTATTGGCAAAGGGCATCTGGTCAAGGAAATCGATGCCCTGGGAGGCATCATGGCCCTCGCCATCGATCAGGCGGGCATCCAGTTTCGGACCCTGAACGCCAGCAAAGGGCCGGCGGTGCGGGCGACCCGCGCCCAGGCCGACCGGAGTTTGTATAAACGCGCAGTGCGTCGTCTTCTCGAAAATATTCCCAATTTGCAATTGTTTCAGGGCATGGCCGGCGACTTGTTGATGGAAAATGATCGGCTGGCGGGTGTGCGCACGGAAACTGGCCTGGAGCTGCGTGCGGGTCAGGTGATTTTGACCACCGGGACTTTTCTCGGCGGGCGCGTGCACATGGGAGACCAGAATTATGCCGCCGGACGGGCAGGCGATCCGCCATCCAACGCCCTGTCCCTGCGCCTGCGGGAAATGGGTTTTCCGGTTGCCCGTCTGAAAACCGGCACGCCGCCCCGCATTGATGGACGCAGCATCGACTATAGCGTGCTCGAAGCCCAGCCCGGAGATGATCCACTCCCCGCCTTTTCCTTCATGACCCGGCAGGTGGATATCCCCCAGCGCGCTTGCCATATCACCCACACCAATGCGCGCACCCATGAAATCATTGCCGCTAATTTGCACCAGTCGGCCATGTATGGCGGGCACATCCAGTCCGTAGGGCCGCGCTACTGTCCTTCCATTGAGGACAAGGTGGTGCGCTTTGCCGAAAAGACCTCGCACCAGGTATTTCTCGAACCTGAAGGACTGGATACCCACGAAGTCTATCCCAACGGCATTTCCACCAGTCTGCCTTTTCCCGTGCAGGTGGATTTGGTGCGGAGCATGCGCGGTCTGGAACATGCCGTTTTGCTGCGTCCCGGTTACGCCATTGAATACGATTTTCTCGATCCGCGTGATTTGCACGCCAGCCTCGAAAGCCAGCGTCTGCCCGGACTTTTTTGTGCCGGTCAGATCAACGGCACCACCGGCTATGAAGAAGCCGCCGCGCAGGGCCTGCTGGCAGGTCTCAATGCCGCACGGCGGGCACGGTCACAGGCGGCCTGGGTGCCGGGGCGTCATGAGGCGTATCTGGGTGTAATGGTGGACGATCTGGTCACCCGGGGGCTGGATGAGCCCTATCGGATGTTTACCAGTCGGGCCGAATATCGCCTGCAATTGCGTGAAGATAATGCCGATATGCGCCTGACCCCGCAGGGTCGTGAACTTGGGTTGGTGGATGACGCGCGCTGGGCAGCCTTCAGCCGCAAACAGGATGATCTGGAAGCCGAGCGCGCGCGTTTCCAGAGTGTGCGCATTCGCCCCGAAGATGCAGCAGCGCAGCGGATTGCCGCGCATCTGGGCCAGGCCCTGAACCGGGACGTGACCGCGCTGGAATTGTTGCGTCGCCCCGATTGGGATTACGCCAGCCTGACAACGGCTCTGGACATGCCGGTTTGTGCGGACCCCCGCGTCAGCGAACAGTTGGAAATTGAGTGCAAATATTCGGGTTACATTGCCAGGCAGCAGGATGAAATTGCGCGCGCCGTCCGCTGGGAGGGCATGGCCATTCCTGAGGATATGGATTATGCCTCGGTGCGCGGGTTGTCCACGGAAGTCAGGCAACGCCTGAGCCGTCAGCGTCCGCAAACCATTGGTCTGGCCAGTCGTATTCCGGGCGTCACCCCGGCAGCCGTATCGCTGTTGTTGATTCACGTGAAACGCCGCAGCTTGCTGCAGGCAGGCTGATGCCGTCCGCTTCTGCCCTGCCAGAACATCTGGCCGAGGCCCTGGACGCCGGTCTTGCGCTCATGCAGCTGGATTCGGTTCATCCCGATCAGCGCCAGTTGCTGATTCAGTACGTGCTACTCCTCCAGCGTTGGAACCGTACCCACAATCTGACCGCCGTGCGCGACCCGCTCGAAATGATCTCCCGTCACCTGCTCGATAGTCTTTCCGTGCTGCCTTTTCTGGATGCCGGGCGGGTGGCAGATATTGGCAGTGGTGCGGGTTTGCCGGGAATCCCCCTGGCCATTTGCCGACCCACTCAGGCCTTTACGCTGGTGGAGCCCGCCAGCAAGCGCGTGGCTTTTTTACGCAGTGTGCTGGCCGAACTCGGTCTGCGCCAGGTGCAGGTGGTCCCCACGACCAGCGAAAAATACCAGCCCGAAAACTTGCCAGATATTCTCATCAGTCGCGCCACCGCCCCTCTCGCGCGCCTGGATGCAATGACCCTACACCTGCAGGGTCCGCAGAGCAGGGTGCTGGCCATGAAGGGGCCCAGTGTCGAAGAAGAACTGGCCGATTGGCCCCGTGCGGCGGCCGTGGATCTTCACATTCATGACTTGCAGGTGCCGGGTTCGCCCCTGCGCAAGCTCTTGATTTGGACGAATCCGCTGCAGATGCCCTAGCCCCCCGCGAGCTGACAGGGTATTCTTGCGCGATTATAGACTTCATCGGGAAATTACCCCAAAACATGCGCATCGTTGCTGTTGCCAATCAGAAAGGTGGTGTGGGAAAAACCACGACTGCCGTCAATCTGGCTGCCGGACTTGTCCAGACGGGCAAGCGGGTGCTGCTGGTTGATCTGGATCCGCAAGCCAATGCCAGCACCGGGTTGGGCCAGGTGGGCAATACGGCGAGCAACATTTATCACGTGTTGCTGGGGGAATTACCCCTCGGCGCCGTGCTGCATGCAGTCTCCCCTGCCGGACTTTTTCTCGCCCCCTCCAGCCCCGATCTGGCCGGGGCCGAAGTGGAAATCTACCCGCGCGCGGATCGTGAACAGCATCTGAAAAGAGCTTTGGCCGAGGCGGCGGACTTCGATTATATCCTCATTGATTGCCCGCCCGCTCTGAATATGCTGACCATCAATGCCCTGGTCGCGGCAAACCGTGTGCTGATTCCCATGCAATGCGAATATTATGCCCTGGAAGGCCTCACGCAGTTGCTGAATACCGTCCGGCGGGTGCGTGCCCAACTGAACCCCCGTCTGGAGGTGGATGGCATGTTGCGCACCATGTTCGACAACCGCAACCGACTTTCCTCGGAGGTGGGTCAGGAGTTGGAACGGCATTTTCCGGACAAGCTCTATCAAACGGTTATCCCCCGCAATATTCGCCTTGCCGAAGCCCCCAGCTTTGGCCGTGCTGCCCTGGAATACGATCCTTCCTGTGCGGGTTCCCTGGCCTATCAGGATTTGGCCAAAGAATTCCTGCAACGGGAGGGCATAAAATGAAGCGAGTGGGTTTGGGTCGAGGTCTCGATGCACTGTTTGCCACTGAAGACTCGGGTAGCGGGTCCATGCGGGAAATCCCGGTCGATCTGCTCCAGCGCGGTCGTTATCAACCGCGCGGCGTGATTGCCGAGGAATCCCTGCAGGAATTGGCGGAGTCCATACGCCATCAGGGGGTGGTGCAACCCATCGTGGTGCGCGCCGTGGGCGGCGGTCGCTATGAAATCATTGCCGGCGAGCGCCGCTGGCGTGCCGCACAACTGGCGGGTTTGACCCAAATACCTGCGGTAGTCCGCGATTGTGGTGATGAGCAGGCCCTGGCCATCGGCATCATCGAAAATATACAACGTCAGGATCTGAATCCGCTGGAAGAAGCCCAGGCCCTGCAGCGCTTGCTGGATGAGTTCGGCCTCAGCCACGAAGCGCTGGCCGGAACGCTGGGTCGTTCGCGGGCGGCCATCAGTAACCAGCTCCGGCTCTTGCGCCTTTGCCCCGCGTTGCATCCGCACGTGGAAAGTGGTGCCCTCAGTGCCGGACATGCCCGCGCCCTGTTGACCCTCAGTGACGAGCGGCAACAGGTTCTGGCAGAAAAAGTGGTCCGTGAAAATCTGAGTGTCCGTGCTACCGAAAAGCTGGCGCAGAAAGACCTGAATCCGCCAGTGCTTCCGCCGGAACCGGACCCCAACACGGTTGCTCTGGCAGCACTGATTCAGTCCAGCCTGGGACTTGGTGTGGATTTGCGCGCCCATGGCCAGGGGGGGGAACTGCGTATTCGCTGGGAAAGTCCGGAGCAGGAGGCCATGCTCCTGAAACGTCTGGGCGTATCGCTCAATGACGACGAAAGCTGATGGATCACTCTTGACGCTGGGCATCTGCGTGTTTAGACTCCGCCTGTATTTGAGTTTTGCCCATTGAAAGAGCAAGAAAAACAGATGGGCATGGTGAACTTCTCGTCCTATGTAGGGCGAGTCACTGCGACAGTATTGACGTTGGCCCTGTTCCTGGCTGCCTTGCTGGCATGGCTCTGGGGACGACAAGAAGCCTACGCACTGCTTTTTGCGGCATTTTTGAGCGTAATCAACATGCTCATCCTGGGTGGTCGCCTGATCGCGCTCCCCGCTTCTACGCATCTTGCCGCACGGCGGCTGGGTGGGGCGGTGTTGCAGCGCTGGATCATCACCATTCTGGGTCTCATCTTGGCAATTTTCTGGCTGCATCTGCCTGTTATCGGGTTGGTTGCCGGGTTTTTGCTGGCCCATTTCGTATTTTTGGCATTTCTGATGCGGGAACGTATCAGGCAAAGGAGTTAAGTGTGGCTTCAGGCGATATCGCCCATCATCTCGTCAACTGGACCATCGGTTCCGGTTTCTGGACCTTTGATCTGGACACCATTGTCATGGGCTGGATCATGGCGGCCATTCTGGTCATTACCGGCATGGTAGTCGGCGCAAAATTGCAGACCAGCACCCCCAGCGGCATGCAAAACTGGCTGGAGGGCGTCGTCGATTTTATTGATGATCTGGTCCAGGGCAGTTTCCCGGTCAAGGACCCCTTGATTGCACCCATGGCCATCACGGTATTTTTGTGGATACTGCTGATGAACAGCCTGGACGTCATCCCTGCCTATTTGCCCGGCATTATTGCGCACTGGTTTGGCATCCCGGATTTTCGGATAACCCCGACCGTCAACCTCAACACCACCCTCGGCGTTTCCATCACAGTGTTTCTGGTGATGATTGCCACCAATTTGCGGGTGAAGGGTTTCGGCTACTTCAAGACCTACCTGACCCATCCCTTCGGTATCTGGCTGTTTCCCATGAACATCATCATGTCCCTGATCGAAGAAATCACCAAGCCGTTAAGCCTGGGTCTGCGACTGTTCGGCAACATGTTTGCGGGCGAGCTGGTATTTTTGTTGCTGGCCCTCTTGCCCTGGTGGGGCGAGCTGGTGATGGGTACGGTCTGGTCCCTGTTTGAGAGTTTGATCATTGTCCTGCAGGCGTTTATTTTCACCGTGTTGACCGTGGTTTACCTCGGCATGGCGAATATGCAGGATCACTAATAAGAGTTTTTATATTTCACTTTTGCGACACTTGTAAGGAGTTATCATGGACGCACACACCATTATCGTAGCTGCTACAGCCATTGCTGTGGGTATTATTTTTGGCGCCGCTGGACTGGGTTCCGCCATTGGCTGGGGTCTGATCACCTCCAAGACCATTGAAGGCATTACCCGTCAACCCGAAATGCGTCCCCAGTTATTGGTGAATACCTTCATTTTTGCCGGCTTGATGGAATCTTTCCCCTTCATCATTCTGGCCTTCGGTTTCTGGTTCCTCTTCGCCAACCCGTTCCTGGGCTGATGCGGGCCCGGTTGATCCGGCCCTCTTGCAAGTGAGGTAGTCATGAATCCAGTAGGTATCAATGGAACGCTGATCATACAGCTGATCACCTTCGTCATCTTGGTGGCGTTGTTGTACAAGTATATGTATGGTCCCCTGCGTAAGGTAATGGACGCCCGCCGCGCGAAAATCGCTGACGGTCTGGCCGCTGCTGAACGTGGTAAGGAAGAAATGGCCCTGGCCCAGAAACGCGCTGCAGAAATGCTGCGGGAGGCCAAGGACAAGGCGGCAGAGATTATTGCCAACGCCGAGCGTCGTGGTGTGGAGCTGCGTGAAGAAGCTCAGGTCAAGGCCCGCGAGGAAGCAGACCGGATTATTGCCGGAGCCCGTGCGGAAATTGATGTGGAAACCAACCGGGCCCGTGAAGTTCTGCGTGGTCAGGTGGTGGAGCTGGTGATCGACGGCACCCAGCGTATTCTGCATCGTGAAATCGATCAGAACGCCCATCGTGACATCATCGACCGTATGGTCGGGCAACTGTGAGGATCTGAAATGGCAGATCTGATCACGGTGGCGCGACCCTACGCCGAGGCGCTTTACGGGCTGGCCAAAGAGTCTGGTCAGCAACAGGCTTGGGCAGACGCTTTGCAGGTGCTCAGCGCCATGGTTGCAGACGACCAGGCCCAGGCATTTTTGAGTGACCCTGAACGCCCGGAAGCGGACAAGGTGGCCTTGCTCGCCGCCGCTCCCGTCACGCTGGAACAGTCGGGCTGGCAGGCCTTTCTGGCTCTTCTGGTGCATAACGATCGCTGGGCAGCGGCAGCAGAAATTGCCGTTCTCTTTGCGGAGGCCCAGCGCCATGACGAAGGCATTGTCGACGTTCTGGTGACCAGTGCGGTGGCTATGGACGCGCAGCAGAAAAGCTCGGTTCAGGCGGCGCTGGAACAGCGTTTCAGCGGTCGCAAAGTTGCCTTTCGTGAGTCGGTAGATGCCTCGCTGATTGGCGGTCTCGTAATTCATACGGGTGATCTCACCATAGATGCTTCCGTGCGTGGACAAGTGCAGCAACTTGCCCGAACCCTTCGCAGCTAAAGTCTTGAGGAACAAAGTATGCAACAACTGAATCCATCGGAAATCAGTGACCTGATCCGCGCACGCATCGCTGGCTTTGAAGGCCGTGTCGAGACGCGCTCCCAGGGCACTATCATCAGCCTGAGCGACGGCATCCTGCGCATTCATGGTCTGGAAGACGTCATGTATGGCGAGATGCTCGAACTTCCCGGCGGGCGCTACGCGCTGGCCATGAATCTGGAGCAGGACAATGTCGGCGCTGTGGTGCTGGGAGAATTCTCCGGCCTTGAAGAAGGCGGCACCGTCAAATGTACCGGCAAGGTCATGCAGGTCCCCATCGGCAAGGAATTGCTGGGTCGTGTGGTCAACGCCCTGGGACAGCCCATTGATGGCAAAGGCCCGGTAGATGCCAAGGAATTTGACGTTCTCGAAAAAATCGCGCCCGGGGTGGTGGATCGTCAAAGTGTGGACGAGCCCATGCAGACCGGCATCAAATCCATTGATGCCATGGTACCGGTGGGACGCGGACAGCGCGAGCTGATCATTGGTGACCGCCAGACCGGCAAGACCGCTGTGGCGGTGGATGCCATCATCAACCAGAAAGGCAAGGGCGTTTACTGCATTTACGTTGCGGTGGGCCAGAAGGCTTCAAGCGTGGCCGGAGTGGTCCGCAAGCTGGAAGAATACGGCGCTATGGAATATACCACGGTCATCGCCGCCAACGCTTCTGAATCAGCGGCCATGCAGTATCTTGCGCCTTATTCCGGCTGCACGATGGGTGAATTCTTCCGCGATCGCGGCATGGACGCATTGATTGTGTATGACGATCTGACCAAGCAGGCCTGGGCCTACCGACAGATTTCCCTGTTGCTGCGGCGTCCTCCGGGTCGCGAAGCCTATCCGGGCGATGTGTTCTACCTGCACTCCCGTTTGCTGGAACGCGCCGCACGCGTCAACGCGGATTTTGTGGAAAAATTCACCCATGGCGAGGTGAAGGGTAGGACCGGTTCATTGACCGCCCTGCCCATCATTGAAACTCAGGCCGGTGACGTTTCCGCCTTCGTGCCGACCAACGTGATTTCCATTACCGACGGCCAGATTTATCTCGAAACCGATTTGTTCAACTCCGGTATCCGTCCCGCCATTAACGCCGGCTTGTCCGTATCGCGCGTCGGTGGCGCTGCCCAGACCAAGATCATCAAGAAGTTGGGTGGGGGTATTCGTCTGGATCTGGCGCAGTATCGTGAACTGGCAGCTTTCGCCCAGTTTGCTTCGGATCTGGATGAAATTACCCGCAAACAAATTGAACGGGGCAAGCGGGTTACCGAACTGCTGAAACAGGATCAGTTCTCACCCATGTCGGTTGCAGAACAGGCCGTTGCCCTGTTCGCCGCCAGCAGCGGTGCCCTGGATGACGTGGAAGTGGCCAAGGTGCGGCCTTTTGAGAAGGCCTTGCTGGCTTATCTGCACAGCAATAACAAGGACCTGATGGCTGGGCTCGAAGACAGAAAAGAGCTCACCGATGATTTCAAAAATCAGCTCGACGCGGCCGTCAAGCAGTTCAAGTCCAGTTCGACGTACTAGGAGAGCAGCATGGCCAATGCCAAGGAAATTCGCGGTCAGATCAAGAGCGTAAAAAATACGCGCAAGATCACCCGCGCCATGGAAATGGTGGCTGCAAGCAAGATGCGGCGCGCGCAGGAAAGGATGCGCGCGGCCCGGCCCTATGCGGAGAAAATTCGCGAAGTACTGGGTCATCTGGCGCTGGCACACCCGGAGTATGAACATCCGCTGATGCAGGTCCGGCCCGTCAAAAAGGCGGGTTTCCTGGTCATCACCACCGATCGTGGCCTTTGCGGCGCACTGAATGTCAATGTGCTTCGGCAGGTTGTCCATAAAATGCACGACCTGCACGAACAGGGCGTCGGTTCTGATCTCGCGGTCATGGGGAACAAAGGGCTTGGGTTTTTGCGTCGGCATGGCGCGCATCTGGTCGCTGAACTGAATGGCCTGGGCGACAAGCCCAATATGGCGGACATAATTGGACCGATCAAGGCCATGGCCGATGCTTACGCCAAGGGTGAGGTCGATGTGGTTTATATGGTCTCTTCCCGTTTCGTCAACACCATGCTGCAACGCGCCACTCTGGAGCAGTTGTTGCCCGTGGCCAAGCCGGAAGCGCCTGCCGAAAAACCGGCGGAGATGTGGGATTACATTTATGAGCCGGAGGCTCGCCCGGTTCTCGACAAGCTGATGCATCGCTATGTGGAGTCTGTCGTTTATCAGGCGGTCATTGAGCATCTGGCCTGCGAGCAAAGCGCGCGTATGGTGGCCATGAAAAATGCCTCGGACAACGCCAAACGGATGGTGGGCGATCTGCAGTTGGCTTACAACAAGGCCCGTCAGGCAGCCATTACACAGGAAATCGCCGAAATCAGCGCCGGTGCGGCGGCGGTTTGACGATCAAGTACAGCATTTTTGGATTTTTTGAGGGTTAAATCATGAGCGAAGCGGTAGCTAAAGATAATGCCGTCGGCCACATTGTCCAGGTGATCGGACCGGTGATCGATGTCGCCTTTCCTCGCGGGCAGGTCCCGGAGATCATGGAAGCCGTGGTCATCACGGAAAAAAATCTCACCATTGAAATTCAGACGCAGTTGGGTGACGGTGTGGCGCGCGGTATTGCCATGGGCCCCAGCGAAGGTCTGAAGCGGGGTCTGGCGGTTGCCCGTACGGGTGCCCCCATCAGCGTCCCCGTTGGTCACGGCACTTTGGGACGGATCATGGACGTATTGGGCGATCCCGTCGATGGCAAGGGTCCGGTACAGACGGAAGAGCGCAAGGCCATTCATCGCCCCGCCCCCAGCTTTGATGAACTGGCGGCCAGCACCGAAGTGCTGGAAACCGGCATCAAGGTTATCGATCTGATCTGTCCTTTCGCCAAGGGCGGCAAGGTCGGTCTCTTCGGTGGCGCGGGTGTGGGTAAAACCGTGCTCATGATGGAACTGATCCGGAATATCGCCATTGAGCATACCGGTTACTCCGTGTTTGCCGGGGTGGGTGAAAGAACCCGCGAAGGTAATGACTTCTATCACGAAATGACCGACTCTGGCGTGCTCGACAAGGTGGCGCTGTGCTATGGCCAGATGAATGAGCCACCCGGCAACCGTCTGCGCGTCGGACTGACCGGCTTGACCATGGCGGAACATTTCCGTGATGAAGGCCGCGATATTCTGATGTTCATTGATAACATCTTCCGTTACACCCTGGCGGGTACCGAAGTGTCGGCACTGCTCGGGCGTATGCCTTCGGCAGTGGGTTATCAGCCGACGCTGGCTGAAGAAATGGGTAAGTTGCAGGAACGCATTACTTCTACCAAGGTGGGTTCCATCACCTCGGTACAGGCGGTTTATGTGCCTGCCGACGATCTCACCGATCCGTCACCGGCCACGACCTTTGCCCACTTGGACGCAACGGTGGTGTTATCCCGTCAGATTGCCGAACTGGGTATTTACCCCGCTCTGGATCCTCTGGATTCCTTCAGTCGTCAACTGGATCCGGCGATTGTCGGTCAGGAACACTATGACGTGGCACGTGCCTGTCAGAAGACCCTGCAGCGCTACAAGGAATTGCAGGACATCATCGCCATTCTGGGTATGGATGAACTTTCCGAAGATGACAAGCTGCTGGTTTCACGCGCCCGTAAAATTCAGCGCTTCCTGTCCCAGCCCTTTTTCGTGGCGGAAGTGTTTACGGGTAGCCCCGGTACCTATGCTTCACTGAAAGATACCATTCGCGGGTTCAAGGCTATTGTTGCCGGTGAATATGATCATCTGCCGGAACAGGCTTTTTACATGGTAGGTACTATTGATGAAGCGATTGCCAAGGCGCAAAAGCTGCAACAGGGATAAGGTATGGCCATGACCATTGATGTGCGGGTCGTCAGTGCTGAAGGGAGTATTTACGAAGGCGTTGCCACCATGGTGGTAGCCCCCGGTGAAATGGGTGAGTTGGGTATTTTGCCTCGCCATGCTCCCTTGCTGACCGGATTACGTCCCGGCGAGTTACGGATTATCAACGGTGAAAACACCGAATATTTGTTCGTAGACGGCGGCATGCTCGAAATCCAGCCGGACGTGGTCACGGTCCTGGCAGATTCAGCAGAACGGGCTACGGATATTGACGAAGCCAAGGCCCTTGCCGCCAAACAGGCGGCTGAGGCGCGCCTGGCCGGTAATCTGGATCAGATGGATTATGCTGCAGCGCAGGGTGAACTATTGGCTCAGATTGCCCGTTTGAAAGCCGTTCAGCGCTTGCGCGAGCAAGGCCTGCTGCGCTAGTTTCGCAAGCAGCGATGCTCCTGTCTTTTGGGCAGGTTTCATAAACCCCGGTCGCTCATGGTGACTGGGGTTTGTGCGTTTTGAGGAAGAGATCATGGATCAGGTGATTACCGATATTGTCGTGTTGGCGGCCGGTCAGGGTACCCGCATGCGTTCTGCCCGGCCCAAGGTGTTGCAGGCTTTGGGAGGCAAGCCTTTACTGGAGCATGTTCTGGATACGGCGCAGGCCTTGCAACCGCGACACTTGCATGTGGTGATTGGCAATGGCGCTGAGTTGGTGCAAGAGCATTTCAGTCAGTGGCCCGTGCAGTGGTGGCATCAGCAGGAGCAACGTGGCACCGGCGATGCCCTGAAAGCGGCCTTACCCGGTCTGCGGGGTGCTGACCGGGTACTGGTGCTGTATGGGGATGTTCCCTTGCTCACCGCTGACACCTTGCGCGCATTTCTGGCAAAAACTCCGCAGAACGCTCTGGGACTGAGTACCGCCATTCTTGAAGAGGCCCAGGGTTATGGTCGCATTGTCCGCGACGCCCAAGGCCAGGTACAGGCCATTCGTGAACAAAAAGACTGCAGCAGCACAGAGCATGCTATCCGGGAAGTGAATCTGGGCATGATGATTTTGCCGGTGGCTTCGCTGCAGGGCTGGTTATCGGACTTGTCAGCCAATAATGCCCAGGGTGAGTTATATCTGACGGATGTGGTTGCCGCCGCCCGGAGCAGCCATCACGAGGTCTGGCCTTTTACTTTCAGCGATGCCAGCGAAGCCCTGGGCGTCAATGACCCGGTTCAACTTGCGACGCTGGAGAGAATTTATCAGCGCAGGCGGGTGCGTCACTTGCAGCTTCAGGGGCTGCGCCTGGCGGATCCGGAACGTGTGGATATTCGCGGTACTCTGGAATGCGGCCAGGATTGCTGGATGGACCCCAATGTTCTGTGTATCGGCAAGGTGCGTCTGGGGGACCGGGTGCGCATCGGCATGGGCGTGGTTCTTCAGGATGTGGAAATTGGCGATGATGCAGAAATTTTGCCCTACAGTGTGCTCGAAGGCGCCCGTATAGGCGCGAGTGCGCGGATCGGACCATTCGCCAGAGTTCGTCCGGGCAGTGATATTGGCGTGGCGGCACATATCGGTAATTATGTGGAAGTGAAAGCCTCGACCATTGGCAATGGTTCCAAGGCTAATCATCTGACCTATATTGGTGACTCGGAAATCGGTTCCGGGGTAAATGTGGGTGCGGGCAGCATCACCTGTAATTATGATGGGGCGAACAAGCACAAGACGGTGATCGGCAATGACGTGTTTGTCGGTTCGGCGACGCAGTTGATTGCACCAGTCACCGTGGGTGAGGGCGCGACTATTGGTGCCGGAAGCACCATTACCAAGGATGTGCCCGCCGGTGGCCTGACCCTCAGCCGCAGCCCCCAGCGTTCCATTCCGGATTGGCAGCGCCCGCAACGGAAAATCAAGGAAACCTGACGGCAGCAGGTGTGCCTGTTCCTGACGAAAGGGCTAAGTCGGCGCGTAGCCTAAGGCAGCACAACGGGTCCAAGAGAAAAACCATCCAGCCTGTGGGCTGATGTCAGGATAAATTCAGTACGGGCAGGATGCCCTCGTATTCGGGAGACAGAGATTATGTGCGGTATTGTCGGCGGGGTCAGCAAAACTGACCTGGTGCCCATGATTCTGGAAGGTTTGCGGCGCCTGGAATATCGTGGCTACGATTCGGCGGGTTTGGCGATGCTCCAGCAGGTTCCAGGACAGCAGCCAACCCTCGAGCGCGTGCGGAGCGTGGGCCGGGTGGCGGAATTGACGGCGGCAAGCAGCGAGCGGGCTTTGCAAGGCATGCTGGGCATTGGTCACACCCGTTGGGCGACCCATGGGGGGGTGGCAGAATGTAATGCCCATCCCATGTTGTCCCATGAACAAATTGCGGTGGTGCATAACGGCATTATCGAAAATTTTCATGCCCTGCGTGCCCGTCTGGAACAGGCAGGTTATGTATTCACTTCCGAAACCGATACGGAAGTCATTGCCCACCTGGTCCATTTTTATCGACAGACGGCGCCTGATTTGTTCACAGCGGTGCGGCAAACCGTGGCGGAATTGCGCGGCGCTTATGCCATTGCCGTTTTGTCACTTGCAGACCCGGACCGGCTTTGTGTGGCACGAATGGGTTGCCCTTTGTTGTTGGGCATTGCGGACGAAGGCCATTATTTCGCCTCGGACGTGGCCGCCCTGTTGCCCGTAACCCGTCGGGTGCTGTATCTGGAGGATGGCGACGTGGCCTTGTTGGAGCGGGATAAGCTGTCCATTACCGATCAGGCGGGGCAGCCCCAGAAACGTGAAGAACATTGGAGTGAACTCAGTGCTGCCGCTGTCGATTTGGGACCATACCGGCATTTCATGCAAAAGGAAATCCACGAGCAGCCCCGGGCCTTGGCAGATACCCTGGAAGGGGCGTTGAACAGCCAGTTGAATCTGGGCGATTTGTGGGGAGCGCAGGCAGAAGCCATTTTCAAGGATGTGAACAGTGTCCTGTTTCTGGCGTCTGGCACCAGCCATTACGCGACCCTGGTGGGACGGCAATGGCTGGAGAGCATTGCCGGGATTCCCGCTCAGGCAGAGCTCGGTCATGAATACCGCTACCGCGACTCCATTCCCAACCCACGCCAGCTCATTGTGACCCTCTCCCAGTCGGGCGAAACGCTGGATACGTTTGAGGCCCTGAAACGGGCCAAGGAGCTGGGACACGACTATACCCTGTCCATTTGCAATGTCGCGGAAAGTGCCATCCCCAGAGCCTCGGCGCTGCGTTTTCTGACCCGTGCCGGCCCGGAAATCGGGGTGGCTTCCACCAAGGCGTTTACGACCCAACTGGTCGCTTTGTATTTGCTGGCGATTTCTCTGGCCAAGGCGCAAGGCAAACTGGATGCGGATACCCAGGCCACCCATCTGGAGGCTCTCCGCCAGCTTCCCGGCAGCGTCCAGCATGCCCTGAATCTGGAACCACAAATTCAAGGTTGGGCAGCGCGTTTTGCGGGCAAGGAACATGCGCTTTTTCTGGGACGTGGACTGCATTATCCCATCGCCCTGGAAGGCGCCCTCAAGCTCAAGGAAATCTCCTACATTCACGCCGAAGCCTATCCCGCAGGGGAGCTCAAGCATGGCCCACTGGCCTTGGTGGACAGCAATATGCCCGTCGTGGTCATTGCCCCCAATGACCGTTTGCTGGAAAAAGTCGCTGCAAACATGCAGGAAGTGCATGCCCGAGGCGGAGAGTTGTATGTGTTCGCTGATGCAGACAGTCACTTCAGCGCGAGCGCGGGTATTCACGTCATGCGCCTGCCCCGCCACACCGGCCTGCTTTCACCCGTGGTACACGTCATTCCGGTACAACTCCTGGCCTATCATGCCGCACTGGTAAAAGGCACCGATGTGGACCGTCCCCGCAATCTAGCCAAGGCGGTAACTGTGGAGTAACCGGATGCTTATGGTCAAAGTTGTTGTAGGATACAAATAAAGATGGTAACTCAGTTCCGTATACTTATGCCCAGAGTTGGAGGTGCGGATCTTGACCTCTACCTACCCTGACCCTCGTTCCCTGTTAGCCAGCGTCATTTGTTTCCTATGGTGAACAATATTGATGTTATTTTCTGCTAAAATCCCCGAAGTCTGTACTTATCCTAGGCCGCCTGCCCATTTTTGCAGCACATGTGCAGTGTACACAGATCATTACGATTTCGGAAAATGAACGCGCCACACCCTATAAACAAGATATTACAATTTTGGAAACCGAACACACGCTCAGAGTTGAACGGTCATACACAACAAATTACGAATGCCCCTAAAAACTGATAAATCTCATGCAGTTATTCCTTGCTTCTGACCACTAATAGTACGCCAAGACTTACAGGGAAAACGCCCAATAGTTCATTCCAAGTGGGAGCTTCACGGAGTAGCAACCATGCGAGAAACAGACCTAGGGGAGGGTTAAGGAACAGTAGGGTGCTCGCCTTGCTTGCGCCAACCATTCGAATGAGCCAGAACCACAGAAGCATTGCACCAATTGAAACCACGAACACAAGATACCCTATCGCTCCGAATAGGGTTGCGTTCCATTTCACGACCGAGATGTTATCCAGCGTAAGTGCCACCGGAACTAACATCAATCCACCGAAAAACGTTGACCAAGCATTAAGCCAGAATGCGGACACTTGTACAGCGTAGGCCTTGTAGACGACCGTGCCACCCGCAAGAGCGAGGGCGCTAATACTAGCCAGAATAATCCCCAGTATTTCCGAAAAATCTCCCCTGTTGATTCGAGGATACACAATAATGCCCACGCCAGCGAGGCTTACGAACAGTCCGATGATCTTCCGTACCGTCAACGACTCGCCCAGGATGAAGTAAGCCATAACTGCTGTCATGATAGGGGCGAGACTGACTAGAAGAATGACTAATCCCGCAGGCAAACTCTGTAGGGCGTAGAAGCTCATGCCCAGATATAAAGCGTTATTTAACAGACCCAGAAGAAGTGCCAGGAGCCATGGTCGCCATCCATCGGCGTAACAGCGCCAATAACTTGGGATGGCAACAGACACTGATATCATGAAGATACCGGCTACCAAAAAGCGCGCAGCGAGAAGGTAAAGTGGCGGTGCGGCCTCCAGGCCCACTTTCCCAACAATGAATGCCGAACTCCATAGAGCACTAAACAGAAGGCCCGTCGCCGCAATCATTAAAGCCTGCTTGGAATTGGTCGCTGTAGGTTTCATGCTGCCCTTCTCTTTGAGATTCGGCGCTCATCTGGCATCGGCCTCAACAGGTCCGGGTGTATGCTGCCTTGCGCATCCAAGCATCGTCATAGAACTTTGTCAGATACTGCAAGCCAGAGTCTGGAATGATTGCCAAGATGACAGATCAAATAACGCCTTGCCGGATGTGGTCGAATTCTGAACCATTGTCATTTTCTTCTTGATTGGATAGTAAAATTTCGATGGAACAAGACTAGGCGGTTTGACAGCATTTCCAAAACGAATTATCAATAATATCATCATTAGAACTGGAAATGATGAATGAAGAGTTTCGACATTGATCTGCTCCGGGTATTCGTCGCAATCGCTGAGGAGACCAGCTTCACCGGGGCGGGGCAGCGGTTGTATCGCACCCAATCAACGGTGAGCCTCCAGCTTAAGCGGCTAGAACAACAACTCAATAAGCGACTGGTGCGGCGGGTGCAGGGACGAGTACTTGGGCTGACGAATGCAGGGGAAACCTTGCTTGATCATGCTTTGCGCATCATCCGCGCCAACGATGAGGCGGCCGTCGCGCTTGACAGCCCCGAACTTGCCGGCATCGTACGTCTCGGCCTTCCAGACGAATCCGCCCATTCCGAGATATCCCAGGCATTGGCGGCCTTTCGGTTGCGGTACCCTTTAGTACGCCTTGAGGTGACCTGCAGGCTTTCGAATGAGTTAAACGATCTGATCAATCATGGACGGATTGATCTGGCTCTTATTAATCAATGCGATCCTGTTGCTGTGCTGGCAGAACGACTATATACGGAACGCCTTACATGGGTGGCGAGCAAAAGCCTGCCGTGGATGCCGGGCCAACCGATTCCGCTAGCCGGTTTTCCTCCCGGCTGCGCGTATCGTACGCGTACCCTCAGTGCGCTTGAAGGCGCTGGCATGAAATGGGTAGATGTCTATACCAGTACAAGCTACTACGGCGTGTGGGCGGCAGTGGCATCAGGGCTGGGGCTTGCCGCCTTGCCGATGGCTGCCGTGCCGCAACGGGCAAGTGGGTCCACGTATCAGCCGGAGTTGCCAGAACTCGGTGATGTTGATGTTGCAATCGTCTGCGATCCCGCACGGGAAACGGAGACAGTCAGGTGCCTACGCGAGCACATCAGAAGACAGCTAAGCGATCGCGGAAGTCGTCGAATATTCGAGGATGCGGGCACGAATGTTTAACAACGACCCGAGGAACCATAGGGACCCTAGCAGCCCGTCGGGTTTAACTTCGGACTACTGACAAATTTCGTCCCGATTTTTTAACGCCGGGACCAATCCGGGAAACTTCGGGTGAGGGTGTTCGCCTCGTGCCTGGGGATAGGCCAGCAAGATGCCGAGCTGCTGCGCTCGGTATGCCTCCGTGCCATACTAATCTCTCGGCTTGGGGAACATTCTGGTCATTGTCGTATTTGCATGGGCTGTAATGAGCGGTGTGGTCCTGTGTGTGTTTGAACAGCACTATGCCCACGAATACCTGAATCGGGATTTCAAAACTGCTCTGCGCACAGGTGCAGTCAGTAC
>DYJM01000120.1 GCA_020723125.1 Acidithiobacillus ferrivorans
CATGGGAAGATTTCCTGCAAGCCCAGCCAAATCTGCCCGCCCTCCATACGGATGGGAAATCTTTTGACGCAGCCGGAGTCCGGTGCCATGGCTTCGCCTTTTTCCAGATCAATTTGCCAGTTGTGCAAGGGGCAAAAAACGAGCTTGCCGGAAACAAACCCCTCGGAGAGAGGCCCGCCGCGATGGGGACATTGGTTGCTGACTGCGAAAAGCTCATCATTTTCATTGCGCAGAACCGCAATTTCGCCCACCGGCGTCTCTACATAACGACCACCCCGAGCGGGAATTTCTTCAAGAGTACCTAAGGCCATCCATTCCATGTTGTTCTCCTCAGGCCGGGATACGGCGCATGGGGGCGGCGTGAATATCCAGCCGGCCGGATACAGCTTCCTTCCAGGGATCCTTTTCCTGAGCCAGGGCAAAATCCATGCGTTCTGCCAGGGTTTTTCGGGTGCTGGCGTCGTCGACTATGGTGGCCTTGATCTTTTCCAGTCCGATCCTTTCTACCCAGGGCGCGGTGCGTTCCATATATTGGGCATCTTCGCGATACATCTGCAAAAATGCCTTGGTCATTTCCAGAACTTCCTCGTGGGTTTTTACCTTGCAAAGCAGATCAGCAGCCCGCACTTTCATGCCGCCATTTCCACCCACATGGATTTCCCAGCCCGAATCCACGCCAATAATCCCCACATCCTTGATGGTGCTTTCGGAGCAATTGCGTGGACAACCCGATGCGGCGAGCTTGACCTTATGGGGTGCCCACATGCGTTCAAGATTTTTTTCCAGTTCAATGGCAAGGCGGGTACTATCCTGCACACCAAAACGGCAAAATTCGCTACCCACACAGGATTTGACGGTACGTAAAGCTTTTCCGTAAGCATGACCCGAAGGCATATCCAGCTCCGCCCAGATTTTGGGCAGATCTTCTTTTTTTACCCCAAGCAGATCCAGACGCTGTCCGCCGGTAAATTTCACCATGGGGACGTGATGGCGCTCGGCGACTTCCGCAATACGTTTCAGTTCCGCAGGACTGGTGACCCCTCCATAAATGCGGGGAATGACCGAATAGGTGCCGTCTTTCTGAATATTGGCATGGGCCCGTTCATTGATGAAGCGGGATTGCGGATCGTCCAGACCTTCCATGGGCCAGGCGGTCCGCACATAGTAATTGACGGCCGGACGGCAGGTGGCGCAGCCGGCGGGGTGGCGCCATTCCAGATAAGCAAAGACCTGGCGAACCGAGAGGAGCTTTTCCTTGACGATGGCATCACGAACTTCCTGATGACTGAGCTCAGTACAGCCACACAGGGCCTTTTTCTTCGGGGTGCTGTCATAAAATCCGCCGAGGGTGCTGGACAATAACTGCTCCACCAAACCGGTACAGGAACCGCAGGAAGCACTGGCCTTGGTACATTTGCGTACATCGTCCAGAGTAAATAATCCCTGTTCGCGGATGGCTTTGACAATGCTGCCTTTGGCCACGCCATTGCAGCCACAGATTTCGGCGTTGTCCGGCAGGCGCGCCGCCTGATTTTCTCCGGAATGACCGGCATCCCCCAGATGGGTTTCACCAAAAACAATATTATCCCGAAAGGCCGATACGTCGGTGCCGTCACGCATGAGTTGAAACAGCCACGGACCGATGCTGGTATCGCCGTAGAGCAGGCCACCCACCACCTTGTTTTCCTGGAGGATGACTTTTTTGTAAACTCCTTGGCTGCCGTCCAGCAGGGTAACTTCTTCGCATTCTTCTCCGCCCATGAAATTCCCGGCGGAAAACAGCTCGATGCCGGTAACCTTGAGCTTGGTGCTGGTGACGGAACCCTGATAACGCATCCGTCCATATTCCGCCAGGTGATTGGCGGCTACCTTGGCCTGCTCAAACAGGGGAGCTACCAGACCATAGGTCTGACCGCGATGCTGGACGCACTCTCCCACGGCATAAATGCGTGGATCGTAGGTTTGCAGGGTGTCATTGACCAGAATGCCGGTTTCACACTGTAAGCCTGCAGCCTGGGCCAGTTCGATGCGTGGTTTGATGCCAATGGTCATGACCAGCACATCCGCCGGAATTTCCGTGCCATCGCTGAAACGCAGTCCGGTGACATGCGTCGTGCCGAGAATTTCTGCGGTTTCCTTACCCAGCAAAAACCGGACACCCCGGGCTTCCATGGCTTTTTGCAAAAGCACACCACCCCGTTGATCCAGTTGCTTGTCCAAAGGCCAGGCGCGACGATGAATGACCGTGACCTCCATTCCCCTGGCCCGCAGACCATGGGCAACTTCCAGTCCCAACAGGCCGCCACCGATGACCACGGCCTGACCGCCGAGCGCGCTGCTTTTGGTCAGTGCTTCCACATCCGCCATATCCCGATAACTCAGAACGCCCGGCAAATGATTGCCCGGTACGGGCGCCATGGCAGCGGCTGCGCCGGTTGCCAGCAGTAAACGATCATAGGGGGTCGCTTTGCCATCGGCGGTAATGACCTGGCGTTTGACCCGATCGATGCGTGTCACTGGATTACCGGTAAATAACTGGATTCCATGCTCGGCATACCACTCCAGAGGGTTGAGGATGGTTTCTTCCAGAGTCATTTCTCCGGCCAGCACTGGAGTCAGGAGAATCCGGTTGTAGTTGGGATGGGGTTCGGCACCGAATACGCTGATCTCATAAAGATCCGGTGCCATTTTCAAAAGTTCTTCGACCGCACGGATGCCTGCCATGCCATTGCCGACAACGACCAGACGGGGTTTTCGTGGAACTGTAATGTGCATTGCTGGGCTCCCAAAATAGAAAAAAGGCGTCAGTCAGCTGAATTGCTGACGACGCCTTTGCCGTTTTGCATACCGGCGATCCTCGCGAATCGCTTCAACATTTATTAAGCAATAGATGTGCCTGAGGCTGATCTTAATAAAAACAGAAGGTTAAATTTTATGCCCCGATCAGATTGTCAGAAATCAGTGCAAGGCCTGGTGCAACCGCACCAAATTAGTGCAATTGCACCCCGCTGCCTGACTAGAATTTTGCATTGACAAACACCCAGGCTCCTTCGGTATTGACCCCATAGCTGCTCCGCCGGTAGTCCGCATATTGCACCCCGGCACTCCAATGTCTGGAGAAACCATGGGTTACGGATAGATCCAGCTCATTCCCATAATGGGCAGCGCCATGATCAGCCTGAAAATCGTAATAGGTGGCCATCAGTTGGGTTTTCATGATTTTTCCAGTAGCTGTAAAGTAAAGGCTACGCAGCCCCTTTGGGGGGGTGGTAAGAAATACCTCTGCCCAACCGTTAAAGGCATGCTTGGTAGCCAATGGGGTCTGAAAGCCGTAGGTTCCCTGATGGTTGGCCCCCATCACCATGTAATTGGCATGGAGCGCAACAGATGGCAGCGCCAGTCCGGCACTCAGGTGATAGTAGGAGGCATTGATGGCCGCACTGCCGCCGTCATAGGGTAGCTGGCGGGCATAACTCAGATCGTAGGGCAGTTTCAGTGTATGGGTGAGGGGAATAACTCCCCCGACCCGCAGTCCCAGCGTCTGGCTGTTGCAGACCTGGGCGTTTCCCGACAAAAAACAGGCGGCGGCACCGGGTATGGCACTATGTGCCTGGTTGCCATACCAATAACCGAACCCCTGAACATGCATCAACGAAGAAGGCGACCAGTTCATTTCGCTGAGTATGGTTTGTGAGGGTACATTTTCATTCAGTATGTTCTTGATGCGCCATATATAGGCGCCATAAATGGCTAGATCCTTCAGCGGTTTTCCGGAGATGGATACGGAATCAAAAGTCTGCGGGGTCTGGCGGAAACCCACAGCGCCCACAAAACGTTCATCATCCAGATTGATTACCTGCCGACCCGCACGCAATTTCCATCCGGGAATGCCGGCAAATTGCAGATAGGCCTGATTGACGTTGCTTTCATCCGGATCGGGAATAACCGAATACGCCGTTTTGCCATTGCGTAAGCTGTTGTACTGGTTGATGATGCCCGCTACGTTGATGAATTGCAGATCAGCACTGAAACCGGCAATGGGTTTACTGCCGAGTCCCAGCAGCGTCTGTACGGTAAAGGCATTGGCATCTTTTTTCCCGGCCTGCGACATGAATTCATAGCGAGGACGAAAATCCAGATGGACCTGTCCCTGGGTAATGGCATCGCTCAGAGTGTCTGCATTGGCCCAACTTCCTGCCAAAGTGACCAGTAGA